>NZ_JBJDRE010000001.1:0-522621 GCF_044987315.1 Devosia sp. ZW T5_3
GTCGAGGAAGCAAGCGCACTGTCATACCAGGTCAAGTTTGCCTGGGCATCGAGGTAAAAGCCGCCCGCGCCATACCAAGTCAGTGATCCGCCCAGGCCATAGCCGGTGCTGCTGACTGAACCGTTTCCGAACACCGAGGCTACATCACCCGCAATGGTGCCGTATCGCGCTGAAAGTCCTCCGACAAGCTTGCCGGCCTCGCCCGAATAGAGCTGTTGATCAGCCCCGGCCTGCAATTGCCAGGTATCGACGTCGAAATCTGCGGCGGTCGTGGAGAACCTGGAATTCATATCGGCATGGCGGCCGACTATCCGGCCCCAGATGCCGCTCTTGGCGCCAGCCGCTTCGGGCAAGGCGCCCGTTTCGATCATACCGGCCGTCCAGGAGCGGTTGCCGACACGCTGCTGGAGGGTTTCAAGCTCGTTGAAACTTTGCAGCATCGCCGCATAGGCCTCGTAGACCGGAGCTCCGGCCTGATAAAGCGGCCCCGTCGGGGTAGTCCCATTGATCAAGGCGGAACGCAGGTACCAATCACCATCGGTAGGCGTGCTGAGGCTCCCTTGATACAGGCGATAGGCATAGGCGCCGCCAACGACCGCGGGAGCCCCCTCGAAAGTATAGCTCCCCAGCAGCGTGAAATCGCCGTCGGAGGCGCCGCCAACATCGACGATTTTGATGCCTTCGTTGGTTTGTGCGCCATTGCCGCCGACATTGATGACACCAACGTTGGTGCTACCGGCCGTGTCGCCAGTTACCACCAGCTTGTCCGTGGATGAGCTGTCATCGCCCAGAACCGTTTCGATTTCGAGCGTGCCGCCATTGCCGAGATAATTACCGGCCACGGTCAGGGTGCCGATCGAATTGCCCGGAGCGATGATGCCCCCGGCAAAATTCGTCGTCGTCCCCACCTGGCCGATGCCCTGCAACCGCCCACCGATGACCTCAATCGAGCCGCCAAGCGTCCCATCGACCGAGAGAATGCCGTCATACACCCGGGAGACGCCCGACAGGCCCGAACTATCGGCAGTGAGCGTGGTCTGCCCGGTGCCCACCTGCCAAACGCCGCCCGTCCCGGCGATCGTCCCGCCGAAGGTCACCGCATCCGAGCGGTTGAAGGCCAGCACGCCGCTATTGGCGACATTCCCCACAATGCTGCCACTCGTCCCGCCATTGCCCAGTTGCAAGGTGCCGGCCGTGATGGTCGTGCCACCGCTATAGCTATTGGCGCCGGTGAGCGTCAGCGTGCCCAGGCCATCCTTGGTCAGGCTGCCCGCTCCGGTCATGACAGGGGCAATGCCGATATTGTAGCCATTGGTGTCGATGATGCCGCCGCCAGCACCAAGGGTGACCGTCTGGGTCCCATAACTTCTGAAGAACGTCGCATTATCGTCGATGGCCCGGACAATGCCGCCATCCAAAGCAACATTTGCCGTGCCTATACCGCCACTGAAACCACTTGTTTCCAGAACCCCGCGAGCGCCCGGCGTACCCCGCACATTCAGAGTGCCGATCGCCGTCACATCCGAGATGCCGAGATCGACGCCGGCGTTCGCGTAAACCCGCGCTCCATCTGCGATGGTCATCGCGCCGACCCCGTAATTGCCGAGGTTAAGGTTGAAGCTGGTCATCTCCCAGCTCGACCCCGGCCCCGTCACGGTGACACTGCCATTGCCACCGGGATTGGCGCCCACATAGCCCTGGTCGCTGGTGACGCTGGCGCCGTCTTCAATTCGCAGATCGCCTTGAGCGAACAGCCCGACGGTGAACTGCCCTACCATGGTCCAGGATGCGCCCGAAGTCAGGAGGACTTCACCACGCTCATAGATGCCGAGCACGCCGTCATCGCTCGACAGCGTGGCACCATCCGAGAGCGCGATTTTGCCTTGCCCCGCAGAACCGACATTGACCCGCCCGCCAACCGCGACGTGACCGCCCGCCTCAACATTGAGCGTTCCCGTCCCCTGATCTCCGATGTTCAGACTTTGCGCAAGCGACAAGGTCGAGGCATTGCCCAATCCATCCGCGCCCGACACCGTGACAATGCCGGTGCTGCCCGGAAAGGAGCCGATATAGCCCGTGCCGCCGCTAACGAACCCGCCCGCCTGAATGTCGAGCGTTCCATTGCCTTCCTGTCCAATGATGACATCACCAAGATTGTCCCAGCGCGACCCTTGCCCGGAAACCGTGACGACGCCCACGCCGCCCACATCGAACCCCACATAGCCCGTAGCATTGGTCAATGTGCTGCCATTGAGAATGGTCATGCTACCAGAACCGGTCACACCAATAGTCAGGTCGACACTGCCATCGATGGATGCAGGATCTAACGGCGTGCTGTCCCCGCCAATGGACACTTGCGCCAATGCCGGCGAGAGCGTCGCCAGCGCGATAACGAATGGTGCGCTCGACATGAACAGGCACCGGCGGGACGACCAAAGACTTGGGAGGAAATGGCTTCTTTGCATCGCGATCGGCCCCAAAAAAAATAAATTAGCAATGCCCGATGTTGCGAACATAATGTTAATTATCCCACAATTCGGCCTCGTCGAGGACTGAAGTTCTTAAGAAAATTGTTGCGGACCGAGATAGCAATTCGCCCGCCCAAGCGATGCTGCCCCACCCCCTTTTCAAAGCAGCGTCGGCACCAAGGGTGGTCTGCCGTCCCAAGCTCCTAGAATGCTTGCCGATTTGCCAAAGATGCCAGTCTGCAACCCGTCCAATGAACCCCTCCCGGCCTAACAAATCCGACGTCCTTCAGTCTGTCTACTGCAATTCTGCTGGGGTGTTTGGCGCGATGTAGATGAGGAGCACGCCAGCAGGCTAGCCGCCTCAGCTCTGTGCCTGAACTGCGTCGCGGTTTAGGCCAGTGAGATGGAGTGTTGTTTGTTCGATGGGCAGCGAAAGGCAGAATGTCGATCCAGTTGCGTCACTTGCCGCCAGTATGAGATCGCCACCACTCTGCTGGGCGATCTCTCGTGAAATATAGAGCCCCAGGCCAGAACCGCTCGCGCTTTGGCCGGCGGCGCGATAATATTTCATGAATATCAGTTCACGGTCGCTATGCGCTATGCCGTTACCTTGATCCACCACGTTTACAAACGCCACGCCTTGATCAGTTGACAGCTGTACTCTCACGAAATCTGTTGCAGCTGAGTATTTCAGAGCATTCTGGATCAGGTTTTGCACCACGACTTCCAAGAGAATGCGATCCCCCTTTACCATTGCCGCGCCGCAGTGAACGAAGTTGACGCGCCTCCCAGCGTCATCATCCAGCCCCGCCTTGGCGGTGTGTAATATCTCATTCAGGTCGAACACTTCCACCTTCGCGAACGATCCCGGCCCGGCATTGAGCCGGTCGCCAGCGAGGATATTTTCAATCAGCATGGACATCCTTTTGACAGTGCGACCGATCCTGTCGATGCGCAGATCAACGTTCCCGGGGTCTTCGGCCACTGAAAACCTCAGGTTGTCAGCGGTCGACGCGATCACGGCCAACGGACCGCGAAACTCATGCGACACCATAGCCACAAAGTCCTGTTGCTGGGCCAAAGCGTTGTTGACCGAGTCGAGGGATTGCCTGAGCATTGTCTCAAGCTGACGACGGCGATCCACTTCCGCTTTGAGAGAGGCGTTGCTTTCGGCAAGCTCCACAGTCCTCTCGCGTACTTTGATTGTCAGATCTCGCTCGGCTGCCTGGGAGATGGCGATAACGCGATCCTTTGCCGCGCGCAGACCGTGCTCAGCAAGTCGCGCGCGCTGAGCGACTGCAGCACTGAGCAATATCAGATGAATAACCGTCCCACCGGCCAGCAACCTGGACAGGGAATTGTCCAGAAGGAACGGGTTCGCTCCAGTATACATCATCTGCATCACCAGCAGCACTCCGATTACGCTTAGGAACGCGATAGCAGAAAGGACATACTGATACTGCCGCCGCACGATAAGCAGATAGAGCACGAAGGCAGCGACAAAGATGAGCGAGAGTTGTTGCAGCCGCGATACGAAAAACCCGACATCGCCATAGCGCCCCATGGTGGCAAAAACTAGGGCAACGCCGTTGAGCAGTATAACGCCCTGTGAGATCGCGGCGGCCCAGAGCCAGTGGTGCCGAAACTCAAACAGCCGATCCAGGAACAGCATCATAGCGATGCTGTACAAGCAAACGATAATGCCCCAACTGCGATGAATGCTCGCTGGGTCAAGGAACTGCAGGACTTCCGAAGCGTATCCCATGTGAAACAGGCTTATCAGTCCAGACTGCACCAGCAGCCAAGTATAGATAATGTATAGTTGCTCCCTGAGCCAGACGGCGTAGAGGAGGTTCGTCAATATCATGACGAAGATCGCGCCGACCACCATGGCCATGATCCAGTCGTCAAGCCTCCGATATCGGTCATAGGCCTGGCTCTGCCAAATATTCAGGGCGCTGGTAATTGATGTCGATGATTGCAGGCGGAGATAATATTCACTGGGGATGGATGAAATCGGCATCGGGAATATGGTCGGGTATGCGTCCGCACTATTTCCCTTTCTAGATGAGATGCGACCGGGGGGCGAGACAGCGTAATGCCCCTTCCCATCGGGTACATAGAGCGTGACCTGCTCTATCAAGGGCCGCTCCACTTGCAGCATCCACTGCTTTGAAATCGTCGCCGCGGATAGGGAGAATCGGACCCAGATCGCGCCTCGCGAATATCCCTCCGTGAGCATTGAAGGAACGGGCCTAAACGGGACCTGGTCGCGCACGGAAACCACGTCGTCAATCGTAAGCGCACCGGAGGAATCGTGAAAGATGGCGAGGTGACCGCTGAGCGAGACCGGACTCTCGATGCCATCAGCTTGCTCCAACATCAGCGCGGATGTTGATCGAGACGCCAGACATGCGAAAAAGATGGACAATGCAACGAGCAGACACAATCGAATGCCGGAGAAGCGCATAGAAGCTCGTTCGTAGCCGCGGAGCCGTTCATTTGGGACAATGGCGGGTGGCCGCGAGGGGGAGTAATCCGCGGCGGCTGGTTGGTTGGGCGTAACCAAATCTTCAGAGGGTGCCGGCTCGCAGAAGCCTTGGCCGCAGACCTCCGTGACTTTAACGGAGCACCTCTGGCGCGCCATCGTAAGCCGCCTTTGCCGGCGAGCATGAAAGTCCAGCACCCCTGTCCCCCTTGTATGCGACTCCCGAAATGAGCATCGCATGCGGCGACTAGAGTTATTGCGCTTCGTCCTGTCCAGAAATTTTGGTACCGGCAGCCAAACTATCAGGCGGATCAATTATATCCGAAGTTCTGCCGCCCGTTGGGAGGCGTCAGGAAGTGACAGAATGTGTCATGAAGTGAAAGTGTAAATAGCACCCGAATGTATAGTTTGACAGGCAATGAGGATGAATCGGGGTTCGTGTGTGCTCGGGTGACAATAGGCCGACTGTCACGGGAGGCTCCGGGCCGCCAGTGGGGGGCGGGTATCATTGCAGATCATGCTCAAATTTTGCATAAAATCTTCGAAAAATTCGCGGTATATAGACAAGGGGCGCGCCTCACCTGGGCGGGGGCTCAGGAAGCACTTGTTGCGTCCTCAAGCGCTGCAAAGGGGCAATGTTCAGCTCTTTGGCAGCAGAGCGTCGTGGCAGATCGTCTCTACCAGGGCGCTTTCATCCTGTGGTCTGCTACTTTCTGACCTCTGCGGTGCCGAAAAGCTAGCGCGGCTTTCAGCGCCCTTGCCTTTGGGCACTTCCTCTTTTGCGAGTGATCCGCCAACGCCGATCGGCTGGACACCGCTTGCGACGAAATCTGGCTCTGCGCTCCTGTCATTTGCGACCGGTGCTGCACCGGAAACCCGTTCCCGGGCTGTGCGGCCGGGAATAGCGCCTTTGTTGGTTGGTCATGCCTGGCAAACAATCCGAGCGCCGCATCATTTTGCGGGGACACGCGTGTCGCGTCCTACGGCCGTGGCCCTCCGGGATATCTCCACCGACAACGATGCAACTCGAGCTCCCCGGCCAATCCCGGAAATCAGAATGCGGCGGGGCGGTGAGATGATCGCCAACCGTCCAGCCGACATTGCTGCGGTCAGCTCGACCCGTTCCGTTTTACCTGTCAGCTAAGCTCGCATCTTGCCCGGCAGGCATCCCATTCACACTCAGCAAGCCGTTGAACAGGATCTTTCATGACCGCCTCAAGCACAGAATCGTCAAACATTGGCCGCGAAAGTCAGGCCGGCGGCCGGCTAAGGGATGCCGGGTTGGGCGCTGCCTGGCGCGACCTCATTTTCCGCGGTGGGCGCGTCACAAAGTATAGGGGCAAGGTAGGCGGGCTTGCGCCTCACACCGCAACGGTGAGCTCAATTGGGCTCACTCTTACTGCAGTGCCCGCATTCCTTCTTGGAAGTGTATTGATCTCGCCCAGTGCTGCACTGGCGGGTGACTGCGGACCGGGCCCTATTGCCATTTGTTCTGGCCCCGCCAACCCTACAGCGGACGGGCCGATCCATTTCAATGGACCAGTTCAAGTTACAACCGAGCCGGGCTTTGGCATGGACGTTCAGTCCGGTAGGGCTCTCAATTTCGCGGGCAATGGTGACATAGTTTTCCAAGATGAAAACAATTCACACATCATTGGGGTTATACGAGCAATAGACGTAGTCAACGGCGGTGGCGGTGGCGGCAGCGTTAGTATTACGTCGAATGGCGTATTGGAAGTAACCGGTGACCTCGGTGCAACGGTAGTAGGCGTCACAACAGTGGCTGACAGCCAAAATGTTGATGTTCACGTGAATGAGCTGACAGGTGGGAGATCTGCTGTAGGCATCGCTCACTATGGCACCGGGTCGGCTAGTTTCACGGCGGATGGTCTCATTAGAACGGCTGAAACCGGTTCGGCAGCCGGCGTTAATGTGCAGATACTTGGTGATGGCTCGGATATATTTGTAAAAACTGCAGCTGTGGATCACGGAAGTAATGGAGCGGCAATAGCCCTAAATAATGATGGCTATGGCGCTACGAGTTTAGAGGCTTCGGGGACAGTCTCTGGTGCTTGGGGTATAACGGCGGCGGCGGGTGCCAGAACCACCGGTGGTATTAGTATCGATGTAGTTGACGTAGTTGGAACATTCTCCGGTATCTATGCCACGAATTCCGGCTCGGGGGGTGTTGGTATCACTGCCACCGGATCGGTGGAGGGCGGAGCAACGGACGGGATTTATGTCTGGTCCGATGTGGGATCAGGCGCGCTCGCTATCGATGCCGCGGCAGTGTCGGCCGACAGGGATGCAATCGCTGCCGACTACTATGGATCCGGCAAGGTTGACATCACCTCGACCGGTCTGGTCGAGGGCGGCGTGAACGGAATTCGCCTCAACACCTATGGGACATCCCAGGGCATCAGCATTGACTCGGCCGATATTACGGGCGGCACCAACGGCATCTGGATCGACCATCGCGGCGAGGGGGCTGTAGATATCAAGGCCCACGACGTCGAGGGGACGGGTAACGACGCCATCAACATCGACACGCTTGCGACCTCGACCGGGCTGTCAATTGACGTAAATGATGTCACCGCGGGAGCCAGCGGCATCCATTTCGTCCATCGCGGCAGCGGCGAGACGACCGTTGTCGCCAACGACGTCACGTCCGTTAGCCACGGCATCTGGTTCGATACGTACGGCAGCGGCGACGTTTCGGTAACTGCGCACGATATCGAGAGCACGGCCGGCCTCGGCATCTGGCTCGACACCTATTCGACCACGAAGGACCTCGATATTGAAGTGAACAGCATCACGTCTGGTGACGACGGTATCAATGCGATCCATAGTGGCGATGGCACGGTCAATATCACTGCGCTGGGCTCGATTGTCTCCGGTGACGATGCCATGGAGCTCTATTTCGACAACGGCGACGTCAAGCAGGTGAACATCGACGTCAACAATGCCAAGGGTGCCGATTTCGGCATTTACGTTGTTGACCATTCAGACGCTATCGACCCGGCCGATCCCGCCGCGGTCAACAACGACCTCAACATCACGACCAGGGGCAATATCGAGGCCGGCAGCGGCTGGGGTATCTGGACCGATACGGACCCCGGGGTACTCACCAACATCACCGTTAAAAGCACTTCCGTCATCGACGCGGCCAGCGGTTACGCCATTTTCAACGCGGACGGCAACAGCCATGTCATCATCGAGAACGCCAAGGAGATCGTCGACGATCCGAGCACGGTCGAGATCGAGAAGAGCAGCGTCAATGGCGTGGTGCGGCTGGGCGCCGGCGCGGACCAGTTGGACCTCCATGGCGGCTTTTCTGGCATCACCGAGGCAAATGGCGGCTATGGCGGCACCAATAGCGACGACGTACTGAACCTGCGCGATGCGAACAGCACCTATGATGCCCGCAACATTATCGGCTGGGATGTCTTCAACATCAGCAATAGCTACCTGACGCTGGACGGCCCGCTGGGCAATCTGGACGTTGGTACGGCAGGCGTTGCAGGCACCGGCATCTTCCTGACAGGCGGATCGACGCTTGAAAGCAATCAGCGGGGCCTGAACATTTTTGGCAATCTTACGCTCGATGCCGGCACAACCTTCCTGAGCGACGTCAATGACGACGCCGGCAATCCGGGCCGGGGCGATACCTACGTCACGGGCTTCCTCACCAATGCCGGCACCGTCTCGATCGCCGATGGGGCCGCCGATGATGACTTTGCCGTCAATGGCCTCTACACCGGCAACAATGGCACCTTGGTCCTCGATACGGTCTTAGGCAACGACACCTCCCGGACCGATACGATGACCTTTAGGGGCGGCACAGCCGAAGGTACAACCTCGGTGGTGGTGAACAATGTCGGCGGCACGGGCGCGCCGACAGTCGAGGGCATCAAGATTGTCGATGTCTCGGGCACTTCCAATGGTGTTTTCTCGCTCGTGGGCGACTATCAGATCGATGGCCAGCAGGCGGTTATTGGCGGGGCCTACGGATACACCCTGTGGAAGAATGGTGTTGGCACACCCACCGATGGTGACTGGTATCTGCGCTCGCAGCTAAAGCCGGTCGATCCTGTGGACCCCACGAACCCAACCAACCCCACCAATCCAACAGGGCCGATTTACCAGCCCGGCGTTCCGGTCTACGAGGCTTACTCGCAAGTCATGCTGGGAATGAACGGCTTGCCCACCCTGCAGCAGCGCGTCGGCAATCGCTATTGGACCGAAGGACAGGCTGCGGCTGATGCAGTGGGGGCGCCTGCCATCGATGAGAATGGTGTGTGGGGTGTTGTCGAAGCCTCCCATGCTCAGTTCCGGCCCGATGAATCCACCAGCGGTGCCGAATATGACCTTGATATCTGGCGCCTGCGCGCCGGCGTCGATGGTCTGATCCTGCAGACCGATGATGGCAAGCTGATCGCCGGTCTGACCGGTCATTATGGGCAGGGCTCGTCGAGCATCTCGTCGGTGTTCGGCCCAGGCAGCATCTCGACCGATGCCTATGGTGTTGGTGCCACGGCCACTTGGTACGCCAATAGCGGCTTCTACCTCGATGGCCAGGCCCAGGTCTCTTGGTTCAACAGCGACCTATCCTCTGACTGGGTGGGCAGCCTGACCTCCGACAATGGCGGCTTGGGTTATGCCCTGTCCATTGAGGCGGGGCAGCGTGTCAACGTCTCCGAGAACTGGACGGTCATTCCCCAGGCCCAACTGGTCTATTCGAACGTACGCTTCGATGGCTTCACCGACCCGTTCGGTGCTCAGGTTGGCGGCGGCTCGGCCGACACCCTTGTCGGCCGGTTCGGTCTTGCCGTCGAATACAGCAATAGCTGGACCAGTGAAGCGGGGCAGAGCCAGCGGGCCGCTGTTTATGGCATCGCCAACCTGCATTACGACTTCCTCGATGGTGCTTCGACCAACGTGTCGGGGACGGAGGTCGGATCGCAGAACGATCCGCTGCGGGGCGAAATCGGCCTGGGCGGCTCCTACAATTGGAATGACGACAAGTTCTCGCTCTATGGCGAGATATCTGCGAGCTCGAGCCTGAACAATTTCGGTGACAGCTATTCTCTCGGTGGCAAGGTCGGCTTCCGCGCCAAGTGGTAGCCGCCTGACCGCCACGCCTTGGGCCGGGGCATCAGTAATGATGCCCCGGCCCAGCCTCGCATTATATTCAACACCGAACTGACCGGAACCGAGCCATCCGAACCTCTAACGGTAAAAGATGACGCCTTCCCCGATGTCCCAACAAACATTTTTTGCTTCGTGCGCACCGTTGGTCTCCGCCGGCGGGAAACCGCGTGAATTCGAAGTGATCGGATCAGACAAGATGCCAAGCTCGTTTAACTTCATTGTACGCTCATTTGCGGCGCTTCTGTTTCTTAGCTCCGCCTCATTATCTCTGGCCCAGGAGACAGCCAGTGGTTCGACGCCCACTCCCCCACTGTGGGCATTAAACTGCGCAAGTCCGAACGCTGCATCGGGGGCATTGGAATGCCAGATTGTGCAGCGTTTTTATCGGCAGCAGACGGGAGAACTGGTCATGGTTCTGGCCATAACCAAAAAATCTCGAGATGTGCCACTCTCCATGGATTTGGTGCTACCCCACGGGCTCAATCTGCCAAGTGGTGTGTCCTATCAGGTCGATGCCGGCGAGACCAAAACCGCTGCAATAAACAGCAGCGGGCACAACGGAGCAATTACGTCTATCCCCCTTTCCCCGGACGTTCTCACCGTCTTGAAAGCAGGCTCCACGCTGACCGTGAAGATGCAGACCTCAGCAGGAGTGGAGCTTTCGATCCCCCTATCATTGGCCGGTTTCACCGCAGCGATCGATCGTCTGTCGGCTATCAACTAGTTGGGCCGTAAAGTATAAACAGGTCGGTATTTCGGGGCGGTTGATGAAGGCCTTGACGGACGCGCCGTCGCTACATGTAGTGTCACATTTATTTTTTCGTCCGTGCCTGAGATCGCCAGGCAATATTCTTGGCTCAAGTTCGCTCGTTTTATGGGTCGGTTCTTGTCAACAAGACGGGCAATGAAAGGGGTCGATGAGGTCGAATATTGACGAGTGCAATGGGGCGCATTGATGATCGAAGACGAGCCAGAACGTGATAATATTGCCATTACTCCACTCGTTTATCTTGTCGACGATGACAAGGATTTTCTCGAGGAAATGTTGTTTGGTCTAACCAAACTTGGTCTGAATGTACGAGGGTTTGATAGCGCTGCGTCCCTCTACCGAGCGTACGCCGCAATGCCCTCTGACATCGTCATCCTCGATATCGGTTTGGATGGAGAAGACGGCTTGTCAATAGCTGCCCATTTGCGGGCCTCACAATCTGTCGGAATTATCATGGCGACGGGCCGCAGCTCCATTGATGACCGGGTCGATGGTCTTAGAACGGGAGCAGACGCCTACCTCGTCAAACCCATTGATATTCGGGAACTCTCTGCCGCGGTGGTTGCGCTCAACAATCGTCTCAACAGGCTCAGTAACCCTTCGCCGCCGTCAACTCCCCGATGGGCGTTGGCTGATGGTGGTTGGGTACTCACCGATGGCCTGGGCCGTCGGCTCCTCTTAACTACGGCAGAACAGCTAGTTTTAAGGTGTCTGTTCAGTGAGCGTGGCAAAACCGTCGAACGACACACGCTCGTAGAGGCCTTGGGTGAAGACATCTACGACTTTAACTACGCGCATCTCGACACTATCGTGAGCCGCCTGCGTCGAAGGGCCAATAAGTCGGATATGGCACTTCCATTGTATGCGATTCGTGGAAAGGGCTTCACTTTTGCGGACTAGATGCAGATGGCATTTGCCGAACGGGCCCGCGCGGTTTGCAGACATGCGGTCGAGAGGGTAGGGCCTTAAAGGCTAGTTGCCCTCCGTAGATTTTCCAATTCAGCCAGCGAACCTACGAAATAAAAGGGGGCGCAGAATTCAAGCTGAGGTGGTCCGGCCCTTCTGTTGGCCATTGTATTGCGCGCCACCAACGGAGTGTAGGTTCTGGGTGCGTCAGGAACACTAAGGGACATCCTTGTCAGAAAAATGCTTGAAATATGCCGAATCACCATGACGCGGCACGTCGCGCGCCGCCGGGCGCGGCGCCACAAAGACCGGTGCCTCACACTTTGCGCGGAAAAACAGCGGATTCCCGTTAGCATTGCCGCATCTGACGCGTTTAGCACCGAGGCAGCATCGGCGGCGCCTGTTCCCAGATAGACCGTATTGTTGCCGGTGGCAGTTGAACTCATGACGCCATTCGCGCCAGCGCCCATGTATTTACGGTCCCGCGCGTTAGGATCACCGTTGAGTTTGCGGCGGCAAACCCGTTTGCAGCGGATGCGTCTGGACTAACCAAAATCTTGCCCCCATTGCTGGAGAGCAGACCGTGTGAATTTGTCTCTGTAGTGGTGGTGATGTGCAATTCAGAGCCGGTCACCACGATGCGATTATTCAGAGCGCCCATCGAACCAGTCCGCAAGCGCCTGCCCCTGCAGTTGACACGACAGGTTGTCGAACACGGCCAGAGACGATCCGGCGTCCCGGCGATTCTGCCCGCAGTGTAAGATATGACGCCGTATGCGCTGGTAGCCTGCGTTCTAATGTGTGTCGCCCCCAAAACAGCGCTGCGGTGTTGGTGTTCATCCTGCACGTTCTTCTCGATCTGCCCTTCGCGCCGGATTGCAGAACTCCGGCCCTGCCGGGCCTTGCAAGAACCGATCCGGTCGACCGCGGGCTTCATGTTGACGAAGATGCCCGCGGCGCGGCACGCCACCAGCATCGGAACGCCTGGGTAATGGCATCGAACTACAACATCTCATGGATCTTCAGTGGATAGGCCGAACGATGAACGCCCGGCTGTACGACAGCTTGGCATGGGCTACCTGCAGTTTGATGCGCTTACCACCCAGGATGCCCAGTCCTCGCTCTATCCGAACTGGAAGGCCTCGCCCGCTCCGAATACCAAGGGGACGTAGGTGCCTCGCCCGCTGGTCTGCTGCTCCTGTTGCCGTCTGCTCTTCCAGGTCCGCACGAACGTTGCCACGCGCTCATACGAGCCCCATAGCCCAGCACCACCAGATCGGCATGCAGCTACTTGGCCGTGCGCCGCTGCTTGCGCGATTTTCCCGCTACCACGCGCAGCCGGTCGGAGGGCGTCCGTACAAACCGATCAAGCTTGCTGGGCGGCGCCGGAACCCTGAACTTGGGCTCCACCGTGTCGACCCTCAGGTACTTGCGGATGGTATTGCGGACAATCCCGTGCTCAATCTCTCGGATCGGTATCCCCTCAGGGAAATGCAGCGCCGGATTACGCTCAATAACGCCATGTCGATCACTCCAATGCCTCCCGACCAGCAGAAGCACCGCACGGCGATTAACTGTGGATCAAACCAGAGCACGACCCTTGGAATATCCTATATGATTTTTCCAAGTTTTAGATTTAGTGTTCTGTCTGTCATCTCTCTGAGCAGATTTTCATTATGCGAAGCAAACACAAAAGCTTCATTGCTCTTGATGTATTCTACAAGTCTATCATGAGCTTTCTGTTGAAAATCACGATCCGCCACACCCATCCACTCATCGAGCAATAAGATAGCGGCTGGTTCTACCGTGCTCATTGCAAACTGGAGGCGACTTTGCATGCCCGGGGAGTAAGTTCCTACGGGCAAATCAAAAAATGCACCGAGCTCCGCAAAATCTGCTACATCTTGAACATATTCTTCAAGAGAGAGCTTCCGTATGCCGAGAAGCGCATACCGTAGATGAACGTTCTGCCTACCCGTCAAAGCTAGTACAGTGCCTGCCCCAATGGTCAGAAGTGACCGGATCGATCCCTGAACATGAACCTCGCCGGAGGCTGCTGGCAGAATCCC
Source organism: Devosia sp. ZW T5_3 (assembly GCF_044987315.1). Taxonomy (NCBI): domain Bacteria; kingdom Pseudomonadati; phylum Pseudomonadota; class Alphaproteobacteria; order Hyphomicrobiales; family Devosiaceae; genus Devosia; species Devosia sp. ZW T5_3. The sequence goes on from NZ_JBJDRE010000001.1 coordinate 13,852, forward strand.
AGCAATCAACTTCAACAGAGTAGTTTTGCCGTTCCCGTTACCTCCGATGATGCCGATACGCTCACCGCGTCTGATTTCAAGTGACACTTTGTCGAGGGCCCGTAGCACAATTCGGCCGCTGCGCATCTGACGAATTCGAGGGTCGGCTTGAATTTCAGACTTCTTCAAACCCCTCAAAGGAATGTCTACCGTAACATCGGTGAGCTTTACGACGATATCTGGGTGTGCGCCTATCACGCTACCCACCTGTAAATTACCAAATTTCTATTTGCGCCGAACAATGCCGCAGACAAGGCTACACCGATCGCTGTGAGTCCAAGCACGACAGCATAACTTACTAAGGGCACCTCACCTTCCAGCAGTGGAGATCGTGCAGCCTCCATAACATGGAAAACTGGGTTGTAATCTACGACCCAACGATGGCTTTCAATACGCGACGGATTCCAAAGAATCGGAGTGATCAAATAGATAGCGAACAGCAACTGTGGAAGAAAACCCCTTAAAACTCGAACCCGGTCAAACACAAAAGAGATAGGCAATGCCCAAGAAATTAGTAACAAACAAATTAACATCACTGAAATTATGAACGCAGGTATATTTGCATGACTTAGTGCATAAAAATTCACCACACTAATAACCACAACAGAAGCCAAAACCTTCAATACCACTGCGACCAAAAATTCATAGCACGCGACCATATGAACAATGTACCCGGAAACGCTGGGGAACGAGATGTACCTGGATATCTTCTCATTTGCATGGGCCGTGTCTGATATGAAGGTTGAGATTGCCTGCCAGAACGACATCGAAATAGCAAAGAAAGGTATAAAGGTATCGACCGACTCTCTAAACACCAGCGACATGACAGTGCCAAGAAGTGCGACATGTACAAGAACCGAGATGAACGGAGCAAAAAGACCCAAACCGGAATTTCTGCGCTGCTCTGCGATGTCTGCGATATAAAGCTGCCATGCCAGGCGTCGCTGACCTAAGAGGACCCTTAGGTCGCCCCAAAAAGTGCGCTCGACCCATCGCCAATCATTTTTGTGTAAGGTCATGCGACATGACCAACCAGCGATGAAGCCGCTGATATATATAGCCCAGCTCTTTTCTCCACATTGTGCTTTTGGCTATAAGAGCGCCGGGCGTCAATCCGTTCAGAGCTTTGCGCTTCGTTCAAAATAAGTTTTTGAGCGAGCTCTAAGTGGTTGCCAATCTCGAAAAACGAAATCGAGCCGGGTTGATAACGGTCCAGTTCTTTGAAGCAGTGGGTCCGTGAGCAGTAGGTGCCTTTTTGCAAGTCCAGCGCTAGCGCTGCAGGTCCCGATGATGTCTGACCCACTTCAGCATACGGCAATACGACAGCATCACATGCGGCCATAACCTCATTAAACTCGTCATTAGGCAAAGCTCCACAAAAGTGAACCCTTTGAATAATGTTAGGCTGGCCTTGTGCGACACTTGAACCTTCCAACTCGTCAAGTAGGCTCATGATGTAGGGCTGCTCTACCGTGTTCCTAGCGATACCCTCCGGGTGCAGACCACCAACGATAAGCAAATGATAGTTATTGGGCAGGTGACGCATGGCCCTAACAGCCACCTCGATACCCTTATAGCTTGAAAGAAAGCCGAAACATCCGATAATCACACCGTTGTCGACCCCGTAACGCTGCGCGAGGGCATGACGTTGTCCTGGCCGTGCAATCAGTTCATTTTTTACAGCTTCCGTAAGGAAAGATAGCGGCTCAAACTGTATTGTCTCCGCAGGCAACCCTAGCAACTCAAAGTTGTTGGCCTCCCGCTTGGTCTGAACCAAATGCCGAAATTTCTTTGGATCTTTTCTCACGGCTTTAAATATATTATTGAATATGTACTTGCCTCGGATTGAGGAAATAAAGTCCTTTAAGCCGCGAAGACTTAGGTTTGGTTTGACGCTCTGCATTGCAGGGACGGTATGATATATAATAATTATCTTTTTACTGGCGATAAACAGCTGCCTTATTCTGCGCCAAATGCCGAAAGGACTTATGCCAAACAGGCCGGGCTCCAATTGAATTGCAACCACGTCGGCGAGCTTTGCTTTTTCCAAAATTTCGTTGAAAATCTGCCGCGAGGCTGTCTTGGCATAGGGGCCTTCGGCACGAAATAGGTCGACTGGCAGGGCAGCGATTTCGAGGTCAAACTTGGACTGGTCGCGAAGCGGCTGTTCGAGAAATTCCACGTATTGAGCTATGCCGCACGAGCGACGATAACTTGTTACCATTAGCAACTTTGGGCGACTATTGATCGCCTCCTTGGCGAATGGCGTCTGGGACATAATTTTTCTCTTGTTGGACCTTTTGTACGGATACAAAAGGGTTGCTTTCATAATGGTTAGCTGTCGCGGTATGGGCCACACACCGCTTCGTAGGCCGCTGTATGTACCAAGATTTTGGCCAAAATCCAGTTTTTCAACACAGCGAAATCGGAAAGGCCTTAGGAAACGGTCTGCGACGGATGGCGCTCACCAGTTTTGGAGTCGACCACTCCTAACGCTTCAGTGGCACGCGGCCAGCTGGCCGGTGATGCTGGCAGCATGTTCCACGACTCGTCTTCCCGGAGCCCTGTGGCACTTGGCGCAACACCGACGTAGGCGCCGGTGTTGCGCTGGCCAAGGCAGTCGATTGCATGTGGTTATCGGTGACACCAGGAACAGCAACGTGGATGCCCGAATGTCGGATAGTCAGGTGCAGTCAAATCAATTCACCGCATACTCTGGAACTGCAGAATGTACGATAGGCTTGCAGATTACCAGCGCGGGGGTTTCTCCGAACGTCTTAATGGGTTCATGCTGGCAACGACACGGTTCAACCGCATAGCAGGCAGTGACAACTTTCTCGAGCCCGCTTTCCGCCAGGTCAACTACGGGCGGCAGCATTGGATCGAATATCGTCGGCTAAGAGCTATTACGTCAGCGCCATTTTGACAGCATGCCAAACCTTCGAGCGATCGGTTTGCGGATCATGTAATGCGCCCGCATGTCCCCTTCACCCCACGGGATCAGGCTAAGCTCCAACGTGTTTTCTCTGGCAAACTCATTAACAGCCCAAAACACCCCGTTAGGGTTTTCGTCACGTTGGCTGAACGGAGGCGGCTGCAAATCATAGTCGTCTCCGCATATCCAGCCACCCGGCTTAACCTTTGGCCACCAGTCCCGAAGGTCGCCGAGAGCAGGCGCATATCGATGGTCCCCATCTATGAATACCCAATCTAAAGAGCAATCCGAAGCGCCTAGACATGCCCTGTGCGAAGCCTCTCTCACAATGTGGACGGCCGAGGCATCGCGGAAACGCGTTACTACGCTCTGATAGATTGCCTCACCTTCGGCGGTCGCTTCTCCTTCTGCTATAGCTGCGATCTCGTTGGATTCATGCTGAGCAAACCACTGCTCCCGCCACTGCCATGGGTCGACGAGCGTTAGCGACTTGGGGCGAACAGTCCGAAGGATCATTTCCGAAAAATCGCCTCGATACACCCCGATCTCAGCGGCACTGCCACCCCGTGGTAGCTTCGAAAGCATTTTTATCGCCGCGCGTCGTTGCGGATTTAACTTGTCGGCTCCACTCATTTGATCCTCCTACCGTTGAATCCCTACAATCAGATATCAGTGTCTAGCGAATGTCTGACCAGCCCCAAACAGTCCGTGCAAATCCTCGATCATGTTGGATAGACGCTCGCGGCTTGCAGCAACGGGGGATGCCGTGTCTTCCAAAACTGGCGATGCAGTGAAGTCTAGAACTTCCTGGACCGAGGCGACGTAAGGTACGTTCAGTTCGCCCCCCATTATCCGAAGCTCTTCTAAGTGCTTTGGGTCGACGCCCGGACGAACGGGAGGGGCAACCTGCACACTCGGGGTGCCAACGTTCGCTGCGAAGATCATTGGGTGAAGCCGGCCGACGCTAACAAGTAAGCCGCTTGATGCAATGATTTGCTGAATCCGCCTTGCATTCCACCAATGGACTTCTTGCGGCGCCATCCGCGAAAGTCCAAGTTCGTTGGCAAAGTGCTCATCTTCTGGCGCAAATGGCAGTAGGACCGGGCAATAGTTCTGTGCCCGTAAGCCCTCGAGGAGGCGCGAGCAGTCCTCTAGATAGAGTTTTGTGTCTAGCATGCCTTTCGGAAACTCGCGGAACACGACTGCGGCGCGCTGATGATCCTTTTTGACGGATGGGTCTGTATCGCTCTGGAGATTGAATGCCCAATCGGCGCCATAATGCGCGTCGACGCCATCGCTGCGCGCCCACTCGACGCTTTCCATGGAGCGCAATGAAACGTAGTCGAACAGGTCAAGAAACTCCTTGGAAGCCGCAGACAGGTTCTCCGAAACCGCCATGGTATCCGTATGGTCGGTCCCGGCAAATGCGGTAGGGGTACCAATCCCACCATCCCTGCTTTGCCCCATGTTCATCAACCGCGACAACGATATCGAAGTCATCCCGAAATGCCTCGTACACGCACTGTAGGATAGCCTCGTCCCCCACGTTGCCGCGGCCTAGAAAGCCGACCACTCCGAGTACAGGTTTTCCTGTCTTACCCATTGCTGCCATTCAATATCCACCCAAAAAAGCGGGATATGATGTCCGTGGAAATGCACATGTCAACCCTTGCCTGCGCTCTCGGCAGCCAGAGCTTAAGCTAAACCACACGACATCGATAGGAGGCCAAGATGGCCAATGCCACATGATCGGCAATGCGATGGAGGGGCCACAAGTTTATAAACCGGCGCCAACAATGTTGTCACGAGACTCCAGGCTGGGGCATAGTTCACAGGCCGAAGTGCTCGCGAACCTGAAAGGGGCCCCCACAGTGAAGATCAGCCTCGATCACCTTCCCGAAAGCAAGCAGCGCAATGTGGCGCGCATTGTCGAGATCATCCACGAGGAGTTCGACGACGCGCTCAAGGAAGCCAAGTCGGAGGCCAAGCGCCGCGGACGCATCCTGAAGATCATCCTGTTTGGATCCTACGCCAAGGGCACCTGGGTCGATGAGCCTCACACGATGAAGGGCTATCGTTCGGACTTCGATGTCCTGGTGATCGTCAATGAGAGCCGTTTCGCGGGGTTTGAGTATTGGGATAGGGCCACGGATCGGCTAAACCGCGAGCCTACAATCGGTGTGCCGGTAGGCTTGATCGTGCACTCGGGTCGCGAAGTGAACAATGCCTTGCGCAACGCGCAGTACTTTTTCACGGACATTCGCAAAGAGGGTGTCGTCCTCTATGAGATGGATGATCGTGAACTCGCAGAGCCTGGAGTGCTTACCCCTCGCCAAGCGGCAGAGGTCGCCAAAGGGCACTTTGAGCAACGTTTCTCTTCTGCGGTCGATTTTCTAGAAAGCACCAAAGACGCTCTTTCAAGGCAAAGATGGAACCAGGCCGCCTTTCTACTTCACCAGTCGATTGAACAAGCTTACGCAACAGTGCTGTTGGTGCTGACGAATTACAGTCCGCCCTCGCACAACCTCAAATTCCTGCGCATGCTCGCCGAGGATCGTGACCGCCGCCTGATTGACGCCTGGCCACGTGACCAGCACCGCTACCACGCCTGGTTCAACGTTCTCAATGAAGCCTACGTCAAGGCCCGCTATTCCAAGCACTATGAGATCAGCGAAGATGCGCTGAAATGGCTCATAGATCACACCGAACATCTGCACGCGCTTGTCCTGATGGTGTGTGAAGAGCGCCTGGCAAGCTTGGAACAAGTCGCCACAGCTGAGCGCTAGGTCACATAATCGTCGAGCTGGCTTAGGCGGCCCATAAAGGCGAAGGTCCTCGCCGACAGCTCTGGCGCTGGGAATCGAATAGTGACTCATGCCAGGTTTTCGAATCTGTCGATACCAACCACGACAACGTTTTCGATAGCAACGACGCGCTGGAACGAATTTCGGGTTTGGCAAGATGCCAGTTAGAACGGCATTGCTGACGCTGGTGAACTCCGGACCATGAGCGAAGCTGGGATAAAACTGATAAACTTGGTTCCTTCTTCGACGGGGGCACGGTTCTTCGCCGATGGATTGGTGATAACCGGGACCAAGCAGCTATCAAAAGACCGACGGCACGGGCCTGATCAATTCGCGGGCATGATGGAATGGTAGACATGGCGGACTTAAACTCCGCTGCCGCACCATATTTCCCTTCTTCTCCGAGCGACGAACTTGGCGAAAGGCAGGGGCCCACCCCATAAAACAGATAGTCTGGCACCAATAAGGTGGCTGCCGGACCACCAATACCAGCGCTTAAAACGTGAGTGTTTCAGCCGATATGGTACTTCTCAAACACTATGCATGTGGCTCGCCCTTAGCGTGGAGAAAGGTTCTAATCCTGCGCCCTATCTCTAGTGTCGCGACAGTAGGTACAGTTGACTGCCATTCGACGTCGTCCATAATGATGAGGCCGCCGGGAACTACCTTTTTGGCATGGAGCACTACGTCCTCTGCTGCATTGTACATTGAGTGCCCTCCATCAATATGCAGGTAGTCAGTCTGATCAAAGAGATTTGAGGCATCATCCGAAGGCGCTTCGATGATCCTAACGTTTGGGGCGAGACCGGGCTCCTCTACGAATCGTAGAAGCCCAGACTTGATCCGTTCAAATCCACCTTCTTCCACCAATCATCGTTTACTTGGTTGGTCGCAGGTTCTGTGGCGATATCCGTGCGCCACGTCTCATTGCCGTAGATGGCCTCGCTCGATTGCTGTAACGCAGCTGCAGGCGGGATAAGCGAACGTCCACCAAAGACGCCAATCTCCACCCAGCGCCGCAAATTTCGGGACATAATCACATCCACAATAGCCAGTGACTTTTCGCGGGAGCACTATCCTTTTAATCGGCGTTCTGCCTCTTCAGTTATTTGCATCACGCGATTGCTGCTAATGGCAGAAGCCGGTGGTGGTACGGACGTAAGAACCGCCGTGATGTTTTTTTGAGCGTCGGAAATTACCTCGGGCGCAGCATCGAAGGCGCTTCCCTGCAGGATGGCCTCCACAGAAGTAAATGCTTTTGCCGCCAAGTAATTAAGGTGTTTGTCCAGCTCCAATCTCTGGTCATCGGTAAGACTTACGAGCTTCGTCGCTAAATTCGTGAAGAAAGAAGCTCCCGTCGATATTTGGCCAACATGGCCAGTATCGGCGCTTACTAAACCGGCGGTAGTCGACCCATTTGGCAGCGTCCAGCCGTAGCGATCAAAAGAGACCCCTCGGTTGCGAAAGTCGCCGTTAGGAGCATCAGGGTGCGCGCCAACAGTTTCATCGAGCTCAAACGAAAGTTTGAGAAATGGGCGTTTGGTACAGGCAGGAATGATAGCTATGTCTCGCCATCCGTCCTTACTTTCGAAAACATGGGGTGCTGGTTCGTCGTCTACATAAAACCGCATTTGGGCGCGCTGTCGCTCTTTGCTGTATCCGTGGATCCATAGCTTGACAGATAGATCGACTGCTGGCGGACATGGCATGTACAATACCGTGCGAGCAGCGGGCCCAGACCAAACCCGACACTTGCCTGTCTCAGCGGAGTCTCGGCCGTGAAACCCGCTTCCTATGAGAACATCATTGACGTCCATTATGATGCTGCTGTCCGAAAGATAAGGACGGAGTCGCGAAACGGCCTGCTCAGCGTGCAGTGCCTCGAACGTTGCCTCAGAATACGAGGCTTCGTCCCGATATAAGTCGTCGAACCGTCTGGAACAGAAGGCGTACAATTCATCGTCGTAGCGGGTTAGCTCATCAAGGATGTCACTAGCATCATCGATTTCTTCGGCTGATATGTTCGATCTGCCGGTTACGTTGCGCATCCCCCCCGCGACATCATCTGGAACAACACCTAGTCGAGAAGCAATTACAGCACGCGTTTCGACCATCCGTTCGGCTATCCCCACGAGGAAGTACTCTGCCACCACATTGTCGATCGCATTTTGGAGGAGTGCCCCTGCGTCGCGGGAGCTGAAAACCCCTGCGGTCGTCGGCGATGCAAGAGCCCGGACTTGATGGTTATCAATGAAGCCGACGGCATCTGTGGCCTTGAACTCTTCGAGGAAGTCACGCAGCGACATTTTCGAGGCCTTATCGATGGCTACCTCTTCAATATTGCCGGTTACGTGACCTGCATTAGCTTCTCTCCGCCAATCCGCTATCTGCGACAAGAGTCGGTCTCTAGGTTTCCGGATTATCGTGAACCTGAAAGTGGAAGGTGGCAAACCCTTCCAAAGCGTCCGGTGGGTGCCCACGATAGGCGACACGTAGAATGCGGCGCTATTCACCAGATCATCGAGGTGCTGACGTTCTGGCGTTCGGGGGTCCACAACTGGCTCAACCCACCTTTGGTCATTAGCCACATGCCAATCCAACCAGGCGTTTAGCGAGGTTCCACCACATTTCTTCAGGTGAAAATGGTAGGCTTTCTGATAACCATTTGCAAACATGTGGGCCTCCTCGCCGAACGTCGCTCAACGTACCGATTGATCTTCGTAACGCAACTATCTCGATCATCCATTGACGGGTCGCAACGAGGAGCCGCCACTACGCTTAATTCTATTCCCCACACCACAACGCCCTCACCTTAACAGTCCCGACTGTCACGACCGCCGGCCATAGACTGACCGCGCACCTACAAGCAAAGCCATGGCCAGAGAAACAGGCCACGCACGTTCGCAAAGAACTTGCAAGTTGCCTGGTGCTACCATGGCACAAAAATCTCTTGCGCTGATTTTGCGAACGCGCGCCCACTATTCACCTGACAATTTCCGACAGCAGTCAGAATGCGCGCAGCCAATGATAACCTTGTAGTGCCACGTTTGCTCCCCTACGGCACCTTGCCACGAGGGCTGAACTGCACTGAAGCATCAGCTTATTCGGAGTCTCCGCCTCGTTGTTCGACGAGATGGTGAAGGACGGCCGAGCTCCTAGACCGAACTAATAAACAACAGGACAATTTGGGATCACGTTGCTCTGGACACCTGTTTCGACTCTTTGCCGACAAAGGACACAGCCAACCCGTAGGACGCCTCATATGCCTAAGTTTCGGCTGCGTGACGGCAGCGGAGAAATATCCCTAAAGCACACCATCGAAGACACCGACCAACACCGTAACGTGCGGGTTTACTTCCGCTAACCAAGGAAGGCGAAGATTCGTCTCGTTGAACCACCTGGCACCGATGCTTTCTTGTTGGAATATCGCACGGCCGCTTCTGGCGAAACCACGACCGCCAAAGATCGCCGACCCCAAAGTCGAGCGCCGGCAAATTGTCGTGCCTCATTGAGCGCTATTTCGAGTCGGCGGAATTTCAGGGTCTGAATGTTCGCATCGAGTATGTGCGGCGGCTTATCCTTGGCCATATCGCCGCAACTGATGGCAATAAGCCATACAAGCTTCTCGAGACCAAGCATGTGCGCAGGATGCGTGATCTCAAGGCCAAGCAGCCCGAAGCAGCCAACGGCCGTGTAAAGGCCCTGCGAGCGGTCTATGCATGGGCAGTGTTGCCAAGTGTTGAGCTCGTAACGACCAACCCAGCCAAAGACGTTCCTTACATTGAAGTAAAAGGCGACGGGCAGCCGACTCGTCTCGCAGCTGCTAGTATTAGCCTTGCCTACGCAGTCGGGATCGTACCGCCATCGATCACGTGCTCCGTGCCTGTGATTGATGCTGCGCGATCTGAGGCGAGGAAAGCAATCAGACTGGCAACTTCGTCTGCCTCGACTGGCCGACCAAGGGGAATGCCACCCAGCGAGTCCATGATCAGCTTGACGCCCCCGGCATAGTCCGTACCTGCCTCCTTGGCGAGACGGGTAGCCAGATCATTTGACGCTTCGCCTGCGATCCAGCCTGGCGAAACGCGCACCACGCGCACGCCCTTGGGCGAAACCTCCTTGGACAGACTTTTACTATAGGTCGACAGCGCCGCTTTGGCTGCGGCATAGGCGGTCGTGGCATCTGCCAAAGGCAGGCGGTTCTGGATTGAGGTCACGTGAATAACCACACCGCTGCCCTGTGCAATCATACCTGGCAACAGCGCGCGATCCAATCTGACGGCTGGGTACAGGTTGAGATCAAACTCCTTGTGCCATTGCATGTCGCTTAGCGCGGCGAACCCGCCAGCAGGTGAAGACGAGCCGCCCAGCATGTTGACGATGATATCAAGGCCACCCAGCCGCTGGTGAACGGCTTCGACAACCGTGTGGCATCCCGCCGCGGTGGTCAGGTCGGCCGCCACAAACAGCTCTGCCGGCAAGACATCGGGCTTGGTCCGTGCCGTGGTCAGAATGCGCGCTCCGAGCTTCCGGAACAGGGCAACGGTCGCCGCACCCGCGCCGCGCGTGCCTGATGTGACGAGCACGCGCTTTCCGCCCAGATTGAGGAAATTTTCCATCAGTGGATCTCCAGGGAGGTGATCCAGTCGCCGGTCAGCGTGAACGTATAGTCGAGCATTGCTGGACTATTGGGAAAATTCCCGCTGACCCTGCTGCGCACGACGACCCTGTCACCATCGATCGTCTGCTCAACCGGTTCAGAGACAAGATTGGCATATTTGGCCTTGGACGCGAGCAGCCATGATAGAATTTCCGCGTGGCCCTTGTGCTTGGCGCCTTCGTCGAAAACTACGGCGTCAGGCGCGAAACTGGCAATGAGAGCATCATTGTCGGACGTGCGGTCGGCCTCGAAATAGGCGGCTATAGCTGGTGAAAGTTTCATTGCAATCATCCTTTGCGTTGGTGTGACACCAAGATGAGGATGGATCAGTGTGTCGATAAGTGGGATAAAGCGGCATGCTAAGATGAATGGATCGGGATAATGTTTCGTGCGAGCTTAACGGACCTGAACGCGGTGATCGCTGTTTCACGGCGGGGTTCATTCCGGGCTGCGGCTATTGAGCTGGGTCTGTCCAGCACCGCTTTCAGCCATACCATAGCCCGTCTCGAGGCTGAGCTTGGCGTGCGCCTGTTTAACCGGACCACCCGCAGCGTGTCGCTGACGGATGCCGGGCGCACGTTCGTTGAAAGGGTCAGTCCGGCCCTCCAGGATATTGCGGGTGCGATGGCGGAGGTAGGGGCGCAGCGACAGACCCCTTCAGGCGTCTTGCGCATCAATGCGGCAGTCACAGCCGCGCGCGAAATTTTGTCGCCGCTCGTTCTCGAATTCCTGCGACGCTTTCCGGATGTGGAGGTTGACTTGGTCACGGAGGGGCGTCTGGTAGACATCGTCGCTGAAGGATTTGACCTGGGGATACGGGTGGAAAATCTGGTGCCGAACGACATGATAGCCGTCTCACTGGGCCGCCCGCAGCGCTTTGCCGTGGTAGGATCGCCGGCTTATTTCGCGCGGTACTCCATACCTCAAACGCCGGCCGACCTGCTGGGGCATCGCTGCGTTAGAGTTCGTCTGCCCAATGGCGCGCTCTATCGTTGGCAATTTGAGAAACAAGGCGAAAGCGTGCAAATCGACGTCCGAGGACCGATCACCTTGGACGAAGGAACTCTGTCACGACAAACCGCGCTCGAAGGGGTTGGCCTTATCTTTATCCATGAACATGCTGTGCTTGAGGATATAGAGGCCGGCAGATTGATCCGGGTTTTGCAGGATTGGACTCCAGCGCTCCCGAAGCTTGCCATCTACTATCCCGGCCGTCGCAATCTCTCCGCTGGGATGCGCGCATTTATCTCGCTGGCTAAGGAGTTGGCGACCAAGCGGTCAGAGCCTGCAAATACCCCAGGTGACAGATCGTAGCCGATCGATATGTTGTCTGGTACCACTTGGGTCCAGTCCTATGCCCATGCTTACGCTAATCATCGCTGGCAGCCCTCAGAAGATATCAACCTCTCTGAGATCGCGCAGCAGATGGGCTGCTCGCGAATACAGGCTTACCGCCTTCTCGCCGAAGGTGGTGATCGCTTCTGGGCATGCGTGTGCAGATATCCCAAGCCGTTTCCATGAACGGTGAGCCTCACCAAAATCAGGCGTGGCGCAAATGCCACAATTTTAGGCGAGAATGTGGCGACTGGGTAGAAAACATGGCGTTCTCAGTAATTTAGGGATACAGGTCTCGCATTACCTGTTGGGGGAATCATGAAGAATATTGCTCTTATTGCATTTGTCTGCGCGCTTTCGACGTCGACGGCTTTCGCTGCTGACCTTGGTGTCGTGGAGCAGGCTGCTCCGGCTGCTTATACTGCCGGTGCCTTCGACTGGTCCGGCTTCTATGCTGGTGCGAACCTTGGTTATGGTTGGGCCGAGCTTGAGCAGGGCGGTTTCACATTCGACGACATTGATGGCGCTCTTGGCGGCGTTCAGGTCGGCTACAATTACGACTTCGGCGGCTTCGTCCTCGGTCTCGAAGGCGACGTTCAGATTTCCGACGTTAAGTATTCGGAAGACCTGGGTGGGGCGACCGGCGAAATCGGCATTGACTACTTCGGTACTGTCCGTGCTCGCGCCGGTTTGGCCGTTGACCGCTTTATGCCCTACGTCACCGGCGGTGTTGCCTGGGCACGTGGTTCGGTCTCCGTTTCCGGACCAGGCTTTTCGGATGAAGTCACGGACAACTTCGTTGGCTGGACTGTGGGTGGCGGCGTTGAATATGCTGTAACTGACAACATCACCGTCAAGGGCGAATATCTCTATGTCGATTTCGGCGCTGCCGACTTCGATACTGGCGTTGACATCAACCTGACCTCGCACGTCGTTCGTGCCGGCGTGAACTTCAAGTTCTAGGCTGCACTCCCAAGTTGTAGCCAAAAAGGGCCCCGGTATTCGTGCTGGGGCTTTTTGCTGCCGGCAAGCTAGTCCAGCATGGCCCAAGGCCATCTGGCGATCTCTTCGACTTCGGCCGCCGTGTATGTGCCGGCGAGCTTGCGCTTCACTCGAAACGTGTTGAACGGTGCCCGGTCGTCCGTACAGATCGCAGCCCATGCCTCGATCGCACGCCCGAGAAACTCGGCTCCCCTGTCGGTCAGCGGCAATAGGCGCTTTTCCATGACCCCCAGGGGATTGGGAGGGCGGCCGAGCGACGGTTCGGCCAATATCGTTGACACTGTCGCTATTGGCTTATTGCCAGCACCCATAACTGCCGTAATGCACGAACTGATGATGGATCGAGGCGCGGCGGCTACACGGGTATCTACCTAGATAGCGTCATGGTTGGCGAAAGCGCTGCCAGTCGCCGGGATGAACGTCAACAATGCCACTAATACCACTAATAGTTCGGGTATCCGGCCCCACCTCCGGCAACGCTGATCCTGGCCGTCGATTCTGCATTTCCTCAAAGTCCGCAAGGGTGAAGCTCTTTGGGGTCTGACGCGGGCTACGCGCCACAAAAAGAAACCCCGGCGGGCAGCCGGGGCAAGGTTGGGTACGTATCTGACCCAGCCCTAATGCTTGCCGCCAGCATAGGTTCCGCTGGAAAAGGGCTATTCCCATGGGAGTATTGGCTGCTCCGGCAAAGTCCTGATCGAGATGGACGGAGGCATATCACGCGCCGGCGTCACCCTGTCATCGCTCCAGTACCAGACGGTGCGCAGGTCAAACGATGAGCGAGTTAGCTTCGTCACGGTGGCGGCGTCATGGCTATCGAAACCGAGCCGTGCGGCTTTGGCAGCACCGGCAAGTCCCATTGCGGCCGCCAGCATTTCGGTCCCGCATACGTCGAGTTCGGTTCTCTTTTGGCCACGCTCAGAGAGCATCGTCATCGACAGGTCTCCAGGTCTCTAGGAATCGCACCGATAGAGCACTTGGCCGTGCTCCCTGTCTGCCAATCAGCTGAACTGTTCAAAAACTAACCCCGGCACAAAGGGGCGGTAGTGTCGAGGTTAGCTCCGACTTCTGAAGGTGCAGGAGATGCCTGCTCAATAATAACTGCCAGGCTTTACCGACGTTCCAGTTGCCATCATCAGGAGAATACTCACAAATCGGCGACCAAAGCTGGTGGGAGAAGGAGAGCGGCCGAGGTGCGGCGGCGACAGCCGCTCTCCTGAGGGCTTTGACGGCCCTGCAAAGATATTACGTAAGTATATGAAGCTATCAATACATTTGTTATTGTTGAACTGCTACAATGTTGCCTGTTCTAGTTTCGACGCTTCAGTTTGATGCCAAATGATTGCGCTTGGTGCGGACGGCTTTACTGCAATGGTCGGAAGTTTCTTTGCGGCGGCGATGGCATCGTCCATCCAGCCGAACGGCCCATCCATGAAGCCGTGTTCGTCATAGACACCAAAGCTATCGTCCACCCGTTGGCGAACCTCCCAACCATTGATCCGCACAACAGTCTTTTCCATCGGTTCCTCCATTTTGGGCCGGGTTAGCGGACTCCCTAAATTCCGATCCTTCCGGAATGTTCCAGCCTACATCATAGGAGGGCCAGCGTGGCCAAACCCAACGCGGAGAAAGACGTTTCGCGCAAAGCGCCTGGCATCGTGGCGCAGCTTATCCGTGACTTCCCGTCACGTCAGAAAACGATGCGGCGATCCCGGGCAATCTTGGCCATGAGAGCGCCGGGCTGACCGTACTGCGGGAAATCAAGCGGACCGTGGCGGGATCGCGCGGCCCAGTGAGGTAGGCCGGGGCGCCGCTACGCTTATCCCCGAACCCAGTTTGCCGCCTGGATTTACCAATGGCGTTGGCCAGCCCCACAACGCTTAATAAATCGGGAAGCGAGGGGTCGCCAGTGTTCAGACAAACCTAGCGCCTCCCGAATGGTGTTTTAGAATTCGCTCCAGTCACTCGAAATCGCCGCATTGCCTTGGCTGAGGTAGGCCCTGGCGGCACGCTTCGCATTGGCCGGCTTGATGGCGCTGTGTGGCGGCGGCGCCGAATTGCGCTGGACCACAGCACGACCTTCGCCGGTTTTGAACACCGTAACGATATCGTCCAGCGCCCCGGCCTGTGCCTCGGTCTGTTCGATCGAGGCATTCATTTCCTCAACCAATGCCGCATTGTGCTGGGTCATCTCATCCATCTGACGGACAGCAATATTGACCTCTTCGATGGCCGATGCTTGTTCCTGGCTATCGCGCGCAATGCCATCCATCAGTTGATTGTTGGCGCGCGCCGCATCCAGCATGGCATGCAGCCGCCCTGCCGCGTCCGACACCAGGCGCGAGCCCAGTCCCACCTCGCCGGTCGACTGTTCGATCAGGACCTTGACGTCGGCCGAGGCAGAGGCTGCCGATTGCGCCAGACGCCGCACTTCCACGGCCACGACCGCAAAGCCCTTGCCGGCATCGCCGGCCCGCGCTGCTTCTACCGAGGCATTGAGTGCCAACAGGTTGGTCTGGAAGGCGATATCATCGATCATGCCGATGATATTGGAGATCTTGCCCGAACTGGTTTCGATCGCCGTCATGGCCTCATTGGCCTTTTCCATCACCTTGCGGCCCTCTTCGGCGGTGCGGGTCACTTCGCCGGCGTTGACGCTGGCATCCTTGGCGCGCTGCGAATTCTGCAGCACAGTCGCTGCCAGCTGTTCCATGGTTGCCGAGGTCTCTTCGATCGTCGCCGCCTGCTTGGTGGTGCGTTCAGAGAGATCATTGGCGCCGGCCAGGATTTCCCCGGTGGCGAGGCGCAGCGATCGCGACGTATCGCGCAACTGCATCACTACCTCGCTGAGCTTGTCGCCCACCGCATTGGTATCGGTCTTGAGGCGGGCAAAGGCACCCTGATACTCGCCTTCCATGCGCATGGTCAGGTCCGTATTGGCGAGAGCCGTCAGCACCCGGCCGGTCTCGTCTAGCCCGCGGTCCACGGTGGCCACGAGGCTGTTGACGCTGCCTGCCAGCCCGTTGAGTTCGGGATCGGGGAATTGAGCCTCGACGCGGCGGCTGAAATTGCCGGCGATCGCGGCATCCACTACTTCGCCGAAAGCCCCCTGCAGTTCGCTCATCATCTGCTGGCGCGCCTTCTGGTCGGCAATGATGCGCGCCGCTTCCGCCTCGGTCATCTGGCTGACCTTGAGCCCGTTTTCACGGAACACTTCGACGGAGCGCGCCATGTCGCCGATTTCGTCGCGACGGGTCATGCCCTGCGGCACCACGTCGAAGTCATTGTCGGCGATGCGCACCATGTCACGGTTCAGCCTGGCGATCGGCTTACTGATCGAGCGGGCGATGAAAACGCCGATGAGCAGCAGCAACAAGGTCACGCCAAAGGCAATGGCCCCGCTGATCAGCGCGGCCTCGCCGAAGATGGCATCGACCTGTGTGGTCAAGACGCCCGAGGCAATCGTCCAGCCCCAGGGGGTGAAAGCCTGCGCGTAGCTGACCTTGTCGAAAAAGCCGCCTTCCGGAGACTTAAACAGATAGGTGACAAAGGTTGACCCATTGGCGATGGCATTGGTGACCATCTCCTTGATGTAGAGCTTGCCGGCGCCATCCGCTTCGATAGAACGGTCGCTACCCTGCTTTTCCGGCTTGGTCGGATGCATCAGCATGACCATGTCGAACGTGTCGATGAACACGTATTCCCCGCCCTGATAGCGGAAGCCGCGCAGGGACTCGAGCGTCAGCGACTTGGCTTCTTCTTCGGTGAATTCACCAGCTTGGGCCCGGTCATAGTAATTTTGCGCAATGCTTGTCGCGCCCTGAACCACGCTCTGCAATTCGGTGCGCTTGAAGGCGTCGAGGTTCTCGCGCAACGTGTAGAGCTGATATGCCAGTACGCTGGCAAATCCGATGGCGAAGATAATGATCAAAGCATAGAGGCGTCGGGCGATGCTGCCAGTGAAGAAGTTAGTCACTTTGTCTCCAGTGACGTGCGGGCAACAGGAATGACACTGGTCCGCCTGCGGATGAAGCCTGGTACGTCGATTATTTGATGTGGCGACGTAGGGATCCGTCAAAACGACACTGTCTTAGCTTGGTTAATCGCCGGTAAAATGCCGTGTGACATCCGTGGTGTTTTGAGTTCACAACTGAAGGAAAGCGTATGGCAGCAGGTTTCTATTCTCCTGATCGCATATAGGAGCTCAGAGGCTCTTGGGCCGAGGATGAAGGGCGGCGTTCAGAAGTACTGGCCTCAGTCGATTAGCACTTTTTACCCGGCACCATGCTGGCTCGGCATTTTCTGCACAGAAAGACCGACCTGAACACAGCCCGCCGAGCCAAATTCCTCCCTATTCCAGTGTTCTGCGCTTGGCCTGGATTTTGCATGAACGAGGACGACTGATTGTCACGAGGTCCACCATGCAGATTACAGCTGCCACATTCGCCGATCCTGCAATGCGGCAATACCTGCAGACCTACTATGAAAATCAGAAAGCGGAGGCGGTGGCGTCGTGGAAGGCTCGTGACCCTATTCCCGAAAACGCGGAATTCCGACTTCCAGACGGCTCTGTGCTGATCGGCAAGGCTATCCAGATCAGCGCCGAACAAATGGAAAAAGCGATCGTTCCTTTCGACCAGTGGCTCGACTTCCAGATTGACCGGTTCACCAATCCCGGACTTGGGCCAAAGCGTTTGGAGATGGCGCAGCAGCAACTCGATTTTGTCCAGGCGAACGGTCCTGATAGCAGTTCAAACGCCCGCACGACATTTTCAAGTAACGGCGTCTTGTTGGCCGCTCTCTATACCGATGGCACCACCATGACGTCGAATGGTAGTGCGCAAATTCTCAGCCCCATTCTCGATAGAGCCAACGACCTGGAACTGACTGGACAGATGCGTACCGACTATCTGACCCGCGAAATCCAGGTTGCGCTATCAAAGCGGCACCGGGATCTCAACGTCACCAGCCACCCTGACAATGCCATTCCGACCAAGCGTGAATTTGGACAGCTCTGGCACCCCAATTTTGACATTGATGACCATCATGCATCCGCCATAGCCGAGGCGCAGGCGAGTTACGATGATGCCCATGCGTGGTATCAGCAGTCGCAGACAAATCTGGATCAGATGCGCGACTTTCTACTGAAGATGCAGGAAGCCTAGGACATTTCCGCTTATGACCTCAGCGTAGTGGCGTAGCGCCTCCGCCAATCAACGCTGGCCGCATCCTTGGCTCCATACCCATGAGCGGTCGGTCCGCATTCGACCCAAATCGGTCATCAACGCTGTTCAAGAGAATTTCCTACGCCACTGTCGAGGGGGCCCATGTTCGTTGAATGGCGTGTGCTGCTAGTCGGTTTCCTAGGTAGCCACGCGTCCCCGGACGGCGTGAGCACGACCCTGGACTGTCAATTCGCCTAAACCGTGAGAGCCGCGGACAGAATCGCGAATGCGACTGACTTGCTGCGCACCGAGCTTAGCAAGAACCTGCCCGATGCCCGGGGCCGAAACAGCCGTCGCCCAATAGTCATCGAAACTTGGAAAGACGCGGTGCGCTACGATTTCACGGGTTTCAACGTCCATCAAACCCGCGTCGGTCCAAAGGCGGTAAAGTGCGTCGAGCCTCGCAACTTCGGAGTGAGGTGGCAAGATCGGCTCCGCGCCTGTGCTGCGCATGGCAAGATGGACATCCTCATAGGGGAAACCACCTCCTTCAATATCCCAGGCATATGCGGCAACGGTGCCACCGGGCCGAACGACACGCCGCAGTTCCGCGACCCCTTTGGCCGGATCTGGAACGAAGAAAATGACCAGCGCCATAATGGCCACATCGAAGGCGGAGGCCGGATATGGGAGCTGTACCGCGGAACCCAGAGTGAAGGTGGCCACACCCGAGTGGTGTCGGTTTCGGGCAAACTCCAACTGCGCCGGTGATGGATCGATCGCTTCGACTGACGTCGGCTTGCTCCGCCGAACAATCAACTCGGTGGAAGCGCCGTTTCCGCACCCGACATCCGCCCACCTGGAACCGTCCGGGACATCCAGCCAATCAAGGAAGTCCGCTCCGATCAAAGCGCTCCAGACGCCCATCATGGCCTCGTAGCCTGCGCCGTCGCTAAACTTCATTGCATCTGCCATGAGTTCCTCCCGCAGGGGGTAGCTTAGCGCGATGGTTGGCTCGGCGGTAGTCCTAGGCGCCTGTCGTGGGACGGCAAGGCCGCTTCGAGAATTCGCGAAGGCTCGTCCAACGGCTGAAATGGGCAGAAAGGGGAAGGGCGGGGCGATCACACACCACCGGCGGCTCCCGACCCCTTCTCTGCCGTCCATCGGCAGTGATGGCTTGCCCGAAACCTGCCGTTGGTTCAAGTTCGGTGCCCGACAGCGCCATAGGAAAATGCCGTGAAAGATAGTGTAGGCGTGTCTGTGGTTGAGGCGGCGATTGGAGACAAACCGGTAATAGCCAACCTGATCCAGCTCTATCTCTATGATATGACGGCGGATCTACCTTTCCCGATCGGTCGCGACGGGCGCTTCGAGTATGATTTCTTGGAGCGCTTCTGGGAGCATCCCTACCTCATCTTTAGTGGTCCAGAGCTGGTGGGCTTTGCTTTCGTCGTCAACGGCAGTCCCATCACGGACACTCCCGACCGCCGCTTCATGGCAGAGTTTTTTGTGCTTAAGGCCTACCGCGGGCAGGGGGTGGGATCATTCGCCTCTAGGCAACTTCTTGAACGTCATCCTGGACCATGGCAACTCGGAGTCATTGGAAAAAATGGCGGCGCCAACGCGTTTTGGGCAAGGGTCGTTGAGCCCTATGCACCCACCTCATACCCGCACCATTTCGACGGTGAAGACTGGCTCATTTACGAGTTTGAAGTGGCCTGATTGCCGCGCGTAGCGTGACCAAGCGGCCGGGATCGGAAGTCGTTCGGTTGAGATCCTCTTGCCATGTGCCCAAAAGCCGACGGGCAGAAAACCACCCCAGAGCGAACATGGCTGGCAACTAAGATCGCAGCGAACTGAACGGCCACTTGCAATGCCACCGAGCTAATGCGTGGTTGCGCCGATCAGGCGTCCGTCTCCACAACGGCGCTCCGTTGACAGTCGGCTGCGTGCGGGATTAGGTTTACCTCGCCGCGCAACAGAGGAGGCATCCAATGACAGAAATTGTGAGAAACGCCTTCCGTCGCGCCGCCGCGTAGCTTTCCAAAACACGGAATTCCGGCTGGCGCCTTCATGGCCCTGATCTCAGGAATTCCATCATGCTTGAACAGTTCGGCTGGAGCGATGCGCTTCAGCAACAATTTGCCGGCTATGCCGCCGAGGGGTTGATCCCAGCACGGGTAATCGTCCAACAGCGCGGCCTCTATGAAGTCGTGTCGGAAAGCGGCGAGCTTTCCGCCACCTTAAGAGGCAAACTCGCTCATGAAGCCGACGAGGGAGGTTACCCGGTCACCGGCGACTGGGTCGCCATACGAGAACGGCCCTCGGAGGGTAGCGCCACCATCCATCATGTGCTGCCGCGGAGCACGGCCTTCATTCGCCGCGCCAGCGGTCCAGGTGCCGCACGCGGTCAGGTCGTGGC
This sequence comes from Devosia sp. ZW T5_3, assembly GCF_044987315.1. Taxonomy (NCBI): domain Bacteria; kingdom Pseudomonadati; phylum Pseudomonadota; class Alphaproteobacteria; order Hyphomicrobiales; family Devosiaceae; genus Devosia; species Devosia sp. ZW T5_3. The sequence goes on from NZ_JBJDRE010000001.1 coordinate 34,214, forward strand.
CGCCAATGTCGATGTCGCCCTTCTTGCAGCCTCAATGAATGGTGATCTTAACGCCCGTCGGCTTGAACGCTATCTTGCCGCCGCCTTGGAGAGCGGGGCCGATCCAGTGATCGTTCTGACCAAGGCCGACATGTGTCTCGACATCACCGCCTGCCTGTCTGAGGTCGAGGCGGTTTCTATCGGCGTGCCGGTCCTTACTGTTTCGGCCGTGACCGGAGAAGGCCTTGATGCCCTGCGGGCTTATCTCAAGCCCCGGCAGACGGCAGTCGTGCTCGGTAGCTCTGGCGTTGGCAAATCGACCTTGGTGAACGCGCTGGCTGGCAAGGCGATAATGGCTACGCAGGGAATCCGGGAGGACGATGCGCGAGGCCGCCACACAACCACGCATCGCGAACTGGTGCTGCTGCCCAGCGGTGCTCTGCTGCTCGATACGCCGGGCATGCGCGAGCTGGGTCTGTGGGATGCCGGCGACGGGATGTCTTCAGCCTTCGCCGACATCGAGGCGCTTGCCACCCAATGCCGGTTTCATGATTGCGCCCATAATACCGAGCCCGGTTGCGCCATCATCGAGGCGCTGGACAGCGGCGCGCTCGATGCAGCGCGCTGGACCGCCTACGGCAAGCTGCAACGCGAATTGGACTTCCACAGCATCAAGGATGACCCAAAGGCCCAGGCCGAAAATCGCAAGAAGCGTATTCGGCTCAACAAGGGGCATCGTGCCGAGATGAAATTTCGAAAGCAATATGAATAAGTCAGGAAGGACAGCCATACGCGTCCCTTCTGCCAATGCCGACACTGAGACGTCGTCTTGGTGGCGAAGCACCTTCCGTTTTTGGGAGTCGCCGTGAGGTACTCGAACGGCCGAAATGGGGCGCGTTGCCGTCCGGCGGCTTGCGTCGACCCCACCCAGCCATTGGCGCATCGCTCCGGCGGTTGAGCTTCATGGACAAAAAAGGGACGTTGCGTGCCCTCCCGGAGATTTCTTCACGAAACATGTCTATTTCGCATGGCCTCGCTCGTCGTTCTGAAGCCGGACGATAAACCAGTCGAACCTGCGCGCACTCGACCCCGACAGGAGGTTATCATGACCGCAATTTTGACCGTCGATGTATTCTGCAGCCTGGACGGCTTCGGGAGTGTGAGCGGCGGCTGGGGTGGCTATTGGGGCAAGCAGGGTCCCGAGCTGCTTGCCCATCGTCTCGCCCTCTACAGCGAGGAGCAGCGTCTGGTGCTTGGAGCTAGGACTTACAGGGCGTTTGCGAGCATGCGCTCCTCAGATGACGCGGCTTCGGACGTTTTCGATCCATGGGTCAATCGCATGGTGAACCTGCCGACTACGGTCGTGTCCAACTCCCTGAAGGCACCGCTGAATTGGCCGAATGCCACCGTCGAGGCCGGCGATGGCGTCGATATACTTGCCCGTTTCAAACAGGAATCTGCAGTTCCGCTACGAACACACGGCAGCCTGTCGCTCAACCGATCGCTGCTTGCCGCGGGTCTCGTCGACCGCCTGCAGGTAACGGTCTTCCCCGCAATCACCGGTCAGACCGGCACTGAGCCGCTGTTCCAGGGCGCCCAGGACTTCGATCTTGAGCTGCTGGAAACCCGAACTCTCGATGGCCGTACCCAGGAGTTCGTCTATTGTCCGTCCTTGCATTGACGACGCGACGCGCAATGGAATGCCCGCTCCGGCGCTTGCCTGCCGGCAGCTGATTGCCGGCGTGGCAGCAATTCACCCCGCTATGGCCATTGCCGGCCCCGGAACGGCCGCTTTGGGGATACGGTCGACACCGCGCCAATGGCTGAAATGTGGCGCGTTGCCGTCCGGGGGTGTCGACCCCATTGCGGCCGTTGACCAGTCGTATTCGGCGTCCTAAAAGCCGACCCACAGCAGAAGGAGATTTATGCGCAGAGGCTTGTGATCCCAACCGCAAATAGCGGTATCGCCGGCACCACAGGATGGTCGCCGAACCTCTTTGCATATCTTTTCTGCGGAGTTCTCATGAATACCGAGGACGTTTTGATTCGACCTTTCGAGGCAGCGGACACCCATAAACTTTCGAAGATCTGGCTCGAAGCTTCGTTGCTTGCTCACCCGTTTATTGGCGAGCGCCGTTTGATGGATCAACAGGCACTAATCGAAGAGCAGTATCTGCCAAGCGCTGAAACATGGGTCGCAACGATGAACGGTCAACCGGCCGGCTTCATCAGTTTGCTCGAGACCTTCATTGGAGGACTGTTTATTTGTCCGGATCGGCAAGGGCTGGGAATTGGAAGCCGTCTAGTCTCGCACGCCCTGATTTTGAAGGGTGAACTTACGCTTGAGGTCTACACTCAGAACGTGCAAGCGATGGGCTTCTACAGATCGCTCGGCTTTCAGGAGCTTTCTCGGCGCTCGGCGGACGATGAAGGTTATCCCTACGAAAATGCGCGTTTGTGTCTGATGGCATGACGATTTGCCGGGCGGTGAAGCTACCGTCCGGCAGTAATCTACTGCAGTTGCCCAAATGCAGTCGGTCTGAAATCCACCGTTATCGCCATTGCCGGTCTCTCACCGGAACGGCCGCTTTTGAGATACGTCGACACCGCGCCAATGGCTGAGACGGAGCGCTTGGATAGCTGCGGTGAAACCTCGAGTGGCCACCGTCTCCGCTGACGGGTTCCGAGCGAGTGGCCATGCAACGCTTGACCGAACAGATTCTAACCCACGCGAAAGGGCTGCCCGAGGGCACGCCAGTTGCCGCTAAAAGCTTGCTCCACCTCGGCGACCGCGCCGCGGTGGACCAGGCTCTGTCGCGCCTGAGCGAGAGGGGCTATTTGATCCGGGCGGGCCGCGGCGTCTATTTCCTGCCAATCACGAGCCGGTTCGGCACAAGAGCTCCCTCTGTGGAAAAGGCTGTCGAGGCGCTGGCCAGCCAGCGGGGGAGACCATCGTCCCGAGTGGTGCTGCTGCGGCCAATACCTTGGGCCTTACCACCCAAGTGCCGGTCCAGTCGGTCTACCTGACCTCCGGCCGCACTAGGAAGATGAACCTCGGCAAGCAGGTCGTCGAGCTTCGTCATGCGCCACGCTGGCAGCTCGCCCTGGCGCATCGGCCGGCTGGCGAGGCGGTGCGCGCTCTGGCTTGGCTTGGGCCGGAGAGAGCTGAGGTTGCCCTGCGGACCTTAAAACGAAAACTTCCGCCGGGCGCCTTCAGCGAGCTGGTCGCAGTAGCGCCGCAGCTTCCGACTTGGCTGGCACGCAGCGTGGGCAAGGCTGCGCATGGCTGATGCCTTTCTCCACCTCTGAGCGCGGCGTTGTCGAGAATTCGGATCAGTAGGACTGCACCCTAGAGCGACACCCGCCGAGGCAAACATCACGAACAACAGTGCCGCTCGGGGATTGTCCTCTGTCAAAACAGCTCCCGCGACCGCCAGCAGGTGGAAAATGGAGCCGTCGGTTGGGTTGTTACGAGAACCAATGCTGGCCTAAGCGTCGCGGTCGGCAAACACGGCGGCGATCAGCAGCAGTTCGGCGCCGAGGGTGGTCGCGAGGCGTACGAGATGCCAAGTCCACCAGCTATCACGCAAAGCAGTCCAATTGGTGGGGATCGACTCCGGTGTCCACCCCATGATCTGGTCATTGATAGGTTGGTTGAAAAAGCGGGTGACGATACCGCCAGCGACGATCGCCAACGCGGCCGCCAGATAGAGCCCCAGCACCGCAGGCCGATTGCGACCGAACACGGCCAGCACCACCACCAGCGCCAGCGCCGCGGCGGCCATGGCCGGCAAAAGGATATTGAGACCACGAACGGAGCCCTGATGCACCTCGAGGAAGGTCGTCGGTGCATAAGCAGTAATGTCGTAGCCGCGCCAAATGCCGAACATGCTGCCGGTGACGAGGCCGACAAGCAGTAGAGCAAGCACCTGGGCGGTCGTGGGCAGCGCAGCAGACATCATGAACCCCGTGGTACGGCGACCCCTTGCGGCTCACGGCAGCACGGGTAAACTGAAGATATATTCAATACAGTAGTGATGTATCGAAATGATAGAAGCTGTCAAGCCGAAGCGGAAATATGCCTCGAGGCACCGCGCCGGCCAGGCGGCGGAAACGCGCGAAGCGGTGATCGCGGCGGCGAAACAACAATTCATCGCAATGGGCTGGCAGGGAACTACTATTGCTGGCGTGGCGCGGGCGGCCGGCGTTTCGACCGAAACAATCTATGCCGTATTCGGCAACAAGCAGGCGCTGTTGCGCGCGGTGCTGGAGCGGGCGGTGCGGCGGGCGGAACCGACCATACCACTGCTGGAGCAGGCGGGGCCGCTGGCCATCGCAGCAGCGTCAGACCAGCGAGCGCAGATCGCGCTGTTTGCCGAGGACATTACGAGCGTGCTGGGCAATGTGGCGGTGCTCATGGCCGTGGTGCGCACAGCTGCTGCCACGGATACAGAACTCGCCGCCTTGTACCGAGGCCTCCACGATGGCCGCCGCCGTAACCTCGTTTTTGTCGCCAAGGCATTGTTGGATAAGGGCCCGTTGCGCGACGGAATGGATGCTGAGACGGCAACGGCGCTGCTGTGGCGGTTGGCCAGCCCTGAGCTGTTTCTCCTGATGACCGACATTGAGGGATTACAAGCGGCTAGCTACGCGGAGTGGCTAACGGATGCGTTGGTCGATGCGCTATTACCGAGCTAACCTGCTGGTCATGTGCCATTGGGCAGAATGAGTGGAGCGGGTCCTTTCCACGCAGGGAAGCATCGGCGGTGCGAAAGGCCGGGCGGTGATGGGCGCCGGTCCGGGGTTGGCGTCCGCGAGGGTGTGGGCTGCCAACTTCCATTGAAATGGATCGGAGTCATACATGGTCCCTTTCGATCCATAATTTTGAAACTGGTCACGCTTAACCCCTGTGAGCAGTATATTTTTCCAGAGCCTTGGAATTGCTACTTTACGACAAGCCATCGTTTGTATTTATGGCTTGTTGGCCTCTTTTCGCGCCGACTCGATAGCAAGGGACGAGGCGTTTTGACGTTCTGGGGGCTGTTCCGATAGCCTTCTACGCCATGACCGGTGATGCCAGAAAGCGCTTCAGCGGGGGCCCGCGGCTATGTTCCGCAGGTCTTGCCGATGTACGGATCGCTGCTCAAAGGAGTTATGCATGCGGATACCGGGTTGGATCATGGTCACGGCGACACTGGGTCTTATGTGTGCGCCCGTTCTTGCCCAGACATTGCCGTTGCCCGGCGAGCCCGCAATTCCCGAGGATTACGCCACTCTGCTCTGCCAAGATGTTGCGGGCGGCCAGGACGTTCTAGCCAATTATCTGGCTCCCGGCGAGCACTCCATCGATACGACCATTTTTCTCGAGGGGCTCAAGCTAAACGACTGCTTCTATAAGCAGGATCGGGTTGGTCCGATTGAGATCGAGAGGGTGATCGAGCGCCGTGTAGCGCAGCCCGGCCAAACTTATATCCTTTATCGCGGCACGATGGCGGACGGCACAGACGTCATCGGTATCCTGCATGAGGAAGGATACGATGCCTATCCGCGCACTGAATTCCAGCAATTCCTGGCCGAAAGTACGCGGAACGGGGTCGTTTCGGTGAGCGAAGGCGAGCGTGGCGCCTATATTTGCGCCTCGACCGAAGCGTCGATGGCCGTGTTGGACTCCATTGGCCAATCCGATGTCCCCGATGAGCAATTTGCTGCTCTGGATCTGGCGCTCGATACCAATAGCTGCGTGGCAGCTATAGGCGAATTCCGGATCATCGAACGACATGGCGATGCCTATATCGCCGGTGGTTACGAGGCCGACGAAATCTGGACTGCCCTGACGGCAATCGACCAGAGCGGGAAAAGGGTGAGCCTGCTGTATGACGTTAGCCCGTTTCGCTAATGTCCGATTGCGTTTAACTAGCGCGCCGGGCGGTGTCATGGACACCACCTACAAATACGAGCCTTCCTTGCTCATTCGCACACGATACCCAAAGAACAACGTGGCTCAGCCAGCCGCTCTTGAGTTCATCACCTGACCGGTAAATTCGCACGCAGCGCCGTGATAGGCGAGGCAGCCACGTTGTTCTTCGAGATTGAGGAAGCCGTCCTCGTCGAAGACCAGCTTGACCTCACAATATTGCTCGCTGGTCATCGGGCTGCCCGAGGCCGGCTTGTAATCCTCGTTTTCGATTAAGAGATTGCCACCCGTGGGCCCCAGGATCATCTCGCCCTCGATACCGCCGGCGCAACCTGGAAAGTCACTCTCCATGGGTACGACGGTGTCGATCTTGACCGCAAAGACGTCGTCCCGCCGGTGTGTCAGTTCCACCGTGAGTTCTCCGCCTTCGCCGCTGCCGAAATAGGTGCCCTCCTGCTCTTCGGGCGTAAACCCCACGGGCTCCTGCGCGTGGACTGTCGCGGTGAGCAGAACGCTGGTGATAAGGGCTGCAAGCAGACGAGACATAATCAACCTGTTTTAAGAGAGGCAATCGGGCGAAGGATCGGGTCTAAACTGCCGTGACAATGCCCTTGTAATCATGGCTAAAATCGGCCGCCAGTGGCCTTTGCTTCGGTATTTTCGGTCGCCAGAACGCATGCGATGAGGACGCGATCGACGCGTCACTCTGCGCGGCGTGACCTGATGGGTCGGGACGCAAACGCGATCGGAGGATGGGTTGGGTGCATGGCTAACGCGGCGATGGACGGTGCCACTGGCGCCTATTACGATCCGCCGGTTTTGTCATTGATGAATGACAGTGCGATCCGATCGACGATAGGGCTGAACTCAGATTTCCTCGCAGCATCGTAGAAAATGTCGATGCACCAGTTCTGGGCCTCATCGCGCCGGCAGGCGGCGTAGAATATCTGGTTGTCAGCAAACCCGGATATAACGCCAAGATGGTCCTTATCGACTTCGTAGGTGATCTCTCTTGCCTGGGCTGCGACTGTCTCGGTCAGGTAGACGTAGGGCCGGGCATCGCTTTCAGTGCGGTATTGTCGAAGCGTTATTGGGTGATCTGGTACGTAAACAGATCCAAAATCCTTGTCGCCCCCATATGAGCGCACTAATTGGTCCGTCGATAAAGAATTGTGGAACCTCGATTGTACTTCCACCGCTTTGGGTGGTGGTCCACTCATCTGCGGTTGCAGGCGACACGTTGCAGGCTACCACAGCGGTCGCCACGACTAGGATCGCAATAAGCGCCGAGTGAAAGAAGTCTGACCGCACGTGATGCGGAAACCTAAATCCAAAACGGGTTCCGAAATCTGTGCCGTCTCTATCGCACGTGGGCATAATTGTTCTCCGATCTAAACCACCTCCGAAGAAACCAGACTTCTGGATAAATCGCTATGGCGGACTGCCTGAGTGTCAATGCGATCGGGTGGTTCTCGCAACCATCAAGACCGGCCGGCTGGGTGCCGCACACAGCAATTTTGCCCTACCTGTTCACGCAAAAACAGTGGTCGCGCGCATCGACGCTTCCTGCCTATCATCCTTCTCCTACACTGGCGGGATGTGCCGTGTGATGCGTGGCACGGTGAGCACCGAAAGCCTCGAAAAGAACCCCAACGCGCCTATTAGGAGGCGAGTATGTGGTATTTTTCCTGGGTGCTGGGGGGTGGAACCGAAACCGGCGCATCGCGACACCTCTCGGTCATGATCGCGCTCTCGTATGCATAGTGGCTTCTGCAGGAGCGGGGGAAGGTGCTCACGCTCACCAGCGCTGCAGCCATAGGAGGTGCACATCTCGTGGTGCTGTCGATCAACCGTGCTACGGTGGCATGAGGAGCACCCATGAGCACAGCGTCTGAACGCGAATATACTGTCGAGTCCTATAATACCGACCCAGAAGGCCGACCCCAACAGTCTGACATGTGCAAGGTGGTCGCTACTAGCCCTCAAGCCGCAGCCATGAAGGTGCTCAATGAGGATCTACATACGATCGGCGATGTGACTCGGCTGCGCGCACGAGTGAAGCACACGAGTAGTTCGGGTGTAGAGAAGGTCACTACGCTCTACAGCAAGCTGCCGATTTAGGCACCAATCTGTCCAAGGTCGCAACGTTTGGACAGAGACATGTCAATCAACATCACTGACCGAGCGCCAACTGCTGACCGCGACGGACAGGGGCGGGGGCCTAGCCGCGCGCGTAGGGATGTCGGCCCAAGAACTAAACTCGTACGAATAGGCCCGTTGCCAATGCCTGGCGCCAGAAGGGACAATTCCCCGGGGAGCCATTTCATGCTGATCTTAGCTACGATTGGCTTCCGGGGTGGTATCCCGAGCCTCTAAAGCAGCGAACGCTAAGTCATGGTCGTATCAGGCTTGCGTGATTGGGATCTGGGTGGGAGACAGGTAAACAGGTATGGCTAGAGAGCGCGTAATTGTCAGATAACAGTTCCAAATTTCCGGCCTCGACTAAGCCCATGGCCGAGATCGTTCGGACCTTCGATTGGTCGAGCACTCCCCTGGGACCGATCACGAACTGGCCAAGCCCCCTTCGCACCGTTGTAAACCTTATGCTGGAGTCTGATTTTCCTAAAGCGATCGCTTGGGGACCGGATCTCATCACGATCCACAACGATGCCTTTCTGCCAATCCTTGGTGAGAAACCAAGCGCCGTTGGCCGGCCATTCTCGCAGGTGTGGAGTGAGGCCTGGGATATCATTGGGCCGATAGCTCAAGATGCATTTGCAGGAAAATCTACGTTTATCGAAGACTTCCCCCTAATCATCGAGCGGAGCAGCGCTCCCGAGCAGGCGTACTTCACCTTTTGCTATAGCCCGATCCGCGGTGACGACGGCCAAGTTATGGGCATGATGGACACCGTTATCGAGACCACACAGGGGGTGGTAGCGCGCCAAACCGAGGCCGTTCTTCACAAGGAGCTGGCACACCGGATCAAAAACGTCATGGCTGTCACGGGGGCCGTCGTCAACTCTACCCTGAGGCATGCCCGCACGCTGGACGAGGCCAGAGAATCGATAGGAAATCGGTTGGCTGCGCTTGGTAAAGCGCAGGACATGGTGACGGACATCGGACAGGGTTCGGAGTTGTCGCAGCTCATCCGAACCGGCTTAGCACCCTATCGTCTGGACTGGGATCGGATCGGGCTTTCCGGACCGCTCGTTAATCTGCCTTCAACTCAGGTGATCCCATTCTCGCTGATTATCTACGAATTGGCCACGAATGCTGCGAAATACGGAGCACTGAGTTCGGCCGACGGCCATCTCAACATCAGCTGGAGTATAAGCGAACAAAGGCAGTTTTCCTTCCGTTGGAAGGAGGGCGGCCTAAGCGGCTTGAGGGAAGCCTCCAGGACCGGATTTGGATCCCAACTTCTCACCAGGATCGCGCCAGCCTATTTTCGGGGTCAAGCGAGTATCGATCTGAGGATTACAGGCATGGAATACCTCCTGACCGGCCAAATTTTGACGGACTGAATCACCGATCTCTTGGGGCGCCTCGAACGGCCGTCGACAAAGGTGTCGTTTACGCCTCCGGTCGCATCGGTCGAGTGATTGCGCGCGCTAGATTGACCGCTATTGCCACCGGAAAAGAGCCGCACGCCGAACAAAAGGCGCTCAAGCGGCTTGGACAATAGCCACATTCCCAACTCACAGTAGGAACACTTGTGTTTTGGTCAGGGAAAGACCAGCTACTATCCTTTTAGAAAGTGCCACCATGGCTCGCCAACCGAACTATGACTTTGAACGAAAAGAACGTGAACGGCTCAAAAAACTGAAGAGCAGTGAGCGTGCAGAGGCCAAGTTGAAACCAACGACGGAAAGCCAGAGTGACGTTCCAGCCCCGACAGCGGGCAAGTCCTAGTGGTCGCCGGCAAGGGTCTCCAGACGTTGATCTACGGTAGGAAACCGTGATGGTTCGCCTCGCTGACGAGCAACTCGGCTGGGACAGCTTTTTCGAGTGTCAGCTTGCAGACAGCGAAGCAGAACTTTGGCGGTTGCGCATTGATGCGGTCCATCGCGGGCGGCTGACGGGCCTCATGGACGCCGAGCAGTTCGAAATCGAACTGCCTGCGCGCGCCGATACTGCTCACTTTGCGGTTGGCGATTGGGTGCTGGTCAATCCCCATACCAAGGCACTGCATCGCCGCCTGGACAGAAGGACGCTTTTACAGCGTCCAGGAGAGGGTAAAAGGCCAACCCAGCTTGTTGCCGCTAACGTCGACACGCTCTTTATCGTCGCTTCCTGTAACGCGGACTTTAATTTGGCGCGGCTCGAACGCTATCTCGCGTTCGCCAATGACGCCGGAACGAATCCCGTCATCGTTCTGACCAAAGCCGATGTCGCCGATGACGCGCAAGATTTTGCGCGCCAAGCTGCCACATTGCAGCGCGGATTGGCCGTAGTAACAATTAACGCCCGCTCGGCTGATGCGGTAACGGCCCTGCGGCCTTGGTGTGGTCCGGGATCGACCATAGCCATTGTCGGCTCATCTGGCGTCGGCAAGTCGACCCTTGTCAATAATTTGGTAGCCAGTGGATCCCAGCTTCCCCAACAGACAGGAAGTGTCCGCCCAAGCGATTCAAAGGGCCGTCACACAACCACCGCCCGGTCGCTTCACGCCATGGCCGGTGGCGGTTGGGTGATCGATACTCCCGGCGTCAGAAGTTTGCACATGAAGGACTTGGGGCAAGGTTTGGATGTGCTATTCGCCGAGATCACCGAACTTGCCCCCTCCTGCAAGTTCCGCAATTGCACTCATGACCACGAACCAGGCTGCGCGGTCCGGGCGGCAGTAGCGTCCGGCACGCTTGATCCGGACCGTCTCACCCGCTGGCGAAAGCTTCACACTGAAAGTCGCGCTTGAGCTCGCCGTGCATTTGCACTTCGACCACCATCCGGCTCAATGGGCCTGCATCTTGACTAGCATCAATGTCCTGCCTGCGACCCGAGACGGCAGCTAGCGCCACGCCCTCCCAACACAAGCATGGCGACGCCTGGTTCGCTCGCTTTTGGCAAATGCGCTTTGCGTGCTCGAAAGGCAGCATGAGATCAGAACGAGCATTTCCTAGGTCGCGGCTCCTAGCGCGACTCCGCGGAATGCTCTGAGTAAATCCCGATCCAGCTTTCCGCCCATGCTCTCCAGGACCAAAAAGGCTTCGTGTCGGTCCATGCCAGCGCGATATGACCGCCTCTCGATAAGAGCCGAATAGATATCCGCAATCGTCACCATGCGGACCACGTCGCTAATTTGCGTGTTGGACAGCCGGTCTGGATAGCCGCTTCCGTCGAGCAATTCATGATGGTGTAGGACGACGTCTAGGGACTCGCTGGGAAATCCGCCCTGTTGAAGTAGCAAATCATATCCGAGTTTGCAGTGGCGCTGCATTTCCGCCATCTCTGGCTCCGTCAGCCGTCCCGGCTTATCGAGGATGCTCAGTGGTATACATGCTTTGCCAAGGTCATGGAGCAAAGCGGCCCGGGCGAGACGACGTTGGTCACGTGAGCTGAATCCTAAGTGTTGAGCAAACGCCACGGCGAAGCCCGTGACCGACAAGCAGTGCCTATAGGTGCTGTTGTGGTGCAGACTAACGACCTCAAGCCACCGCTGCAGCCCGCCCTTGTATAGCGCGTTCGAAATAACCTCCTCCTGTTCCAGGACATCTTCGAGCGAAAGACCTTGGCCGGCTTTCAGGCCTTCAAATATCTTCAGGAACACTCGGTGGGCCGCATCGACCCCGGCACAGACCACGTCATCGATCTGAGCCAGCTCGACGCTAAAGCTGGCTGCACAATCGGCGCTGATGTCACCCAGCAAATCTTCAGGGGCGAACGGGCGGAACAAGGTCATGCTAGCGCCAAGGGCTCTGGCCTGTGTGCCGCCATGGTGGCGATCCGCGCCAATGACAAAATAGCGAGGCGCGTGGTGTGCGGCGGGAGCTTCAAACTGGCGCCGTAGTCCGAGAACGGTGTCGATGTCGGTCAAGTCGACGTCAACGATCATGCGAAAGTAGTGATCGGTCCGGCCACTTAGCTCTAGAGGCGAGATTTGAGTCACCGCGCCGGCAAGGGTCAATATGTCAGCGAGGTCGGCGCTGCGGTCAGGGCGATCGGAAATTAGTAAAAATCGATCGGTAGGTCCAGTTATTGGCCAGGTCGGCCAACGTCCTGGGATCTGTGCTTTGGCTGTCATTATGTAGAAAGCGCTCGGGTCTGAAATCGGATGCCGGTCAGTTGCTCCAAGGGTAACTCTGTCCGAAGCAATAGAGAGCGAGATCCGCCGGTAGCGTGAACGGTTCATAAATCCGCGGCTACAGCTCGCGAAGTCGTACAGTCCCCGCTGGCACAACAGCCAAACTTACTAAAATTGTACCAAGCTTGAACATAAGCCGCTCAGTCTAAAGGCCTATCTAGATGACTCGCCCTAGGGACATGCGCCAATGCTCTTGCGTCTACAGAATGTAATTCTAGAGATGGTCGCAAAAGGTGAAGCGCTCAAGGCAACCACTGACCGTCTTTGCACCGAGGTCGAGGCTATCGCTCCTGGTACAGTTTGCTCTGTGCTTGCCGTGGATAGGGGGGGCTTTCTGCATCCGCTATCTTGCCCTGCTCTGCCGCAGAGTTATTCGGACGCGTTTGAGGGCCTCGCGATCGGGCCGGCCGTTGGGTCGTGCGGCACAGCCGCCTATCGAGGCGCCTCCGTCACTGTGACCGATATAGAGACAGATCCACTTTGGGCGGCGTTCCGGGCCTCGGCCGTACCGCTTGGAATAAAGGCCTGCTGGTCGAGTCCTATCTTCAATAGCGAAGGTCGGGTCATCGGCACGTTTGCATTCTATTACCGCGTTCATCGCGGCCCCAATGAATTCGAGGAGGCGATCGTTGCCACCTGTGCCCATCTTTGTACCATCGCTATCGAGCGCCATGAACGTGTCCTTGAACGTGAACGAATGGCGTATTCCGACGCCCTGACCGGCCTTCCTAACCGCGCAAAATTCGAACTTAGTTTGTTGGAAGAAGCGAGTAGGCAAGAGGGTCCACGGGGGCTGCTCCTCTTCGATATCGATAACCTCAAAGCGTTCAATGACACCTTTGGCCATCGTGCAGGCGACGCTCTCATTCAAATTGTGGCTTCCAGAATCGCTGCGACCGCCATGCCGCATCGCTCATTTCGGCTGAGCGGAGACGAGTTCGCCGTCCTGGTCGAACACAATGACGTCGCCGCCTTGGCAAAGAAAATCATGGCAGCGGTTTCAGAGGCAGCCCTGTGCGACGGTCACTCCGTCATGCCTTCGGTGACGATCGGGGGAGCAGTCCTTGGAATTGATCGAGATTGTGAGCTTATGCGGCACGAGGCCGATTTCGCGCTCTACCATGCCAAGGACAACGGGAGAGGCCGGTTCGTCTTACACACCCCAGCCCTAAAAACCGCGATATCCCATCGATTTGAGGCCATCCACAATGTCGGAGTCGCTCTCGATGAAGGAAGGATCGAAACCTTCTATCAGCCCATAGTGCGCCTCGACACCAGCGAGATCGTAGGTCTGGAGGCGTTGTGTCGGATGAGGACGCACTCCGGTAGTGTCGTGCCAGCGGGAGACTTTCACGACGCGACCACAGACGTGCGGCTGGGGTCGCGCATTACACAGACGATGATGAGTAATGTCGCAAGGGACCTGCGCCATTGGCTCGACCTTGGCATCCCAGTCCAACATGTCGGCATCAATGTTTCATCGAGCGACTTTCACAGAGGTGATCTGGGGGATCGTCTGACGACAACCTTCGGCGGCGTGAACGTGCCTCTCAACCACATCATTTTGGAGGTCACAGAGTCCGTTTACCTTGGGCAGCGCTATACAGCCATCGCTGACGAAATTTGTGCATTGCGGTCAAAAGGTCTTTTAGTAGCGTTGGACGATTTTGGTACCGGCTTTGCGTCTCTGACTCATCTGCTCAGTGTGCCCATCGACATCATCAAAATCGATAAGTCCTTTGTCGATGGAATCGCCGAGGGAGGGGGAGGCGCCGCGATCATAAAGGGCGTTCTCGGCATAGCGGGAGATCTGGGTATCCGAGTTGTCGCGGAGGGAGTGGAGACGCCCGATCAGGTGCGTCACCTTCGTGCATTGGGCTGCACACTGGGCCAAGGCCACAATTTCTCTAAGGCAGCGGGGCGCGATGCCACGACCGAATTGCTCCTTCGATTTGCCCAGCAGCCATCGACCTCAACAGGCAAAATGGTCCAGTTGGAGACATACCGGCAGCGCGTCGTCCACTAGCGCAGGCATAGGTAGTAGCCTGGCAAGTCCCGATTTCCCAGAATCTCGAGAGGTGTCCTTCGAGTTCAGAGTTGAGCTGACTGGACCTACCGCGTGACCAAATTCTGTGTCGCGTCGCAACAAAATACCGCGCCGGCTTTGGGTTCAATGGGTTTTACCACTATGCTTCGAGGGGCTTGAAGCTGTTCCGCTTCGACAGCCATACGAGTTTGCCGGAAACGTGGGCCTGTGTTTTGGCTACGGATTTTGACCGGCGCAGGTTCAAACCGTGGGAAAAACCGGGTTAGTAGTTGCGCCTGCGACCGCTCGACATTTTGGACGCCGACAATGATCTGGTTTGATGCCGCCTTGGAAAGCCCCGTTGATGATGGTCTTCTACGACGCTGCATAGCGACATTGCTCAACATTCCCAGCGAGAATGTGGATGTCGTGCACAGCCTCAGTAAAATCAAAGATGCCCCCGCCACGTGCGTCGTTGAAGATCGGGGCTCAGACAGCTATTCGCAACTTATTACCGTCTATGTCTCCGAGTCATTGCCGTGCCCGTACGTTCTAGATGCCGCCGCCCAGTTGGCGCGGATGTTCGCTAAGTCATTGCTCCTAGTGGACGATGCAACAGCGAATCCGTACTCGTTCGTTTGCGTCTCCAGTGCTGGCCAACACTCGGTTGTTCTGGTGGACCCTAACGAGTTGGACAAGAATAACCGCTATGTTATTCGGGAACCTGCCGGCGGTCGTTGCTAGAGAAAGAGCCTGTTCCGTGGCATCATGGACATCGTCTCTGGCCAATGCACGGTGAAGAGTACCAACGTCCAGCAAGCGTCGCGCCCGTCGGTACATACTCCCTTGCGCTACGAAGTCTGACGACCACACTAGCCGTCCACCTCCTTCTTTACATCGCCCTCGGCCGTGCCGTAGCGCTCCTGGATCATTCGCTCAAGCGCGCGAACCGATATGCACATGATTGCATTGTTCCACATAAAAATTGCCACAAATGTTTCTATATCTATTTGATATCAAAGGCAAAAAGATGTTTTGCACGCATGTGCATAATTGTTGCCACGTTGTATTGACTATGTAGCGTCTGCCGTGGAACATTCATTCCAACGCGCCGGGATTGGCGCGTGCTGTCCGACAGAGCTGGCATAACCGGCCCGGCAGCAAGGGGGATGACTATGGGAGGACCCGCATGATTGGGACCGTGATGTCGTGCGCACTATTTCTGCGTGCGCTGGCCAAGTGGACTGGCCGATGAGCGTGTCGGAAACCTCATTGCGCGCGGTGCAGGATAAGCGGTCTGTCGCCCAGCCTTCGGCCAGTCAGGCGTTGAAATATCGTCTCAAGGTGGCGATGCGCGAGCCGACGACGCTGATCGGAATTTTCGCGGCGCTGCTGTTTGCCTATCTGATCCTGGTGCCTATCCTGTCCATGCTGACCGATGCGGCGCGGGTACAGTTTGGCGATGAGCGGCGCATTGCTTCGGACATTGGCAGCTTCACACTTTACTACCTGAGCCGTACCTTCCTCTCGCCGATTTCGCGCGATCTGTTCTGGCAGCCGCTGCTCAACACATTGTCGGTCGCGGCGGGAGCGATCAGCCTCTCCATGCTGGTCGGTATTCCGCTCGCCTGGCTGATCAGCCGCACCGATATGTTTGCCCGGCGCTGGTTCGCTACGGCATTGATCGTGCCCTATATGCTGCCGGCCTGGACCTTTGCGCTGGCCTGGACCACGCTCTTCAAGAACCGCACGGTGGGCGGGCAGCCGGGCTGGTTTGAGGCCATGGGCCTGACGCCGCCCGATTGGCTGGCCTATGGGCAAGTGCCGATCACGGTGATCCTGGCACTGCATTATTCGCCGTTCATCATCCTGCTGTTCGGCACGGCTTTGCGCCGGTTCGATAGCCAGCTTGAGGATTCGGCGCGCATTCTGGGCGCCCGGCCGAGCCAGGTGGCCTGGCAAGTGATCCTGCCGCTGATGCGCCCGGCGCTGCTGTCGGCCATCGTGCTGATCTTTGCCAAATGCCTGGGCGAATTCGGCGTGGCCTATGTGCTGGGCCTGCCGGTCAAGTTTGACGTGTTGGCGACTTCACTGTTCCGCAATATCGCCTCGCGCCAGACTGGCGTGGCGGCGGTGGTGGCCGGCTCGATCATGCTGATCGGTATCGTGACGCTGTTGATCGATGCCAAGCTGGTCAAGGAAGCCCGACGCTTCGTCACTATCGGTTCCAAGGGGACGATGAACCGCCAGTCGCGGCTCGGTGTATTGCGCATTCCTGCGACCGCGTTTGCCGGGCTGATCTTCATGCTCAGCGTTGGCCTGCCGCTGCTGACGCTGTTGCTGTCCACGGTGATGAAGCAGCCGGCGCGGTTCACGCCCGACAATTTCACGCTCGATTATTGGATTGGCACCAATCTCGATACCGTGGCGCTGCGCACCGGCATCCTGCTCAGCCGGGACCTGTGGATGGCAGCGTGGAACACGCTGTGGATCGTCGGCGTCGCTTCGGTCACCTCGGGCATATTGGGGCTGCTGGTGGGCTATGTCGTGGTGCGCACGCCGCTGCGGCCGCTCTCGGTCTTCCTGCGGCAGATCACCTTCCTGCCCTATCTGGTGCCTGGCATCGCCTTCGCTACGGCTTATCTCTCGCTCTTTGCCGTGCAGCGCGGACCGATCCCGGCGCTCTATGGCACGGTGACGATCCTGATGCTGGCGCTGATTGCCGACCAGATGCCCTATGCCTCGCGTGCCGGTATTTCGGCCATGATGCAGCTGGGCAAGGACCCCGAAGAGGCTGCACAGATTTCCGGCGCCGGCTGGCTGCGGCGGATGATCACCGTGGTGATCCCGATCCAGAAGGGATCGCTGGTCACCGGCATTCTACTGCCCTTTATTTCGGGCATTAAGGGGCTCAGCCTCTTCGTGATCCTGGCTGTGCCATCGACCGATGTGCTGACGACCTTCTCCCTGCGCCTGGTCGATTATCACTACACCCAGGCAGCCAATGGCGTGGTGCTGATCATTGCCGGCATCGCCTATTTCGGAACGCTCGCCGCGCAGCGGCTCACCAAAACCAATATCGCCGAAGGGCTGGGAGGCTAGTTCATGCCAACGATCAACCTGCGCGGAGCGCAAAAGAACTACGGTGCCAATTCGGCCAATGCCGTGACGGACCTGGACCTCGATATTGGCGACGGCGAGTTCATGTGCCTGCTCGGCCCTTCGGGCTGCGGCAAGACCACAACGCTGCGCATGATTGCCGGGCTCGAAAACCTTTCCGGCGGGGAAATCCATATCGGTGACCGCATGATGGATTCGGTCACCCATGGCGTCTTCGTGCCGCCCGAAAAGCGGGAAATGGGGCTGGTATTCCAGAGCTATGCGCTGTGGCCGCATCTGACCATTGAGCGCAACACCGATTTCGGCCTGCGCCTGCGCAAGGTTCCCAAGGCCGAGCGTGAAGCGCGAGTCGATAAGGTGATGCGGGCGCTCGATATCGAGAAACACCGCGACCGCTATCCCTCTCAATTGTCGGGCGGGCAGCAGCAGCGCGTGGCTCTGGCGCGCATGCTAGCGGTCAATCCTGGCGTGCTGCTGCTCGATGAGCCGCTGTCCAATCTGGATGCACGGTTGCGACTCGAAATGCGGGCGGAGCTCAAACGTATCCATGCCGAGTTCAAAACGACGATCGTGTTCGTCACTCATGACCAGTGGGAAGCGATGACGCTGGCCACCACGATCGCTGTGATGAGCGAGGGCACATTGCAGCAGATGGGCACGCCCGACGATATCTACGAGCGACCGGCCAACCGGTTCGTGGCCGAATTCGTCGGCAGCCCGCCGATCAATATTCTGGACCTGATGGCCGATAAGCGCAGCGCGTCGGCGCAGGCCATGGGCGCGTTCCTCAGTGAACGCTATGCCAGCCTGGGCGATGTCGGCTCGGTCGGGTTGCGGCCCGAGGCTCTGCGGATCGACGAGGACGCATCGGCGGTTCCCGCCACGGCGTTCCAGCTGCCGGCAACGGTCACCGGCATTCTGCCGACCGGCGGCAATTGGATCCTCGAATTGGGCAGCGGCGATGGCACGCTGTTCCTCACCACCCATGAAGCGCCCGAAATTGCGGTGGGTGCGGCGGTGACAGTCTGGGCCAAGCCCAAGGCGCTGCATGTGTTCGACAGCAAGGGTCAGCGTCTCGATGCTGCCGACCGGCTGATGCGCACGCCCAAGGCTAAGTGACAACGAAGATAATCGGAGACGCCTTGATGACGCAAACCGTTACTACTGCGATCCTGACCAGCCTTGTGGCCCTGTGCTGCGCCAGCCCCATTCTGGCGCAAGAGAGCGCCGAGCTTGAAGCGATGATTGCCGCCGCCAAGGGCGAGCCGCCTATCACCGTCTATGCGGTGACCGGCAAGATCGTTGAAACCGCTCAGGCCTTCACCGCCAAATATGGCGTCACCGCAGAAGGCAAGAAGGTCTCCGAAGCCGACCAGATCGAGCTGCTGCTGCGCGAGCATCAGGCCGGCAACAGCACGGGCGACGTGACCGTGGCCGCCGATGTGGCGGCGGTGATGGGGCAATTGGTGCCCGAAGGCGTGGTGGAGAATTTCGCGCCGCCCGATCTGGCGGCCAATATCGCGGCGCCCTTGCAGGACCCGCTGGTGTTGGTCACCGACCCCCATGTCTGGACCTATAATACCGAGGCTTATGAGACCTGCCCCGTCACCAATATCTGGCAGCTAACGGAGCCCGAATGGAGCCGCAAGGTTGCGATGCTCGATCCACTGGTCAAGCCCGCCTATGCCGATTGGTTCAACCAGCTTGAGACCAATCATGACGCCGAAATGGCGTCGGCTTATGAAGCGCTCTACGGCAAGCCACTGATCACCGACGAGAAAAGTGCGACGGCGGCCTGGGTTAAGGCCTATGCGGAAAACCAGCCGCTGGTGGCTGACTCTTCGGCCGTTGCTGATGCCATTGGTGCGCCGGGGCAGGCCGAGCCCTATTTCGGCATCAGCTCGGTTGCCAAATATCGGGACAATACCGAAAAGGGCTACAAGCTGGGTATTTGCAGCGGCATGCAACCCTTTGCCGGCTGGCTCTATCCCGGCTTTGGCATGGTCGCAGCAGGCACCGACAGCCCCAATGCCGCGCGGCTCTTCATCCACTATTTGCTGACTGAAGAGGGCATCGCGCCCCAGACCATTGACGGCAAGATTTCGTCCAATAGCACCATTGTGCCCAACCCCGAGGAGGCCTCGGGCGTCGCGGCTGTGATGGGCGAATTGATGGCCTATGACACCACGACGGCCAAGCTCGATTTCGAGCTGCGCCAGGACTGGCAGGATTTCTGGCGCATCCACTACTCGCGCTAGCGGCAGGTTCGCCACCCCGCACATAAGCCGAATGGCATGGCGGGGCAGGGGATGATGAGGGAGGAGAGGAAATGTTGAATTTGAAACAAGCGGGGGTGCTGGTCACCAGTCTTGCCGCACTGCTCGCTGTCACGCAGGCTTTGGCGCAGGAGGCGTTCGATCTGGATGCGCTGATCGCGGCGGCCAAGGGCGAGGAGCCGATCACTGTCTATGACAGCACCGGCAAGATCGTGGAAATGGCTGACAATTTTACCGCCAAATACGGCGTCAAGGCCGTGGGCACCAAGGTCAAGGCGACCGATCAGCTCGAAATGATCATTCGGGAGGCCCAGGCCAACAATGTGCAGGGCGACGTGTCGATCATCAGCGATGCCCCGGCCGCCATGGCGCAATTGATGCCGGAGGGTTTCGTCACCAGTTGGGTGCCGCCGGATATGGCCGACAGAATAGCGCCGGAATATCAAGACCCGCTGGTCGTGGTCACCAGTGCCAATGTGTGGGTCTACAATACGGCGCTCTACGATGCCTGTCCGATCAGTAATATCTGGCAGCTGACCGAGCCCGAATGGAAGGGCAAGGTCGCCATGCAGGACCCGCTCAACAAGGCGTCCTATGTGGACTGGTTCAACCAGACCCAGGCGCATGGCGATGCGCAGGTGGCGGCGGCCTATAAAGAGCAATACGGCAAGGACCTCGATACTAGTGAAGAAAGCGCCATGGCCCAATGGGTCAAGGCGCTGGCGGCCAATGGGCCGCTGTTGACCGATGCCGATGCGGCGGCTGCTGAAGCCGTCGCGGCGCCGGGGCAGTCGGAGCCTTTTGTGGGGCTCGTGAGCTCGGCCAAGTTTCGCGACAACGCGGAAAATGGTTTTACGCTGGGCCTGTGTAGCGAGCTAAAGCCTTGGCTTGGCTGGATGTATCCCGGCGTCGGGGTGATCACGGCTGGGAGCAATAGTCCCAACGCATCCAAGCTTTTCATCCACTACGTCATGACTGCCGAGGGCATCGCGCCCCAGGCGGAAGACGGGAAAATGTCGACCAATCAAGATGTTGGTCTGCCTGCCGATGAGCCTTCCGGGATCGGGGCGGTGCTGGATCGGGTGTTTCCCTACAGCATGGCGACGAGTCTGGACGATTGGGATGCCCGCCAGGATTGGCAGGACCTTTGGCGCCTGAACTACGCCAAGTGACAGTGAGGACATGCAGATGAACAAGTTATCAATCGCCGCACTGCTATTGGGCGTGAGCGTTCTGGGCGCCCCGGTCATGGCGCAGGAATTCAATCTCGATGCGCTGATCGAAGCGGCAAAAGCCGAGCCGCCGATCACCATCTACGACAGCACCGGCAAGATCGTGGATATGGCCGAAGCTTTCACCGCCAAATACGGCGTGCAGGCGACGGGGCAGAAAGTGTCGGCCAATAGCCAGCTCGAAATGATCATCCGCGAAGCGCAGGCCAATAACGTGGCGGGCGATGTGGCGCTGATCACCGATGCGCCGGCGGCTCTGGCGCAATTGCTGCCGCAGGGGATCGTGGAAAGCTGGGTGCCGGTGGATATGACCGACAAGATCCCGGTCTATTTCCGTAATCCGCTGGCGATTTCGACCAATGCCAATGTGTGGACCTACAATACCGAGGTCTATGACAGCTGCCCGGTGAGCAATATCTGGGAACTGACCGAGCCCAAATGGAAGGGCAAGGTGGCCTTTGTCGATCCGCTGACCAAGGGCACCTATACCGATTGGTTCAACCAGATGCAGACGCATGCCGACCCCGAACTGGCGGCGGCCTATAAGGCCCACTTCGGCACGGATCTGGATGTGAGCGGGGAGACGGCGACCCAGCAATGGGTCAAGGCCTTCGCGTCGAACGGGCCGCTGGTGACCGATGGCGATGATCCGGTGTCGGAAGCGGTGGGCGCACCGGGGCAGGCCGAGCCGTTCTTTGGCCTGATGAGCTCGGCCAAGTTCCGCGACAATGAGGACAAGGGCTACAAGCTGGGCCTTTGCGCCGAGATGACCCCGTGGGTGGGCTGGACCTATACCAAGCTGGCCCTGATCGCCACCGGCACGGATAGCCCCAGCGCTGCACGGCTCTTCGTCCATTATATCCTGACCGAAGAGGGCATTGCCCCGCAGGTGGCCGACGGCAAGATGTCGACCAATAGCGAAGTGGGCATCCCCGCCGACGAGCCCTCGGGACTGGCCGAGCATGTCGCGGCTTTGTTCCCCTATGACGCGAGCACGGGCCTCGACGACTGGGACACGCGGCAGGACTGGCAGGACTTCTGGCAGATGAACTACCGCAAATAAGCCTCACCTCATCGGCTGGGATCGCCTCCACGATCCCGAGCCTACGGTCCCCGGAACTGTTCCGGGGACCACTTCAAACCGCAAGAGTGTCCATGACCAGCCCTAGTGCCAAGCTACTCCCCCAGCCCGACCTGCTCGATGTGGCGCGCCGCGCTACTTTGTTGGTGGGCGATCCGCTGCGCGCCGCGTTCCGCTCGGATATGGCGGTAGATTACAAGGTCGACCTGCATGACATCGTCACCGTGCATGACAAGCAGAGCGAGGTCAGTATTCGCGACTTCATCATGGGCGAAGTGCCGGATTCGACCTTTCTGGGCGAAGAGGGCGGCTCGATCGGCAATGGCAGGGTGCATTGGTATGTGGACCCGATCGATGGCACTTCCAATTTTGCGCGCGGCATTGCCTTTTGGTGCGTGTCCGTCGCTGCAGTGATTGACGACGAAATTGTCGCCGGGGTGATCTATGACCCGATCGCCGAAAACCTCTTCAGTGCCGATGCGGGCGGGGCCTGGCTCAATGGCAAAGCGTTGCGCTCGAGTGCTGTGGCCGATGAGCGGCAGGCGACTTTGATCACCGGCTATCCCGTGTCGCGCGATTTCCGTATTGATGGCCGGGAGGTGGCGCTGGCCGATTTTGGCGAGCTGACCGAGACATTTTCGACCATGCGCCGCCCCGGCAGCGCGGCGCTGAGCCTGGCCCATGTGGCAGCCGGCTGGGCGGATGCGGCGACGGGCTTTGGCGTCAAT
The DNA here is from genome assembly GCF_044987315.1 of Devosia sp. ZW T5_3. Classification (NCBI taxonomy): domain Bacteria; kingdom Pseudomonadati; phylum Pseudomonadota; class Alphaproteobacteria; order Hyphomicrobiales; family Devosiaceae; genus Devosia; species Devosia sp. ZW T5_3. Next base: position 56,874 of record NZ_JBJDRE010000001.1, read on the forward strand.
GCCTGGGACGTGACTGCGGCCATCCTGATCCTGCGGCAAGCGGGAGGGCGTTATCAGGGATTGACCATGGGCAAGGTTGCCGAAGGGTCCCCAGACTTTCTGTGCCCTGGTTATATCGCTACGGGGCAGGGGGGCGATTATCCCACCTTGCAGCGGGTTGCCGAGGGAGTTTCGGCGCGCCGGCAACGCGCCAAGGACGACCTGCCCGGAGTTGATGTGAAATGAACGTGGTTATGGCTAGCCCCAGCGTGGCGGTCGATCTCGATGCGCGCCAGGCATTCTGTCTGGACCTGGTGCGTACGGCGGGCACTATTGCGCGCGATGGCTTTGTGCAGCGCTCGGAAGCCCAGATTGCCATGAAGGGACCGCAGGATTTTCTGACCGAAACGGATGCGGCGGTTGAACGCCATATCAAGGCACGGCTTGCCGAGGCTTTTCCGGAGGACGGTTTTCTGGGGGAAGAGACTGGCGGGGTCGTTGTCGGTGAGCAGATCTGGGTGGTCGATCCGATCGACGGCACGGCCAATTTTGCCCGGCAGATTCCGCATTTCTGCATTTCCGTCGCTTTGGTATCGGGCGGCGAAACCGTGTTGGGCGCTATCTACAATCCAGCGTTGGACGAGCTCTATTTTGCCCGGCGCGGGCAGGGGGCCGCGCGCAATGGCACCCCGATCTGGGTGGCCAGTACGACGCGGCCGGATGCGGCCTGTGTCGAACTGGGCTGGTCGACCCGGGTGCCGCAGCATTTCTATCTCGATGCGCTGACCAAAATTCTGGACGACGGCGCCAATGTGCGCCGCGCGGCCTCGGGCGCGCTGGCGCTGGCCTATGTGGCCGATGGGCGCTCCGATGGTTATGCCGAGCTGCATATGCAGCCCTGGGATTGCCTGGCCGGTCTGCTGCTGGTGGAAGAAGCCGGCGGCGTGGTGGCGCCCTTTCTTGCTGTGGACGGGTTGGCGAAAGGCGGGGCGGTGCTGGCGGCAACGCCGGCCATTGCCGAGGCCATGAGCATCTCGACCGGCATTCCGCTGGTTGTTTGAAACCGTGCCGGCAACGCTGCGGACTGCGTTGCCGGACCTTCTGCCAATTGAGTTCGCAATGCCCGGCAAACCGGGCCGGAGACTATCATGGACCTTGCCTCGCCGCGTTATGACCGCCCCAAGCTCAGCCGCATCGTGGAGAATGTGGCGCCCTATGGCGTCGATATTTTCATCAGTGGCATGGAAGGCGCGAGCGATGTTGCGCTGTTGCGCGAGAATGGCATTTCAACCGTGGTCAATTGCGCGGTGAATCTGGATTTCAACTATGTCACCGAGCCGGCCGTGGAGGCCAATCAGTCCCAGATCGGGCATGGCGCGGGAGCGATCCGCTATTACAAGCTGGGGCTGATCGATGGGCCGGGCAATCCCGAAACCATGATGCTGGCGGGCTATTATCTGCTGCAGGGGGCATTCAGCCAGATCCTGCCCGAACGACCATCCTATCCGCGCCGCGAGCGGGGCAATGTCCTGGTCAATTGCCGGGGCGGGCGCAGTCGTTCGGTGACGCTGGTGGCTCTATTCCTGCATCATGCCATGCCCGAAATGTTCCCCACCCTGGATATCGCGCTTGACCATGTGCGCACGAGGCGGCAATTGCGGCCCGATGAATGGTTCGAGGCGCCCAAGCCTATGTTGATTGCATCGGCCCGCAAGGCCTCGGAATGGATTTCGCGCATCGACGCGGAAACCGGGCGCGGCAAACCGGCATGACGAATGCCGGGGTCTAAACAGCCGGACGCGGCAATACCGAGCGGCGCCAGATCGGCACAGGTTTAAACGGAGCAATAGTCTGTGCCCATTCTCCGGGCTCGGTTTGGGACAGTAACTGCACGATGTGCTCCACCATCTCATCGATAGGCTGACGGAACGTCGTCAACGCGTATGAGTCCCAGCCGGCCTGTTCGATATCGTCGAACCCGACAATGCTGACATCCTGCGGTACGCTTAGCCCGAACGAATGCCGCACCGCATCCATGCATCCCAGTGCCAGCAGGTCGGTGACGCAGAATATGCCATCGGGCGCTGCGCTGCGGCTGAATAATTGCCGCGCGGCCTCGGCGCCCGCAGCGTATCCGGTAGGGCCCGCCTTGATGACCGGAATGGACATACCATCCTGCGTGGCAGCGACCGTGAACGCCTCCTCGCGCGCCATAAGGCTGGGCGTGCCGGCAGTTGAGGAGACCACGGCCAGCCGCTGGCAGCCGGCCCGGCGCAGCATCAGATAGGCCTCCCGTGCATTCTCTGCGTTCTCGACAGCGACATTCACCGGACCCGCGATATGGTCGCTGCGGTTGATCAGGATGACGCGCTGGCCATTGGCGACGCAACTGGCGATCAGGGAGGCGTCCGGCGTGCCGGAGAGTACGATGACGCCATCGGCGCGGAAATTGAGGGTCTGGCGCAGGGCATTGGCGACGCTGCCGGCATCGCCCGTGGTGTTGATCACCATGCCGACCTTCCCGATAGTCTGCAATTGGCGGGTCATTTCGTCGAGCATGCGCGCTTGGTAGGGCGTGGGGATATCGGAAACGACAATACCCACGATATTGCTGCGCTCATGGGAGAGGCCGCGGGCCAGGTGATTGACGTGGTAACCAAGCATATCGGCGGCATGCAGCACCTTCTTTCGGGTTGCGTCAGAGACGCTGGCCCCTTCCGTAAAGGTACGCGACACAGCCGAGCGCGAGACGCCCGCCAGCTGCGCGACCTCTTCCGCGCTCACAAAGCTGCGGTCCCTGGTATCCGTGCTCAATCAAACAACCTCATGCTGCACGCCCGTGCATGGTCAACTTACTAACGTGCCGAACGCTCCTTGTCCAACGACCACCGGAGTGTATTTCAAACGTGTCGCAAGTTGGATGTTGACGCGTGATCGAAAGGACATATCTCGTTTGCAATCGCGTGCAAGCAATCTGGATTTCTAACAGGTTTCAATGTCGTCAACAATTCATCTGATCGATCTGCTCGGAGCCAGCGCCCTGCGGATCTGGGGCTGCGCCTGATCAAGACCGGCATCACGAATGCCTTTGGCGGCTCGTTGCGCCAGTGGATCGGCAAAAGGTGTCTTGTCGCGAAGCTGGGCGAACTGGTCCACTTCCGTCTCAGTCAGGCCACCAGCCTCGCGGCCGATCGAGGCGAGGAGCGAGCCGAGCTTCACGCGAGTGATTGGGCGCACAGCGGCTTCGAGGATTTCGCGCATCTCGGCTTCTGTGCTGCGTCCATGGTGGGCGGCACGCACCTTTAAGGCCCGGTGTGTCTCAGCGGACAGATTACGAATTGTGACTGCAGCCATAGTGATGGCCTCCTCGACCATTTGATGACAATGATAGCAATAGATATTTGCGATCACTTTCAGCCGTAACCGGCCTATGCCCCCAACCCCATAACGCCATATCGGCAATCGTGTAGTGGGGCGCCTGCCAGGTACCAAGCGTGCGCCAGCCGTTCGTCGAGCACCGCGGAGTGCCGCGCAACCTTGCAGTGCGCCGTAGCCTTACAAGCACCGACACTAGCCATGACATCTCCGGGGCGGGTCTTCACGCCCAGATCACGTCCTCAATTTGGCATGTCTGACCGGAGGACGACGTCGCCAAACGGCGCCCCCTCGCTCTTGTCCCCGCAACGGACGTCCGCAACTTTTTTCCCCTGAGCGCCGCGCGCTCATTCCTCGCGCAGCAAGAAAGCCGCCTCCGTCCGCCCTCCACTTTGTTTCGGCCTCTTCGCGGTGCGGGTCGATCGCCCCCGGTCTGCCGACAGCCATCGAGGTCGCGATGGGCGCGACCGACAAACTTAGGAGACGACAAATGGCTAACATCGGTACCTTCACCCCCAATGCCAGCGGTTTTACCGGCACGATTAAGACTCTCAACCTCAACGTCAAGGCTCGCATCGAGCGGGTCCAGAACCCCTCCGACAAAGGCCCGCATTTCCGCATCTTCTGGGGCGCAGTCGAACTGGGCGCCGCCTGGCAGAAGACGGCCAAGGAAACCGAGCGCGACTACCTCTCGGTGAAGTTGGACGATCCGAGCTTCCCAAGCCCGATCTACGCCACCCTGATCGAGGTCGAAGGTCAGGAAGGTCTGCAGCTCATCTGGTCTCGACCCCACGGCGACTGACCACAAACGGGGTCCCGTCCACCAGCGGGACCTCGATCCTCTCTGCTTATCGTGGGAGAGATCGCCATGCCTATCGACGAGACCGAAGAACTGCGGGCCGAACTTCGTCACGACATTGCGGACCGCAAACGGCGAATATGAAGGTTTGCATTTGAGCCAAACCAGACCGCGTCCTCACTTGGCGGACACCGGCAGTGCAAGTCCGTGCAGGCCAAGAGATATGGCAATCGCTACCGCCACCGATGGAAGAATGCCTGTCGCCGCTGCCATCGGACCGATGGCCCCACCACGAGGATGGCAAGCGCCATCCCATTCAAAAATTGCGCGACTGTCCTCATACTGTCCAAAAGAATAACCGATTGGCTGTACGGGAGATTTCGGGATAAATCCGCCTGCGGGGGAACTATGAAAGCCACGGTTGATCGCCTAAGTGCCGAATTGACGAGCCGCTACGTCCTTTATCTCGAGACGTTTCTCGTCGATCTCTGGAGTGACGCAGGTCAGATCGAGTTCCGATGTGGCTTCACCTTACGCTCCGACCACCAGCTCCGCCAATTTACGCTCAAGGTACCGGCCCTTGCCGGTGATACCGACGGCGAGCGGGACTTGATCATCGTGATTATCTTTGAGCAGATCGAGGACATGATTGATCAAGCCATTGCCGAACGGCGCGCGGCTACAAACTAGTCATCGGTGATACGTGGTGCTGGGTCAGAGGCGCCACGGGTCAATTCACGTCACAGCTGCCCCACGGCAAGTTCGAGTGTCCAAGCCCGAGTTCAGCATGCCGTCTGGTATCCTCGTCGCCGTTTGCTGCGTTCGAGGCGGGCCTTGGCCCGCTGCGCCGTTTCAATATCTTCGTACAGAACAATCTTATGCTGACCGCGCGTACCAATGCGGCCCCATTCCCGAATGAGTGAGCTGCCGCCGAATAAATTTGGCTGAATGTACAAGGTATAGAACCGCGCCATGTTCTGGCTTGGGTCGATACGGTTTAGATAAATCTCAGCGGGCTCGTGGCTCATGCCTCGAGTCTCTTTGAACGGAAGAATCCTGTCCAATCAGAGTTTTGAATCGCGGATGGGTTATCGATTCATTTTGGTGATGATCAGGGTCTTGCCCTTTTCCAGCCAGCAGGGGACGTAGTGCTTCCTCGGAGGCGCGGAGCATTGCGTAGGCCAGAACGCGCTCCCATACAGCGCGAAGAGACGGCCGAAGTCTTGTGGGAGACGGTAGCTAGGTACTGGCAAAACCTACTTGTTAGATTCGTAACTGTTTCGTCCCACGCTCTTCCTCATGTCGGCGCGGCGAAACCAAATGGCGCGTCCGCACCGCAGTGGAGGGTTGCCTGCGGTAAAGACGATCTGTTCATCTGCGCGCATATGCAGCACCTCATGAGGCAGGATCAAAGGACGGCGAGTTAATTGCTTGGATCGAGTCCGCGATGAGCCGGACATTTGCGCACTCCGGCTCAACTGGTCGACCTCCACCGTGGAGTCACCACAGCGCCTCGAAATATAATCAGCTGTTTCGGGATCGTTGATTGCGGCGAAGGAAATCCATGACGCGCTTTCGAACCATTTGCTGGTCGCGTCCCGACCACCATAGGTCTCACGCATCTGTCCGATCGACTGGAACAGCAACAGGAGCGTGATGCCATATTTGCGACCGGTATCGCGCGCGGTTTCAAGAATGCGCAGATAGCCAAGCCGTGCGACTTCGTCGAGCAGGAATAGGGTCTTCCCCTTCGTCTTGCCCTTGCGGTTGTAGAGAGCATTCATCAGCGCGCCGATGATGACGCGGGCAAGACCGGGATGGGTCTCGAGCGTTTTGAGGTCGAGGTTGATGAAGATGTCGATACTTCCCTCGGCCAGCTCGTCCGTGGTGAAGCTGTTCCCAGACACCAGGGCAGCATAATTGGGATAGGACAGCCAATGGGTTTCCTTGACCGCATTGGCATAGACGCCGGAAAAGGTTTCGGGCGTCATGGCGATAAAGGGCGCCACGTTCTCCTTTACGAACTCGGATGCCGATTTGTCGTTGATGGCCTGAAGCCGCTCGCGCAATTTTGGTTCGGGCTCCGCGAGATTGGCGCGAACCTGGCGCAAATGCTGGTCTGGCTTTCTGGTATGACCGGACAGGCACACATCGGCGAGTAGCGCGGTCACCAATTGCAGCGCTGAGGCACGGAAAAAGTCGTCGCGGGCCGAACCCTGGCGCGGATTGTCGGTGAGGATCCAGGTGGCGACGGCGACGATGTCTTCTTCCCTGGTGCCGCCAAACTGGCCGATCCAATCGAGTACGTTGAACCCGATTTGGGGTGAGCCTGGATCGATCACGAAAAGGCTGCGGCCAGCAGCATGTCTATGACCAGACACCATTGGCCCAACTTCGTTAGACGGGTCGAGCACCACAAGGCTGCCAGCCCATTTTAGCGCCGTGGGCACCGTGACCGATGTGGTTTTGAAGCCGCCCGAGCCCGCAAAGACGATTCCGTGGGACGAACCGAAGGATCCATCAAAACAGAGCAGGGGGGACGTGCCGCCCTTACCCCAACTCTGCTCGTCATCGGCGCGGAACGCATGGTCGGCAGTGCTGTCTTTGTCGACGCGGTAGCGCTCGCCAACAACGATGCCACCAGCACTCGGAAAGAGCCGAGCCGCGGCGCCGATACTCATCCAGGCAGACTCGCCATATATCGCGCGCTTGCCGCGAACCCGCTTCGGCGTGGCTGCTTCGAATGCTGCATTCCCGCGGAGCATGACCCGCATTGCAAATAGGCCGCACAACACTGTGGTCATTCCGCCGAGCAGGGTGGCAGGATCGGCAAAGCCCAGAATGCTCTGGGTTGGAGCAACCTGGTTGGCAAACGACAACAATCTCGAGGATTCCCGCAATATCGCGAGGGCCGTCACGGTCATTGCGCCGATGACGACGCCGAATGCCGCGCTGCGGATGCCTATTGCGCCTTTGGCGGCAAACAGAAAAACCACGCCAATGGCTCCCCCAGCGATATAGGGCATGGCAATGCCAATTCGGCCCAGCGCTATAACCGACGCCGGCGTAGTGCCGAAGGCCGACAGCGACCCTTCAATGCCGCTCAGACCCTTACAAGTGCCAAGCATCAAGGCGATGGGCGCGACCATCAGCAATAGTCTATTCGGGGTCATTGCCGAAGGCTCGTATGCCGATGGCCATCAGACGTTCCCGCTCTGCTGGGTTGATTTGGATCCGATCACGCGCATCAATGAGCAGTCCGAGCAGCAGGGCCCGTTTCTCATAGCGCAGGCCCGCCTTGGCGATCAGTCCGCCAAGCTGGATTTTTTCGCGCGCGTCCTTCTTTCTGTTGGCGGTTTTAATGACTTGTTGCATGCGTTTAAGCCTGACTACTCGACCCAGAAGTCGCGCCACTCTGGATCGTCGCCAGCTTGCTGGTCTCGCCCTTGCGAAACGTGGTGGCCAGCTCCTCGAGCGCCGCCAAAAGGTCAGCGTCGTCAATTTCGATGTCGCCGAACCCCGCTTTCAAGGCGAGCCGACCCATGCGTTCGGCCTCCTTGGTTTCGGCGGCCTTAAGTTGATCCTGGAGCCTGGCGATTTCTTCGCGGATCTTTGATGATGGCTTCTTCATTTGCAGTTGTCTCGTCGCATGGCTGTGTGCCATGGGACAAAAACAGCTGGTGGCGCGTAGCGCACCCTACCTAATCTGGTAGGTCGGCAGCGCCGACACTTCTTGAAATTATCCCGCCGTTCCGAAGGAATGGTTCCAAGGGCGCAGTAATACGTCGCCAAGGCGACGTCCCCTTGCGGCCCGCTAGCTTGGCCATCCAGACGAACACTGTCGCTTGTTCTTGTCGGGATCAGTTTCGCCGTGGCTATTACCCATTTCACGCCCCAGCTCATTGGGCGCGGCTCAGGCCGCAGCGCTGTGTTGGCTGCCGCATACCGCCATTGCACTCGAATGGAGTATGTGGCCGAGGCGCGGATCGTGGACTATTCCAACAAAGGCGGCATGATCCACGAGGAGTTTATGTTGCCACCCGACGCGCCGGCCTGGATTCGCGATCTGGTCGCAGATCGGTCTGTGGCAGGCGCGGCTGAGGTGTTCTGGAACAAGGTCGAAGCGTTCGAAAAACGCCAGGACGCCCAGTTCGCCAAAGAGTTCATAGTAGCGCTGCCGGTTGAGCTCACGGTTGCTCAGAATATTGCCCTCATGCGGCAGTTCGTGCTCGAGCACGTGTCGGCACGTGGACAGGTGGCCGACTGGGTCTATCATGATGAACCGGGCAATCCGCATGTCCATCTGATGACGAGTTTGCGCCCGCTCAGCGACAACGGATTTGGACCAAAGAAAGTCGCCCTTATCAGTGATGGTGGCGAGGTGGCGCGCAACAAAGCGGGCAAAATAATCTACCAATTGTGGTCGGGCGAGAAGACAGAGTTCCTGGCGCAGCGGCAGGGATGGCTGGACTTGCAGAACCAGCACCTGGCATTGGCGGGCCTCGATATTCGGGTCGACGGGCGTTCCTATGCCACGCGGGAGATTGAGCTGGTACCCACCAGCCGTATCGGCGTCGCGGCCAAAGCTATGCAACGAAAAGCCGACGAGGCGGGCCGCCCGCCGGCGTTGGAGCGGCTAGAGCTGTTCGAAGCCCGGCGAGAGGAGAACGCGCGACGGATACAGCGGCGGCCCGAGATCGTGCTTGAGCTGATTACGTCCGAGAAAAGCCTCTTTGACGAGCGCGACATCGCCAAGGTGCTGCATCGCTATGTCGATGATGCCGGTACCTTCCGGCACCTGATGGCGCGCATTCTGCAGAGCCCGGAGGCGGTCCGGCTGGAGCGGGAAGCCATCGATTTCGCAACTGGCGAAGCCATCCGCGCCAAATACACCACCCGCGAGCTGATCGGTATCGAAGCGGAGATGGCCAAAGGCGCGATGAAACTCGCCAGTACTGGCGGCTTTGGTGCCGGTGCGGATGTGTTGGCCGGCATATTCAAGCGCCATGCGCAGCTCTCGCTCGAACAACGCGTGGCCATTGAGCACGTGGTTTCCAGGGGGCGGATAGCGGCCGTGGTTGGCCGCGCCGGCGCCGGCAAGACGACCATGATGAAAGCGGCACGTGAGGCCTGGGAGAATGCCGGTTACCGCGTTGTCGGCGGCGCTCTGGCCGGCAAAGCAGCCGAAGGTCTTGAAAGGGAAGCAGGTATTACATCGAAGACCCTGTCTTCCTGGGAGATCCGCTGGAACCAGGGGCGGGATCTGCTCGACGACAAGACAGTGCTCGTGCTGGACGAGGCCGGCATGGTTGCCTCCCGTCAGATGGCGACATTCATCGAGGCCGTCTTGAGGGCTGGCGCCAAGCTTGTCCTTGTGGGCGATCCCGAGCAGCTGCAGCCAATCGAAGCCGGTGCCGCCTTTCGGGCCATTGCCGATCGTATCGGTTATGCTGAACTGGAAACCATCTATCGCCAAAAAGAGCATTGGATGCGCCTGGCGTCTCTCGATCTGGCACGGGGCCGGGTCGAGAAGGCACTGTCCGCCTATGCCGACAAGGACAAGCTGTTTGGGTCAGATCTCAAGGCCATGGCCATCGGCCATCTGATTGAGGACTGGAACCGCGACTATGATCCCCAAAAATCCACGCTGATCCTGGCGCATCTGCGACGCGACGTTCGAATGCTGAACGAACTGGCGCGCGCTAAGCTCGTCGAGCGTGGTCTGGTGGCGCCAGGCGAGTCATTCCGGACCGAACATGGCCAGCGTCGCTTTGCGGGTGGCGACCAGATCGTATTTCTCAAAAATGACAGTGGGTTGGGCGTCAAGAACGGCATGATCGGCAAAGTGATCGAGGCGCAGACCGGGCGCCTCGTGGTCGAGATCGGCGCCGGAACGGATATCAAGCGCGTGGCGGTCGAGCAGCGCTTCTACCGCAATCTTGATCATGGTTATGCCACAACGATCCATAAGTCGCAGGGTGCTACTGTCGAGCGGGTCAAGGTCCTGGCAACGCTTTCGCTGGATCGACACCTGACCTATGTGGCGATGACCCGGCACCGCGAAGATGTCGCACTTTATTACGGTCACCGGTCCTTCGGCATTGGCGGCGGCCTAATCCCGATCCTGTCAAAGGAGAATTCCAAACAGACCACGCTCGACTATGAGCACGGCACTCTTTATCGGCAGGCCCTGCGTTTCGCCGAAAGTCGCGGCCTGCATCTCGTCCGGGTCGCCCGCACGCTTGTGTATGATCGCCTCAACTGGGCACTGCGACAGAAAAACCGTCTTGCCGACCTGGGTCAGAAGTTGCGGGCTTTGGGCGTCCGGCTCGTCCATATCCAGGACCAGCAAATTGGCGATGACCGCGTCATCAAAAAGACCGCGCCTATGGTCGCGGGGGTCAGAGTGTTCGCTAACTCGCTCAGCAATGTTGTCGAAGAAAAGCTGCAGGCCGATCCTGCCATAACCAAGCTGTGGAAGGGCGTCTCCAACCGCTTTGGCCAGGTGTTCGCCGATCCCGAAAGCGCCTTCCGAGCCATGAATTTCGACAGCGTGCTGAAGGACAAAGTCACGGCTGTCGAAACGCTCGAACGTCTTGGCCGCGAACCTCAATCCTTCGGGCCATTGCGGGGTCGGATTGGACTCTTGGCCGGCAGGGCCGACCGAGACGATCGGCGGGTGGCCGAGCGCAATGTCCCGGCACTAAAACTGGACGTTGCGCGCTATCTGCGGTTGCGGGAGTTGACGGTCCACAAGATCGAGGCCGAGGAGACTAAGCGTCGGCAGCGCGTGGCGATCGACATCCCCGCGCTTTCGCCCGCAGCTCATATGGTATTGACGAAAGTTCGCGACGCCATCGATCGCAATGATTTGCCAGCGGCACTCGGCTTTGCACTGGCCGACCGCATGACCAAAGCCGAGATCGATGGCTTCAACAAGGCTATTGCAGAACGCTTCGGGGATCGCGCCTTGTTGGCAAATTCGGCTCACGAACCGAACGGTTCGGCATTCGAGAAGGCGGCCCTGGGGCTCAAGCCCGCGGAACGCGAGAAGTTGGCCAGGGCATGGTCCACGATGCGAACGGCCCAGTACCTTGCGGCTCATCAGCGCTCGGTAGAGGCGCTCAAGCAAAGCCAAGCTACCCATTTGTCGCAGCGCCAGCACCCGGTTCTCAAATGAGATCGCGTCGGCGGGCAGGGGGGCTTATTGTTGCCAGTTTCGGGATCCTCGCGATGCTGTTCAGTGCTGGCTATTGGGGCGGCCTGCGGATCAATCTGACACCCAGCTATCCGATTGGCTTGTGGCGTATTGAACCACTCGAGCGGACCGCGGCTGTGGGCGACCTCGTGTTCATTTGCCCGCCCGACGGCGCGCCCTTTGTGCTGGCACTGGAGCGGGGCCATATCCGACCCGGGCTTTGCCCCGGCGGGATGGGACCCCTGATCAAGACCATCATGGCTGTCGGCGAGCAACAGGTCGACATTGCTGGATCGGTGACGATCGATGGCACGCCCCTGGCCCGTTCTGCCGTCCGGGGAGCCGACGCTGAGGGCAGGGCGCTACCCGACTTTGCCGGCGGCACCGTGCCGCCCGGATGGCTCTATCTGCATTCGGATTTTGCCGGCTCATTCGACTCCCGGTATTTTGGGTTCGTGCCGGCGGCTGGCCTGCTCGGGCTGGCACGACCAATGTTCACCTATGGCCCGTGATCTCATGCGCGGGCCCGCTGTCATTGCCGCAGCGGCAATTGTTGGAGTGGCTGCATGGAGCGGTAATGTGCTGGCCTTGCCGCTTGCCATGGTTTTTCCGGCGCTGTGGTCGTTTGCGCCATCAAGGGCAGCCGCCGGCATGGTCGCCGCGGCATATTTTCTTGCGGCTTCGCGTGGTCTGCCGCAGGGCGTGATGAATTTTTATGGTTCCGATGCTCTGCCGGCCATTGGACTGTGGGCCGGTGCATCGCTCGGTTTCGTGCTGGTCCACGCATTGCTCTGGACCTCGCGTCCGGGCTGGGGCAGGACGCTTCGCTACGGTGTGGCAGCTATGGCCATGAGCGGGCCACCTTTTGGAATTGTCGGCTGGGCCCACCCGATCACGGCGGCCGGTATAGTGTTCCCGACGTGGAATTGGCTGGGACTCGGCGCTGCTGCGATCGGCCTACTCGTCATGACAACGAGGTTGTGGCCGATCGCGATCCTGAGTCTTGGAGGCCTCTGGATCTGGTCCGCCGCAATGTGGACACAGCCACTAACGCCTGACGGGTGGGTTGGAGTCGACACCCAGTTTCGCGGTGCAGATGGCCAATATGCCGGTTACCTACAACAGCGTGACACCATTGGCCTCGTGAAGACCGCAGTGAGCAAAGGAGGGGAGGTCGTCATCTTACCCGAAAGCGCGATCGGTATTTGGACACCTACGGTCGAGCGGCTCTGGCGCGAAGCCTTGCAGGACACGGACACAATCGTGAATGCAGGCGCGGTTGTCATTGATGCCGCTGGCTACGATAACGTGATGCTCAGTTTGACGGGGGAGGGGGCGGACATTGTCTATCGGGAAAGAATGCCCGTACCCGTGTCCATGTGGCAGCCTTGGGCGGTCTGGACCGGCGAGACGGGGAGTGCACGGGCGCATTTTTTCGCCAATCCGGTCGTTGAATTCGGCGGTCGCCAAATTGCGCCGCTGATTTGCTACGAGCAGCTCATCATATGGCCAATACTGCAGTCGATGCTGTTTGCGCCCGAGATCATCATTGCCACGGGCAATGGCTGGTGGACCGAGAACACCACCATCGTGTCGATCCAGCAGGCCAGCACGGTCGCCTGGGCCAAGTTGTTCAATGTGCCGGTCGTTTTCGCCTTCAACACCTGAAGATTGGGTAGACCTGCCGTACGCTGGGACCAGTAGGACACGACGGCAATATGCGATGCTGGAGTAGTGATATAGCGCGATGGCTCTCAAGGTTCACCGGTGATTCAGCTGGCCCTCGCGAGGCTGTCTAGTGGTGCGATCAAATTGAGATCTTCCGAATGGGCCTGTTCGGCTCGCACCAGATCGTATGCGGACTGCATGTTCATCCAGAATTGAGCGGTCGTCCCTAGCACGCGCGACAGACGTAGAGCCGTGTCGGGCGTGATCGGCGTTTCCTCCTTCACGATGCGCTCAATCCGCGTACGGGGAACGCTGACACGCTTGGCAAGAGCACCGGCCGATAGATTAAGCGGCACAAGAAACTCTTCACGTAGAATCTCGCCAGGATGGATTGGCGGGTCAAAGGTCAAGGACATAATAGCCCTCCATGGGCTGCGACACGGATGGCCGCTATTCTAGTGGTAGTCGGTGATTTCGATGTCTTCAGCTGCGCCATTTGACCAACGGAAGCAAACGCGCCACTGGTCGTTGATGCGAATGGAATGTTGGCCGGAACGATTTCCTTTCAAGGCCTCCAGTTTATTGCCGGGCGGCATCAGCAAGTCCTGAAGAGCGGCAGCATTGGTGATCATGAAAAGCTTTCGGCGAGCCGCCTGCAGAACGTCAGTAGGGAAGCCCTTCGGCGCCTTGCCGGACGCTACGATCTGCAGCTGGATTCCCTTGAATGACTTTGCCAAGGTCGTGCCCTTCTATTATTTGTATCATGGCACGCTACTGACCAAGGGTCAAGTTTATTGTATCGTGCGACGATACACAGCCAGCGGTCACCGCCGTGGGCCATCTGCGATGGAAATGCTTGTCGCTGCAAGTGCGAACAATTCTCATTCACTGTTCGCATAATGTATCTTATGGAACTGAGGCAACATACTGATATTGCTGTACTATTTTTAACGCGCAGCTAGAGCGGCATGCGGTAGATGTCGCAACACTACCTTTCTGGCACTCTCCAGCATGCTCTGCGTGCGTTTCGCCAAGCATCGGCCAATCGAAATTTTGTGGAGTCCGCGACCCCTCTGCAGCCAGCCCAATGGCCGCTTTCGGTGGGCCTCATTCTACCTCAGGGACCGCGCCATCTCTATTATCTCGTCTCGATTTGCAGTTGGATCTTCCTTGTTCCACGCGATGGACAGGCCGACACTAAAATCGACCCCCTCCACATTTCGGAAAATGACATCGCGATTGGGCAGTTCCTGCATCCACTCGGGCACAAATCCCACCCCAAGGCCTGACGCAACCAATGAGAAAAGCGATAGGGTGTCGTCACAAGTGTATGCAATGCTGCCGAGCAGATCTTGCTCTCGGAACATCTGGTAGAAATAGTCTTCGGTATAAGAGAGGTTCGACCTTGCAAACGCGATGATCTTTTGTGGTCGCAGATCGTCGATCGTGAGTTTGGGCAATCGCGCGAGCGCGGTGTCCTCGGCCATAGCAAGAACATACCGCTCATGGCCAATCCCTAGGCATCGTAGTGAGCCCAGATTTTCCAGGGGCCGGATGAAGCCGACATTCACATTGCCCGCTTCGATTTCACGGATGATCGTTTCACTGGTCCCGGTCCGGACATGGATTTTTACATCAGGAAAGCGCCGGCCGATCTTGGCCAGGAAGGCCGGCAATACTCCAAAAGTGGCGGGATAAATTGTGCCAATCGTGAGCTTTTTCAGGTCTTTCCCTGCAATGGCCTGGGTGACCAAGCGCGAGTTTTCGAGGTCTGCCAATATTCTTCGGCTCCGCTCATAGAAAACGGCGCCCGCTTTGGTCAGTTGAACCCGGCGCGTCGTGCGGATCAGCAGTTGAACACCAAGATCGCGCTCAAGGTTCTGGATTTGTAGGCTCAGCCCTGGCTGAGCGACGTTGAACCGTGCGGCAGCTCGTCCGAAATTCAGTTCTTCGGCAAGGGCAACGAAAAAGGAAAGCTGACGAAGTTCCATTGCGATCTATGGCCCAGCCAGGGACTTATATTCTTCGCAGTATGAAAGTGTGCAATTGATAAATCAACCGTCTACTCGGACATCTCGGCCCTGGGGATGGTGACGTCGGCACTCGTATCGCTGGCCTGCTCGCAGCGTACGGGCCATGGTGGTCCCCATGGTGGAGCCTTCGCTTTAACGGCCAGTGACAAGACCAACCGGACCCAAGCATCCATTGGCGGCATCCAGCTGCCGGCTTGAGGTCAGCGCATAATCAGGGGTTTTCACACAGCCTCGGTTTGTTGCCGACTGGCTGCTTTCACATTGTGCCAGTGCCGAGTCAGAGCTCGAAATAGGCTGACATAACCTCGAAGACTTTGAGTGGTGGGCAATCGAGCAACGTCGCGATCCCCGCGGCGAAAGCGCTAACATATTCGTGCACGCCGAAATTTATCATTGTGTCTTGATTTGTTGTTGTTAGGATTCAGCTACATCGACTGCTTACTGATTGATGGTGCTTCCGGACGATGCAGGCCATTTGCCTGCCATGGAAACGTCCGGCCACCAACGTGCCGGGCTCTCTATGGAGCACCGCCATGTCAGACATGCAGCCACCTCCCCCGTCCCTACCCTGGGGCTCGATCACTGATGCCACAAGCCTGGCAGCCTGTCCGGCCACGGCGGCGAGCACCCTATCCAGTATCTTCGGACCCAGAGCTACGTCCATCGCTGCCTGGTGCGCAATCCATGCTCGTCAAGACAGTGATGAAGCCGGCTATCGGCTGTGGCTAGAGGCTTTCAAACAGCTCAAGGCGTCCGAGTTTAGCGTCCGGTCCTGATAATCATCGGGAACGGATCGGCGGGTGCAAGGCAACGCTATTGATAACGATGCGATATTAATGAGCGAAGCTTAATATTAGAAATCCGATCCGTTCCCCGGCACCTTGTCCAGCGCAAGTTCAAGAGGGGAACACATAATGAAGTCAGCATGTCTGGCAGCAACCGCTGCTATCTTGTCGGGAGCTGTAACAATAGCCCACGGTCAGGAACTGATCGTCAACAGCTATGGCGGCCCGTACGAGCAGATCATCCAAGACGCCATTATCAAGCCGTTCGAGGAGCAATTTGGCGTATCGGTGGTTTATGATGCGGTAGGGTCCTCACAACAGGATTACGCCAAGATCAAAGCCACCAATGGACGTCCCGGTTTCGACGTGGTGGTGATGACCGCGTCCCAGTCGCTTGAAGGCTGCCGCGAAGGCCTGTTGGAGCCGCTGAGCGTCGAGATTGTCCCCAACCTCGTCCATCTTAACGCTGCAATCAGTGCGGTGGCCGGCGAGTGCGGCGCCGTCCATGAGCTCCAATATCTCGCCTTGCTCTATCGCACCGACATGCTTGAGCAAGCGCCCGTGTCCTGGACCGATCTTTTCGACGAGCGCCTGGATAAGCGCATCGTTCTCCCCACCTTCGCCAATATCATGGCGGCCTTTCTCACCCAGCTCATGTCCTCGGTGCATGGGGGTGATATCGACAACAATATCGATCCTGGCTTTGAGGCCATGACCCGTCTCGCTGCTCAATCGATCGGCTTTGAGCAGGCATCCGCCATTCTCGAAAGCTACATTCAGGACGGTCGGGTTTGGGCCATGCCCTTCTGGGATGGACGGGCTCAACTGCTGGTCGATAGTGGCGCGCCGGTTGACTACGTCCTTCCCCAGGAAGGCTCGATACCGCTGATTGCGACCCTCAATGTGCCCGTCGGCGCCGACAATAAGGACCTCGCACTCAAGTTCGTCGACTTCTTCCTTGAAAAGACCAGCCAAGAACGCTGGGTCGAGGGATATAAGGTTGGCTCCGCCCGCACCGATATCGAAGTTAGCGAAGAAGCGCGTGCCCGCAAGATCACCACGCAGGCTGATCTTGATGCGCTCCTGCTTCCCGACCTGACCTCGCTTGCCGCCAACCTCTCGAGTTGGGGTCAACGCTGGGAACGCGAAGTCGTCCCGGCCGCGCGGTAGTGACCATGTCCAGTATCGCGCTCACCGCCGAAAGGGGACGTCCTATCTGGACGTCCCAGGCTCGCCAATACCTTCCCCTCCTGCCTCCGACCTTGTTGCTGCTGGTATTTTTTGCCATTCCGATGGGCATGATGGTCGGGCTCAGTTTCCATCCGCAGGGAGCATCGGCCGCCTCTCTTGCCAACTATGAGCGCTTCTTTACCGACGACTTCACCTTGGCGGGTTTGGGTAGAACAGTCCTCATGTCGGGGCTGGTCGCGATCTGTGTCACGCTCATGGCCTATCCCGTGGCCTATTTCTTGGCGCGGTCTCGTTCGCGTTGGCGGGCGGTCGTCTTTGCGCTGGCCATCGCCCCAGAGCTCGCAGGCGTGGTGTTGCGCACCTATGGCTGGCTGATCATTCTGGAAGATCACGGTTTTATAAACAGTGCGCTGATGTGGCTTGGCCTCATTGCAGAGCCCCTGCCCCTGGCCAAAAACATGTTCGGCGTCGTTGTCGGGCTGACCCATGTGATTTTGCCATTCGGCATCCTCTCTTTGTTGACCAGTCTTCAAGGTGTCGATCCGAACCTGGAAAAGTCGGCCCAGATATTGGGAGCGTCGCGGGTGTCGGTGCTGCGCCATATCGTGGTGCCACTGACCGTCCCAGGCATCGTCAGCTCGATGTTGCTGGCCTTCACCATGTCGGCCAGCGCCTATGCCACGCCCGCAATCCTGGGCGGCGCCGGCTTCAAGGTTCTAGCCACCATGGTCTACGAGCAGGTGCTCTTTTACATCGATTGGTCCTTTGCCGCGGTTATGGCGAACGTACTCCTGGTGATGATGCTGATCATCGCCTTTGTCGGCTCGCGCCTTGAAATGCGCCTGCACAAGAAGCTCCACTTCTAGAACCGGGTGATCCATATGAACCGAATTGTCTCCGGCCTATTCTGGGTCTCCATCGTCCTGGTCATGGCGTTCATCACCCTGCCCCTCATCGTGGTCGTGGCGGCTTCACTCAGCCCCAGTTCTAAGGTGACCCTTGTTCCCTGGGAGTGGACCGTACGCTGGTATGGCGATCTGGTCGCGCGCCGATGGATCGATCCCTTTATTCTAAGCGCCCAAATCGCCGTGCTCGTTTCTTTGATCAGTGGCGCTCTGGGTCTGCTCGCAGCCTATGTGGTCGCCTTTGAAAAGTGCCCCGGTCACGCGACGATCATGTCATTTCTCTTGTCGCCCCTGGCGGTGCCTCAGATCGTCAAAGGCGTGGCGATCGTGCTGTTTCTGTCCTCAGCCGGACTCTATCGGTGGGTCGGCACGCCCGGTCTGGTCGCCGCGCACATCATCCTGACCCTGCCCTTCGCGGTGCGAATGATCGCCACGGCCATGTTCAATTTCGACAAGAACCTGGACCGAGCTGGCCAGAGCCTGGGGGCAACCAAGGCCCAGCGCATCCGTCACCTGCTGCTCCCGATCATCAAGCCGGGCGTTTTTTCGGGCATGACCTTTGCCTTCATCATCTCCTTCAACAACATTCCGCTGTCGGTTTTTCTCGTCCGGCCAGGTGAGACCACCCTTCCCATCACCGTCATCAACTATCTCGAATACAGCCTCGACCCGGTGCTGGCAGCGGTCAATGTCGCCTCCCTGCTCTTCGTGCTGGCGGTGATTTTCGTCTTTGAAAAAATCGGCGGGTTCTCAGCCCAGATCCATGGAGGAAGCAAATGAGCACCAGCGATATCGAGCTGATCAATCTGAGCAAGAATTTTGGCACCAGCCAGATCGTGCGAGAAATCGACCTGGTTGTGCCGCATGGCGAATTCGTCAGCATCCTAGGTCCCTCGGGATGTGGCAAAACCACCACCCTGAACATGATCGCCGGGTTCATCTCCCCCTCGAGCGGGCAGATCAGGATCCGCGGCATCGAACAATCAGGCGTCCCCCCGGAAAAGCGCCAGGTCGGCCTGGTGTTTCAGAACTACGCCCTCTTTCCTCATATGACTGTCGCCCAGAATGTCGGCTTCGGCCTGAAAATGCAGGGCAGGAGCCGCGACGAGATCGCTTCTCAAGTCAAAAACGCCCTGCAAAGCGTCCGTCTTGACGGTTTTGAAGACCGCTACCCAAAAGAGCTGTCAGGCGGCCAGCAGCAACGCACCGCGCTGGCTCGCGCTATCGCCCCACGGCCATCGCTGCTGCTGCTCGATGAGCCGCTCTCCAACCTTGATCTGAAGTTGCGCGAAACCATGCGCATCGAGCTCAAGGATGTCCAACGCGAATTGGGCATCACCTTCGTTTACGTGACCCATGATCAAGAGGAAGCTATGGCCATGTCCGACCGGATCGTGGTCATGCATGAAGGTGTTATCGCTCAGGTTGGATCGCCCTCAGAGCTTTACCGCGCCCCACAGTCGACATTCGTTGCCGATTTTATCGGGAAGTCGAACATCTTTGCGGTGACCCAACTCGCCGATGGTGGCGGCATCCAGCGCGTGCGGATTGCTGAGACCGGCCTTGAGCTATTGGCCAGCTCCCCTGCCCCGGTATCCTCAAGTATCGCGTTTTGCAGCATTCGACCTGAGGCCCTGCGTTGGATCGAAGGGCAGACACCAACTGAGCGCCCAATCAACGTATTGCCGGTCAAGGTCGTCAAGATCGTCAATCTGGGTGCTTATCTCGAGGTTTGGTGCCGGCATCAAAGCAATACGGTTTTCAAGGCGCTCATAAGTGCTGCGCGTGGAGCCCAATTGGCGACTGGCGTTGCCATCGAACTGAACCGTCGAACCCGCCGCTATCAAGTTGCTCGCTCACTAAGCAATTGATAACGAAACAATATCAATGACCGTCGATTGATATTGGACGCAGCGGGCCCCCACATCTATTTTTTAACTGTCGAAATCACCGATCCCAGTGGAGGACAAAGATGCGAACAAAGACCAAGATTACCGCTGTCCAGCATGACAGCAATGTGTGTGCAGACATTCAAGGCTTCGACTTCAACGATTATACTGCAGACGATATCGCAACCGTTCGCGATTTCTGGTTGCAGTATGGCGTCATCCGATTTCGCGATGCCAATATCACTGATCAGCAGCAGGTCGATTTCTCGTCCTACTTCGGCGAGTTCGTCATTCACCCCAAGCAGCTTCAGGAAGGCGGCCATCCCACCCACCCCGAAATCCTGGTCATCAGCAATGCGATGAAAGATGGCAAACCCAGTGGTGCCATGGGCAATAGTGAAGCCACCTGGCACACCGATACCTGGTTCTACGAGAAGCCGCCGGCCGGTGCTATTCTACGGGCGGTGCGGGTGCCCGAAACCGGCGGCGACACCTACTTTCTCTCTACCTATCAGGCCTATGATAGGCTGCCCAACCATCTGCGCGACGCCGTGGTCAAACGGCAGATCTTTTTCCAAAGCGCCTATGACAAAACCGGCAAATTGCGCTTGGGCAAAACCAAGCCGAAATCTGAGGACTTCCGGGAATGGGTTGGCATGGTGCATCCTCTGGTCCGTACGCATGGCGAGACGGGACGTATCGCTCTCTATCTCGGCGGTACGGCAGAGGGCGCCTGGATCGTCGGAATGCCCTTGGACGAGAGCAACGATCTTCTCGCCCAGCTTTGGAAGCACACGACCACGACCGACGATGTGTTCGTGCAGCAATGGCATGCTGGCGACATCATGATGTGGGATAACCGCTGCACGATGCACCGGCGCGACTCTTTCGATCCGAACTCGATCCGGATCATGCATCGCACCACGACCGCCGGCGAGCGGCCAGTCTAAGCGCCAGCCCAGCGGAAATTCAAATGTCAGCACAATACCGGACGGCGCCTCCTCCTGGAGCGCTGGACCAAGACCTCCTCGCTTTGCTTGCGGACATCGAAACCGCCACGATTGGTCATTTCGAGTCTTCCGGTTTCATCACTGGAGGCGTTCGCCCGGTATTTTCCACTCGCGCCATGGGCAGAGCCATCACCGTAGCCGCGCCGGGCCGGGACGGTCGTGTCATCTATATGGCGATCGACATGATCGAGCCGGGGGATGTCCTGGTCATTTCAAGGATCGACCATGACGACCTCGCCTGTGTGGGCGGAGGCGTAACGGCGGCGGCCAAGGCAAAGGGGGCAGCGGCCATCATCGTCGATGGTCCTTGCACAGATCCGGCGGAGATCGTCAGCAACGGTCTCCCCGTTTGGTGTCGCGGCGTTGCTGCCAAGACGACGTCGCGACATACCCAGCTCGGAGGCGAGGTCAATTTCCCGATCTCCTGCGGGGGAACCGTTGTCATGCCAGGCTACTGCGTTCTGGCCGATGACAGTGGCATCTACGTTGCCGATCCCGTTCGCATGCGCGAAGTCGCCGTCCGGGCAAAATCGCGCCAGCAGCGATCGCTAGCGGTACGCCAGCATCTCTTGGCCGGCCAATCCATTTTCGACTTCGATCGTGAGAACAGCCAATGAAACTGGCAATGATCCAGATGAATTCCCAGCCTGATCGCGCTCACAATTTGCGCCAGGCAACCGACCTCATGAAACAGGCGGTTGATGCTTCTCAGCCCGACCTAATTGTCCTGCCAGAACATTTCGACTGGTCAGGCGGCTCCACTCGACAAAAACTTCTCGCAGCCGACAACCTGCCTGGTGGCGAAGCCTATCGCGCAATAGCCGATTTCGCCGCTAGGCACCGCACGTGGGTACACGCGGGAAGCATGCTGGAGCGTGTTGAAGGTGACGACAAGATCTACAACACGACCGTAGTGTTCGACGGCAGCGGCGCTGAGGTAGGGCGCTACCGAAAAATCCATCTCTTTGACATTACGACTCCCTCCGGCCGGATCTATGGGGAATCCGAGACCGTCAGGCCCGGGTCGGGCTTGCTCGTCTACGAGCATTGTGGCCTGCGTATCGGATGCGCCATCTGTTACGATTTGCGCTTTTCAAACCTGTTTTGGGAACTTGCCCGCCGTCACGTTGATGTCGTGATCTTGCCAGCAGCCTTTACAGTGGAGACCGGCCGGGATCATTGGGATGTCCTCTGCCGCTCGCGGGCCATAGAATTCCAGGCATATGTCGTCGCTTGTGGCCAATGGGGTTCCTACCCATCCGCCGACGGAACGCCGCGGAGCTGTTTTGGCAATTCCCTTGTTTGCGACCCCTGGGGAAAGGTGATCACAAGAGCTTCGGATGGCCTCGGGTTCACCTTCACCGATCTAAGGACTGCAGAGATCGAGAGAGTTCGAAATCTTATTCCGATGGCGTCTCATCGCCAGGCGCTTTCCAGCTGTGGCGGCTGTCATCGCGCCGAAGCGTCTCGATTTTCGCCATCCTGACCCCCAACGCTAGCCAAATCTCCTGCGTTCGCAAAAGCGTCGATTCGTTGCAGACGACAGATGATTGGAAATATTTCGCAATTTCTGACCGCGCAAAAAACCGAACAGCGGGTGAAATAGCAACCATCACCGTCTCCCTCGATTTGCCCAAAGCTTGGCTTTTTCAACCGGCCGATCAATGCGTCCCTCGATAGATGGGAGCCTGCGAGGAGCCCAGCCTTGGACAGCGATCGATCTACCTTTCCGCCGCTATTGATATCCTCCGATGATCTCGTGCAAGCTGGCATCGAGCTTGACCCAAGGGTACTTCACGATCGGGCTACCAGATGTGGAGGGACCTTCGCGGCGGCCTGAGCATGGGCAAGAAGTCGGTTCTTCTTTCGCCGAAGCCGAGCTATGGGCTCAGCCAGCTATGCCACGCGCCGCGATCAATCGGGCGGGTTGCGACTTCGTCGAGCACCGAGCCCTCGCCATCTACGCAGTGGCGTCCGTCGGGACCGGCAAGGTTTGCGTTGGCGCCCCAGTGACCTCGAGATTGTTGCTAGATGAGCCCATGCGATGTCGCGATGCCAACGGCATGCTGGATGTTCATCGCACCCAACTTGCGCCGAATGCTGCGCAAGTGGAACTGAACAGAATCGTATTTGAGGTCCAGAATTGATGCGATCTCGTTGGCTGGAAAACCGTGCCGCACCCAGATTAGGACACGGCATTCACTAGGAGTGAGACGATAATCCGGACCATGGAGCAGATGCCGCAATCGTCCGCGGACATGTCCGTGCAAGCAATTCGCGGCGTCCCGCAAGAAGGAGAGTTCTCGATCACCAAGCTTGCCCGCGGCGCCAAATGGAGACGCCAAAGTCAGCATCACATTGTGCCTGTAGCCGGCGGGAATGGGTATCGTCACGCCAGCAGCGATACCGCCTTCGGCCGCCTCTTCCATGAATGCCACCTGCCTTTGGGACATAGGCAGGGGCACAGTATTCTGGTCCCAATTGAAGGGCTTGCGAATGGCCTGAGCTGATTTCACCACCGGATCCAGCACCACCAGCTCGCGGGTGAGATAGACATCCTGCCAGTCCTTGGGATAGTTCGACAGACCGCGAATGTCGCTGCCATAGCAGTCAATATAACAAAAATGGTCGAAACCGAGATCGCCGGCGAGTGCCTTCAATGCAGCAGATAAATCAGACTGTTTCTGCACAATTTCCAAACGCTCAAGGAACTCAATCAACCAATCAGGTTCCATTCTCATTATTGGGCGCCCTCCCCTAAGTCGCTATCAATGATCACGAATTTCATTCTAGATTTTTTGGCGATCAAGTTTGCCTTGTAAAGAAACGCCTTCCCAAAAACTCCATAGGGGCGGTCAAAATCTGGTTATCGCTGCTGTACGACCAGCAGTCCGCTTGGGCG
Organism: Devosia sp. ZW T5_3; assembly: GCF_044987315.1. Taxonomy (NCBI): domain Bacteria; kingdom Pseudomonadati; phylum Pseudomonadota; class Alphaproteobacteria; order Hyphomicrobiales; family Devosiaceae; genus Devosia; species Devosia sp. ZW T5_3. Next base: position 80,608 of record NZ_JBJDRE010000001.1, read on the forward strand.
CTAGAATGCTCTGGGGAACACCATGTCCTGATCAACCAAGACATTGAAAATATATCCAGGTCGGATCTCGACCGTGGGTTGAACATCCATGTTCTTGCCGATCGTGCGGTCGGCGACGCGGCTGAATGTTTCGGCAAAGGAGCGCCTTGCCGCATCGGTTCCGCTATTGTTGGACAAGCTGCCGTCTTGAGGGAGCGCCATGTCTATACCCCCGCCAATTGCGGCGATAAGGATGGCCGAGCCGAAAACCTCGAAATAGTGGTTGTCCACCTGATCCACGAACCCGCCATAGCCTTGCGCGTCCGTGCCCGCCATCCCACCGATCTGCAGCGTGGCGCCGTTGGGAAAGACGATATCGGTCCAGATCACAAGAGCCCGCTGCTGACCGAACGTGACCTTGGAATCGTAACGTCCAAACAGCCGGGAGCCCTGCGGAATTAGCAGGTGATGTCCGGTTGCGCTGTCAAAGACGTTCTGCCCGACCTGGGCAATGACACGGCCAGGCAGGTCGGAATTGATCCCGGTAATGAGCGTCGCCGGAATGATCGAGCCGCGCTTGAGCTCATACGGCGACACCGCATCAACCACCCCGTTGGGCAGATAACCCAAATCCTGCAGGTCTTGGTTGAAAAAGCTCTCCTTGGCCGTTTGACCGTTTGGGTCAGTGCTCAGGCCGTTACTACCCAAGGCGGCCGCATAGAGGCTCGGGAGGTCCGGTCGCATGCCACCGGCGACCTGAGTGGGTGACTGGGCGCTTTGTTGAACGGTCAGCCGCTCGACATCCACTGCGATCGGTGAATCGAGCGCCGCCTGGTCGGCCTGCAGACTCAACATATGCTGACGGTGCAGCTCGCGTAGATATTGCTCCTCCTGCTCGCGTTGCAGCCGGGCGCGCCAGTCCTCTGGAGCGCTAGTGACTGGCACTTCGGCTGGAACCGTTGTTGGTGCCGGCTGGAATGGGTTGGCTGCGGCTGGCGTAGGTGGTGGCTGCACGGTTGGGATAGCCGGCTCAATTGGCGGGTCGATTATTCCATCGGGAACGCCATCCTTGAGGCGATCGCCAAAGCTGCGCGCCGGTGTCCCGCTTGATTGGTCTAGGCCCTGCCCTTCCCGCCCGTAGAACCCTCGTGCCAAAAGACCATAGACAATCACGACCACAAAGATGACAGCCAGCGTAATCGCAACAAAGACAGGCAGGCGATTGAGCCGCCTGACCTTGAGTGTGTTGGTGTCGCGCGGCTCGGGCGTGATATCGAGCGAAGCCATTGTTCCCTCTGCCCTATGAGCGCAACATGACCGATAACGGGCTCGACGGCTCCGCACCCATTGCAGTCAGCGCATAGGCACGTCCCAGATCAACGGCGGGCGTAGACAGTCGCGCCAGAACGGAGCCATCAAGCGTATCCAGAATATAGGTAAGCGGGATCGCGTCGGCGATCTCGCTTTTGTCGTCAGCGATAACCGCATAGCCCCATTTGCGCAGCGCGGTATCGAGTGCGACAGCGAAAGCGGAGTGGTCCGGCCGCAGGGTGATGGTACCGGTGCCGGCTCCCACGACTTCGGCCAAACGGCCGACCAGATCTTCAGCAATCACGCCGGCCGCGGGCGCCGGAACCTGGGCCGCATCCGTGCTCACCAAAGCAGCGGTGCGACCGGCGCTAAATGTAGTGCATCCCGCGAGCACAATGGCCAAAAAGATCGCACTGGCCGCGCGCAATGGAGTGGACAGGCCAAGCATAATCAGCCCCTCCGCCTAATTGTTATCTTTTGCTGCTGCCTGCCGACGCCGGACACGAGCACGGCATGGTCGATGAGGTAGTCGACCACCATCATTGTGTCGTTCAGCCGATAATTGACGATGCGGTTCTGCCCGCCCGAGATAACGAACAGCACGGGCGCATCCCCGCCCGAAAGGGCATTCGGAAATTGGATATAGGTCTTGGCGCCATCGGTGTAGATGCGGGTCGGTTTCCAGCGCGCCGATCCCTCAAGGCGGAAACCGAAATCCAGGTTCTCCGCCGGAACCCCTGCCCCGGCAATGGTGTTGGCCTGCATACGCGCATTGATTTCATCCAGCCGCAGCGCCACGTCTTCCTGATACTCGAAGCCAACCCTCGCCATATAGCTGGAGGGATGGGATTTGAGTTTGATGTGGTAGGTGCGCCGCGAGGTGGTCACCACCATGGACGTGTCGAGGCCGCTTTCAGATGGCTTGACGATGAGATGGACGGACTGACCTGCTGCCGAGCCAGAGGTGGCCGGTTCGACCTTCCACCTTACGGTGTCACCCACCAGCACATCGCGCACGACTTCGCCGGCCTGCAACTCGATGTCGCAAACCTGCAAAGGCGAACAGATCACGGTCGGCTGAACCTCGCCATAAAGGAAGATGACTTTTCCATCGGGTCCTCGGGAAACAATGCCTTCTGCCTGTTGCCACTGGCCGGAGAGGCTGGTGGCGCGGTGCTCCTTGCCGGAGAGGTCCTCAGCCATCGTCCCAACTGCTGGGAAGATCGTCCCGGCAATCGCGGCGAACCAAACAAGGACCTGCATGCAAGCGGACTTTTTCTGCATGGCGATTATGAACCTCACAATTGGGCCGTCCAATCGAAGTCTCGGATATAGAGGCCAATGGGGTTGAGCTGGATGATGGCCTCATCCTGCGGCGGGGTCAGAGCGACCGTGGCGATGCCGCGGAACCGTCGTGTGGCCAGCTGCTTGCCCTGGCGGTCTCGTTCATATTCAGTCCAGTCGATCTGATAGGACTGGGCTGATAGGGCGACTACATTGTTGACTTCGATCGATACCGTCGCCGTGCGGGCCCGTTCGAAGGGATTGGCGCTGCGGAACCAGGCATTGATCTTCTCGGTCGCTGGATCAGTGGTTCGCAGCAGCGCATAAGTGCGGTCGATATATCGTTTTTGTACTATGGCGTCCGGAGTGATGGATTTTAGGTCCGCGACGAACCCGCCCAGCACGGCCCGGACAACACGAGGGTCCGCATATTCGATCTGTTCGGGAAAGCCCGCCAAGGCCGGCGCGCCCAGTTTATCGACCTCGACGATATAGGGCACCAGTTTAACCTGAGTGCTTTGATACAGGGCATATCCAAATCCAATCATGGCAAGTGCCAAAGAGATAACGGCAACAGCCCGCCAGCCATTGGCGGCGCGGACGAACCCGCCATAACGCTCGTTCCATTCAAGACGTGCGGCCAGATAAGGATTGTCGGGGGGATTCGAAGGTGACATGGACAAAGCTCCCTACGGCTTTTCGGGTTTGCCGAAAGACGCAGAGGGCTTAGGGGCACTGGCCGAGCGAGCTCCTTGTCCTTGGCTGGCGGCCAGTTTGGCGTTGGCCAGGCCCATAGTGCTGGTACCGAAACTACCCGGCCCGCCGATCGCCTGATCCTTGACCGCAGAGGCCGTTGCCGCGAGGCCGCGCATGGCAGTTGACGCCATCGCAGTAGAACCGGCCGCCGCTGCTCCCGTAAACCCACCGCGCTCGAATGCGCCAGCAGCAGCTCGTCCCCCTGCCCCGAACGTGGTCGCGGCCATCGCTGCAACACCGGCACCAAATTGGGCGCTTGTGAAGGCAGGCCGTAGCGTCTCGCCGCCATTGGTCACCGAGACACCCTGGATCACGCCCTGAATGATTGCCGGCACATAGATCGAGATCATGAAGACAACGACGGCAATCCCCGCGATGGCAAGCGAAGTCATAAATTTGTCGTCACTCGAGCTGGCACCGGCCATGTCGATCAGAACTTCCGAGCCGATGCGGGCGATCATGACGAGGGCCATTAGCTTCATGCCAACGCTAAAGGCGTAGATCAGGTAGCGGACGGCAAAATCCTTGGTGAAACTAGATCCACCGAACCCAAGCATGATCATACCGGCCAGCAAGCCGACATACATCTCGATCATCACTGCAACGAAGATCGCTGCGACCAGAGCGAAACAGATCACGACCACGATCATGGCAAAGACCGCTGCGATCGCGAGCGCGTTGTCTTCGAAAAGGCCGAACCGGACATCCTGGGACATCTGCCCTGCTACGTGCATGCCGGCATTGAATACGTCTGCCGGAGACGCGGAACCGCCTCCTGCTCCGATTTGAAAGAGGCTATCGACGACCGCCTGAGCAAAGGCCGGACCTTGCTCCAGCACAAAGACAAAAAAGCCGATGAACAGAATGCGCCGGACCAGTTCGCCAAACCAATTGTCGAGCGACGCCCCCTGAATAGCCAGCCACACTGCTGCGACACCGACTTCGATGCCTGCTAGTATCCAGAATAGACTTCTGGCCGCCTCCATGATGGTGGTCTGCCACCCGTTCGCGGCCGCGTGGGCGGCGTTATCCAAGTTGGTGAGTACGTTGCCGGCTTGAGCTGCAACCGGCTCCACCACCACGGTCGCCGCTAAGATGGCTAACGGCAAGGCCCGGATGAGCGGGTTCAAAACCGCGGCTCCATTTGTTGGCCGCCGGATGTGGGATAATTGGTGGAGTTGCCAAAGAACTCTTCGCGGCGCGACTGCGCCAAATCCTTGGCCGCCTGCTCAGACTGGTACCAGGTCCCCATCATAGTCATTTGCTGGGACACGAGGCCCCGCAGTTTCTGGATTTGCGCCACCTGTTGGGCCGCAATTTGATGCCCCACCTGCAGAGCCTGCATCTGCCCCACCGAGGTTTGCGACATGCTCCGCAACTGGGTCATGCTCGCTTCCTCGGATGTGAACTGCTCTGCCGTCAGGTTCGCTGCCTTGAGCGTTCCGGTGATGGTGTCGCGATTGGTATCCGACCAGACCTGGTAGGCAGCCGAAAAGTTCTCCGCGCGGAGTGGTTGGGCGAGGAAGTCAGAATAGCTCTGAAAGCGTTGTTTGAGCACGTCATCGATATTGCCCATGGAAAAGGCGATGCTCTGCCCCTCGCCAACAATGCTCCGTAGCCGATTGAGATCATTCTCGACCCGCCCCCACACGTGATCTGGCAGTGTCAGAGTATTCTGCATCATGTTCTCGTAAATCCGGAGCTGGTTCTGGATCTGCTCGATCTGGTGGGCGATCTGGGTGATCTGATTGTCGATTTGGACTCCGGACTGCCCCACCAGCCCCACCAACTCGGCATTGTTGAGGATCTGGGTGAACTCCGTCGCGCCAACAAGTTGTCCAGCGGCCGATGCCGGAATGGGAGACGCTGCGATCAAGAACGCGGCCGTCGTCTCAAGCAAACGGTATTGGCGCATGCGGCACTCCTCTTTCGGCGAGCCAATGGGCGGGCCAGAGCGTGCCGAATTGCTGGTGAAGCTCGATTATGCGTGCCAGCTCGTCCCTGCCACTGACCCCGACAAAGCTCAGTGTTGCCGGACCCAGCGCCATATCGAAGAGCCGCCGGCCTTCGGGCGAGACGACATAGTATTCCCGCTTAGGTATGGCCGTGGCAACGATCTCGATCTGCCGGTCATTGAACCCGATGCGTTCGTAGAACTCGCGCGTTCCGGGCTCCCGCGCCGCGCCATTTGGCAGACAGATTTTTGTAGGGCAGGATTCCTTGAGGACGTCGACAATACCCGAATTCTCGGCGTCCGAAATCGATTGAGTCGCCAGCACGACCGCGCAATTGGCCTTGCGCAGCACCTTAAGCCACTCGCGGATCTTGTCGCGAAAGACCGGATGACCGAGCATCAGCCAGGCTTCATCAAGAATGATCAGGCTTGGTGCGCCGGTTAACCGCTTCTCGATACGCCGGAACAAGTAAAGCAGCACCGGCACCAGATTACGCTCACCCAAATTCATCAGTTCTTCGATCTCGAAGGTCTGAAAACTGGACAGCGTCAGTTCATCGCGTTCCGCGTCGAGCAAATGCCCCATCGGGCCATCAACGGTATAGTGGTGCAGCGCGTCCTTGATTTCGCGCAATTGTACACCCGAGACGAAATCGGAGAGCGAACGCCGTTCTGAACTGGCCATCAATCCCAACTGCCGGGAAATGGCATTCCGATGTTCTGGCGTCGCCCGGACGCCTTGAAGGATGATTAGAGTTTCGAGCCAGTCGGCAGCCCAGGCGCGATCGCTGTCGGACCTCAGCTCGCCCAAAGGGCAAAACGCCAAGGACTCCCCTGCCCCGACATCGTAGTGATTGCCATCAACGCCCAGCGTGAGCGGCAGCATCGACTTGCCCTTGTCGAAGGCAAACAGCTGAGCGTTCTGGTAGCGGCGAAATTGTGCGGCGATCAATGCCAACAATGTCGATTTGCCCGAGCCGGTGGGTCCAAAGATCAACGTGTGGCCGACATCACCAGAATGCAGGTTAAGTCGAAACGGCGTCGACCCACTGGCCACCTGCATCAAGGGAGGCGCATGTTCGGGATAAAATGGGCAAGGGCAGACGCGGCTTCCCGACCAAACGGCGTTGAGTGGGATGAGATCGGCCAGATTGCGGGTATTGAGCAGGGGTTCGCGAACGTTAGCGTACCAATTGCCTGGCAAGCTCCCCAGATACGCTTCGGTTGCATTCAGCGTTTCAATGCGGGCGCCAAAGCCCTCCGCCTGAATAAGCGGCCGAACGCCCTCGGCCTGCTCGCGTAGTTTTTTGTCATCATCGCCGAATAGGACAATGACCGGGGTGTAGTAGCCATAGGCGACCAGCTGCGAATTTGCCTCGGCAATGGCATCTTCGGCTTCGCTAACCATTAGAACGGCGTCCTGGTCAACGGCACCGGATCTGGTCTGGAATAACTGGTCCATGAAGGGCCGCACTTTCTGCAGCCACTTTTTGCGCGTGCGCTCGAGTTTCTGCCGTGCCTCGATCGGATCGAGGAATATGAACCGGCTCGACCAGCGATAGCTTAGCGGCATCAAATCAAGCGCGTTAAGGATCCCTGGCCAACTCTCGCCAGGGAAGCCGTCAATGGCGACCACAGCAAGATACCGGTTGTCGACCACTGGGGAGAGGCCGTGATGAAACTCGGCCGTGACCAGGAAATCGAGATACATCGGGACATCCGGTAGCCGGACTGGATGATTTTCTCCGACAACGCAGAAACGAACGAACTGCAGCAATTCGTCATAATGGGCATTCCGGGTGCCACCGCGTTCGAGCGTTCTGTGGGTGAGCATGCGTCGGATTGAGACTACATTGGCCATATACTGCTCAAATTCGCGGATCGCCGTCTTGAAGGCGGCAAGCGTCGTGTCGCCGAACCGCTCCGCCCGCGAGTCTCTGTCCGAATAGACATAGCGCGTCAGGCCCGATTGCCGGGGTTGTGGCGGTCGATAGCTGAGGATGATCGCGTGCTGGCTCTCAAAATGCCCATTGGCCGCCTCAAAATGCTTGCGGCGTTCATCATCGATTAAGGCGCTGACCTGGTCTGGGAAGTGCGACTGCTCGGCGGCCGGATAGCTGGTGATGGGCAGCCGCACAGCTTCGACCTGGATCATCCAACCGCTGCCCAATCGGGCGAGTATGGCGCTGATCTGTCGCGATACCTCATTGCGCTCGATGTCGGTTGCACTTTCGCTGTCCGGACCGGCAAAGTACCAGCCGGCCATCAGCGAGCCGTCCTTGAGCAGAAGCACACCATTGTCCACCAGCCCGGCATAGGGCAGCAGGTCCGAAAAACCCGGTCCCGTTCGACGAAACTGCTTAAGCGCAACCATGCTCGATCCTTTAATATTTGCGCCAGGGCGAGGCGGTGGGCCGATAGAACGGGCGATAGCGGATGTGCCGCAAATAGACCCGACGCATTAGCGGGTCAGCCCTTCCGATCATGCGCAGCAGGCCTACGACCACCATCCAAATGGCGGCCCCGACGGCAGCGGACGCTGGCGTGAGCACCACAAAGATCAAAATAATGGCGGCGAGCCCCGTAAGCAGAACCAACTCGCGGTCGGCCCCCAGCAACAAATTGGGTCGCGAGAGCGCCCGGTGAATCCTGACGCGCTGCAACCGGCTGGCCGGCTCAGACACCGGGTGCTCCAAGCGAGGTCAACTGAGCCACCGGGCCAATTGAAGCGCCGCTCGAACCGAATAGTGCCACGATCTGGGTGGCGCCCAGCAGGATTCCGGCAACGAGCACGATATACATTAGTCGCCGCGCGAAATCGTTGAGCTCGCCGCCGAAGATCAGCATGCCACCGGCGACCGCAACCGCCGCCAGCGCAATTGCTCCAGCTACCGGGCCGGTGATGGATTGTTGAATTTGTTGAAGCGGGCCTTCCCAGGGTAGGCCCCCTCCCCCGCTGGCCAAGGCCGGTCCAACCATGACATTGGCAACCATTGCTGCACTTGCGCCGACTTCAAGGGCTCTACGCCGCATTCACCTTCTCCTTGTCTGACGAACAAATCTCGAGCTGGTAACCGCCGTTGCGATAGTTCTCGACATGCAAGATTTCGGTGACACGACGGCCGGTTGGCGTTCGGGCGATGGCCACGATCAGATCGACAGCTTCCCCGATTACCTCGCGCATTGGCATTGCGCTGACCTCGGCAACGAGTTGCTCAAGGCGCGTCAGGGCGGAAGCGGCACTATTGGCGTGGATGGTGGCGACGCCACCCGGATGTCCGGTATTCCAGGCTTTGATCAAAGTCAGAGCGGCGCCGTCGCGAACTTCACCCACGATGATGCGATCCGGCCGCAAGCGCATGGTAGACTTGAGGAGGCGGGCCATATCTGTAGTTTCCGAGGTATGAAGCGTGACCGCATTTTGTGCCGCGCACTGAATCTCCGCCGTATCTTCAAGAATGACCAAGCGTTGATCGGGCTCCGTGGCGACAATCTCGGCAATGATGGCGTTAGCCAAGGTCGTCTTTCCGCTGCCCGTGCCGCCCGCAATGACGATGTTGAGGTGTGATTGCACGGCATTGCGAATGACATCGGCGTCTTCGCCCGACATAGCGTTGGCGCGCACGTAGTCGGAGAGCGACATCACCATCGACGCAGGCTTGCGGATCGTGAATGTGGGTGCGAGCACCAGCGGAGGTAACAGGCCCTCGAAACGGTAACCCGCAATCGGCAGCTCGCCCGAAACGATGGGATGATCGTGATTGGCCTCGGAGGCGAGTGCATGGGCCACGATGCCTACAATGGTCTCGGCCGCCTCCACACGGAGTTCGCCGCCGTGGGATACCCCCTGCCCTACCCGCTCAATGAAAATCTGCCCGTCTGGGTTGAGCATGATCTCAACGACGTTAGGATCATCAAGCGCAGACTGGATGTCCGAGCCAAGCGCGTCTTCTAGTTTGCGCATCAAGCGCTGGCGAGACCGGGAAACAGTGTCGACCATGGCGCTATGCTGCAGCCGGCGCGAGGCGGAGTGCTCCTCGCTTGGGAAGGCACAGATGTATTGTTTTGAAGGCGGTCATGCTGCTGGCCCGGCTGTCGGTTGTGCGGGCAACTAAGCACAGCCGGTTATTCGAGTCAGACCACCAAATCTGGTAGGTTGAGTCGGGTAGGTCGACCCGAGACGGTTAAGATTGCGGCCAAGTTCAAGCGTTTTACCCCTACCAAATTTGGTAGGGTCCGTTGAGCAGCGTGAAATCAAAACACTAGCTAACTCACTGAAATAAACAAGAAATATAGCTTTCTAGGTCTCCGCCGTATGCCCCCCGTTAGTCCGCGGTTAACGCTAATTTTCTTGCCAGCCGCTCGGAATCGGACATACTGGCGCTAAATCATCAAAATCTACGATATTAGCGCTATTATCCTGTCGGACACCGAACATATGTACCCGCTTCCGCAATTCGAGTTTGACGACAAGATACTCCGGCAGGGCGCCGAGATTTCTCGACGGCTTAATCAACTTCGCCAAGAAAAATTTCCTCCCAATGCCAGGAAGACTCTGCGTCGTTTTGGAATGGCGGAGGTGGCCCATTATCTCGGGGTGAGCCCGAACAATCTTAAGCGTCTGCATCTCGAAGGCAAGGGTCCCGTCCCTACTCAGGCGACGGGTGGCCGCCGGTTCTATACCGCAGAACAGATGCTGGAGTTGCGAGAATATCTGGACAAAAATGGCCGCGCGGACACCAAGCAATATCTTCCCCATCGTAAAGATGGAGAGAAATTGCAGGTCGTGGCCGTGGTGAACTTCAAGGGTGGTTCAGGCAAAACAACTACGGCCGCGCACCTTGCCCAGCACCTGGCGTTGACCGGCCATCGCGTTCTGGCTGTCGATCTTGATCCTCAGGCATCCCTGTCTGCGCTTTTTGGCTTCCAGCCGGAACTAGACGGAAATCCATCTTTTTACGATGCGTTGCGATATGATGCGGATCGCAAGAAGACGACCGACGTTATTTCCCCCACCAATTTCCCCTCGCTCGACATCATTCCAGCTAATCTGGAACTGCAAGAATTCGAGTACGAGACGCCGTTGGCCATGCAGTCCTCCATGGAAGGCAGGCGGTTCTTTACGCGTTTGGGTTTGGGGCTAGCCGAGGTCGATGACCGCTACGATGTCGTGGTTATCGATTGCCCACCTCAGCTCGGCTATCTGACATTGTCGGCGCTAACGGCAGCGACGTCAGTTCTCATCACCGTTCATCCCCAGATGTTGGATCTGATGTCGATGAGCCAGTTTCTTCTCATGCTGGGGAATCTATCCAAGACAGTGAAAGAAGCAGGCGCCAATTTGAGGATCGACTGGCTGCGCTACCTGATCACCCGCTATGAGCCCACGGATATTCCCCAAGCTCAGATGCTAGGCTTCATGCAATCGATGTTGGCCGAAGAGATACTTCCCAGTCAGATGTTGAAATCCACTGCCATTTCCGATGCTGGCTTAACAAAGCAGACGCTCTATGAGGTCGAGCGCGGAAATTTCAACCGAGATACCTATGATCGTGCGATCGAGAGCATGGATGCGGTTAATTTCAGCATTCAGGGCCTAATTCACCGCGTCTGGGGGCGGTTATGAGATTTACGGCCGTAAAAACGGCTGAAATCTTGTTTTTTTTCAACAAGATAGAGCAAGGATAGGTCTCCTATGGCTCGGAAAAATCCTTTTGCGACCTTGATGGGTGGGCCCGTCGGCAGTGAGGGTTCTGAAACGAACCAAGCGGTGCGCGACTACACGATGAAGGGTGCATCGAAGTCGATGCTCAGTTCTATCACCGAGATGGCAGCGCAGGCCGATCGGCTGGTGGCCGGTGAGGCCATCGTCGAGATCGATCCTGAACTCGTTGACATTTCTTTTGTTAAGGACCGCCTGGACGACGACGGCGACGAATACAGTCAACTGGTTGAGGCGATTAAGGAGCGGGGTCAGGACAGCCCCATACTCGTGCGGCCGCATCCCAGCGCTGCCGGTCGCTTCATGATCGTATTCGGGCATCGGCGTGTTCGGGTGGCCCGGGATCTTGGCCGTAAGGTCAGAGCAGTCGTTAAGAACCTGGCCGACATTGACCACGTCATTGCACAGGGTCAGGAGAATTCTGCCCGCGCGAACCTGTCGTTTATCGAGAAGGCGCTTTACGCCGGATCCCTGGCTGCGCTGCGGTACGATGATGATAACTCCGTCATCTTGACGGCTCTCTCGATCAATCGTCCAACCCTGTCCAAAATGCTGTCAGTGGCGAGTTTGCCGCCGGCCATTCTGGAAGCGATCGGTCCCGCCAAGGGGATAGGCCGTGATCGTTGGTATGAGCTCAAGCAGCATTTGGATCGCCCTAGCAACCACGAGATAGCCTCTGAGGTCATCAGTGAGGCTAGCTTTTCCGAGCTCAGCAGCGACGAACGGTTCGATCGTATGATTGAACGTTTAAAGGCCGCCCAGTCCCGCCGCGTGAAGGCGAAACCGGAAAAGACTACGTGGCAGACCGAGGACAAGAGGTTAGCCGCCGAGATTTCATCTGAAGACAAGCGCTATTCGTTGGCGATCAAGGGCAAGGGGCCCGAGGCACGCGAATTTGGACGCTATCTCACGGAGAAACTCGGCCAACTTTATCAGGATTTCCGCAAGGAAAGTGACGCCAAGAAAGACGGAGTGTAGCCCGCAAAAGAAAAAAGCCCCCGAAACCTTGGTTCCGGAAGCCCTTCTCTACGTGTGGTAACGAGAGAATCGCACTTCCCAGAATCACAGTCAAGCATCTTCGACGCTGTTTCGGCGAGCGGACGTCTTTTGCCTAAACGCAGGTGAAAGAGAATGGAACCGCATATTTCAACGACGCCCTTTGGGCGGCGAGCGCTATCGCTTGGCATGATTTCAAGCCAGGTAGCAGCCAAGACGATGCCGAAGGACGCAACGGTCCACAAATGGCATGTCTTCCAGAACATCAAGGAAGCCAGGATTGCCCTGGGTGCGACTGATCGCGCCTTGGCTATTCTTGACGCCTTGCTGTCCTTCCATCCCGAAACCGCGCTCTATGGCGATAGCGAACTCATTGTCTGGCCGTCCAACGAGCAGTTGATCGGCCGGGCCAATGGCATGTCGCCGGCGACACTTCGGCGCCATCTGGCAAACTTGGTCGATTGCGGCCTGGTCATCCGCCGGGACAGCCCCAATGGCAAACGCTTCGCCCGTAAAGGCTATGATGGCGAGATCGAGCAGGCCTATGGCTTCGACATTTCTCCAATCGTTGCCCGCGCGGCCGAGTTCAAGGAGCTGGCGGAAGCCGTTCGCGCCGAGAAGAAGGCGCACCGCCTTGTTAAGGAACGGCTAACCATATGCCGCCGTGACATCGTCAAGATGATCGAAGCTGGTATTGAAGAGGGCGTGCCAGCCAACTGGGGTAGGGTGCAGCAAGCCTATCAGACCATCGTCGGCCAAATTCCGCGGACGGCACCACGGCAAGTCCTCGAGGCGATCGCTACGGACCTTGAGGACCTTTGGTCTGAAGTGCGTGACGTATTGGAATCCTTTGTGAAAACAAAGAATCTGAACGCCAATGAGTCTCAAACTGAGCGCCACATACAGAATTCAAAACCAGACTCTAAAAATGAATCTGAACATCGCTTAGGAAAAATAGAAGAAGCGAGCGGCAGCGCCTCGGACCCAGATAACGTACGGAGCCTGCCGAAGCGTGAATTGCCATTGGGGATTGTTCTGGATGCCTGCCCGAACCTGCTTTGGTTGGTGAAGGGCGGCAGCGGCATTCGCAACTGGCGGGAGTTCCTTGCGGCCGCCGAGGTAGCCCGGCCGAGTTTGGGGATTAGCCCCAGCGCCTGGGAGGATGCACGCACCGCGATGGGCGAACAGCAGGCAGCGATCACCATTGCGGCGATCTACCAGCGGCAGGATCAGATCAAAAGCGCCGGGGGTTATTTGCGGAATTTGACCGATCGGGCGAAGGACGGCAAATTCTCGGTCTGGCCGATGGTCATGGCTTTGGTTCGGGCCAAGCTTGATGCGGCGAAGGTGGCCAATAGTGGGGTGGCGGAAGCCGCGGACGAGTTGGAGACAGCTGGCAAAGTGGTTCGTACCGAGAAACGCCTCGAGATCAGTGACGCGCTGCGTCAAAACCTCGATAGGCGCGGGCCAAAATCGTGATGGTGTTGATTGATTCCCGGGTCGGATGCCATATATTGCCGACAGTAGATGTGGCATCTACGCTTTCATGGGTGATCGAGATATGGCCCAAATGCATAAAATGGCCGCTCAGGCGCTGCCGCTGGTTTTGTCCTATATGGATCCTGCGGGACGGATCGCTGCAGAGCGAGTAGCAGACGGCTTCGGTATGTCTAAGTCGCAGCTGGCGGAGACGACTGGATTAGCGAGAGAGACCCTCTATCGCTCGGAGCGGATAGGGGCGCCAAAAGCTCAGGGCCGGTTGCGGGAAATGCTGGAGATCATTAGCCGGGTGACCGACTGGGCTGGCGGCAAGGATCAGGCAATGGCTTGGTATCGCGCCCAGCCCCTACCGGCCTTCGGAGGTCGGACTGCCGAAGCCCTGGTTAAAGACGGTAAGGCCTCGGCTGTCCGGGACTACCTTGATCATATGGCACTTGGCGGATTTGCGTGAGATTCGTCGGTACTTGCTTTCGCGCTCACGATCCTCGTTGGGCATTCAAGCCGATTTCTGGCGAGGGAGCAGCGATACGAGGGGCGCGTTTTAATCCCCAGGGCGTGCCTGCGCTCTATCTTGGGCTCAGCATCATGACCGCGATCAAGGAGATCAGTCAGGGATTCGCGCACCGGCTCGATCCGACAGTGCTGTGTTCCTACGATGTCGATTGCGAGGATGTTGTCGATCTGACGACAGAGCAGGGCAGGGGAGATGTATCGGTGTCGATGGACGAGATGAGGTGTGCTTGGGCGTCAGCTCTCGCTGGTGGCAAGAGGCCTATCTCCTGGTCGATTTATGACCGACTCGTTACACAGGGCGTCGCTGGCATTCTCGTGCCCAGCTATGCTTCTGGCGCCGATGAAGAAGATCGCAATCTGGTTCTGTGGAATTGGGGACCGACGCTGCCACACCAGGTCGAGGTTTTTGATCCTAGCGGCCGGCTGCCGCGCGATCAGCTATCGTGGAGTTAGCTGGCTCGACTAAACACGAGCACACGGTTTTATGGGAACCAATAAACACATAAACCTAGTGCTAACGACCGTAAATGCGCCCTATCGGGAGCAACTAGATGGCACGACATTGGCTGCTTGCCTTTCCGACGTCGAGCTCGCCAAGTAGCACCCCCGGGCACGACGGTCGGCTAGCGGTGCAAGCCTTTTCGGATTACGGGAAGGGCAGGGGACATCCTGCTCAGCTTAACCTGGCCGATTGCCTGTCCTACGCCTGTGCCAAAAACCGCAAGATGCCACTGCTCTACAAGGGCAATGACTTCGCGCACACCGATCTGGCCTGATTTCGCTGGGGCTAAAGGCCCGCAGCCTTGGTGAGGTTGACCCGGAACCGATCGCGGCGGCGTTGGTAGCGGCGGGTCATTTCCGCCGAGGCATGCCCGAGCTGCTTCTGCACATAGCGCTCATCGACCTCAGCCGACGAGGCGAGGCCGGCGCGCAGCGAATGTCCGGCAAATTTTTGTTCTCGTTCATCCTCCGAAAGATCCCCACGCACCCCTGCAGCAATGGCGGTGCGTTTGACGAGGCGGGCAACCTCCTGATCGCGCAGCCGCTCGGACCCAACGGTCTTGCCTTGCCCCGTGACCCGCCGAAACAGCGGTCCATGGGCGATGCGGCCCAGCTTGAGCCATGTTTCCAATGCGACCACGGGGCAGGTACCGTCGGAGGAGCCGCGGCCGATCTCGACCTCTCGCCAGCCGTTTTTGCCACGGAGGGTCAAAACCATGCCGCGTTCGAGGATCTCAACCCAGCCCGAGGAATCCTCAGTTTGCTTGGGGCCAACGTCGAGACCGACAACTTCCGAGCGCCGCAGGCCGCCAGCGAACCCCATTAGCAGCATGGCCCGATCGCGTAGGCCGCGTAGCGTGCCGCGGTCGAGGGTCTCGAGCATGGCGATTAGATCCTCGGGCAGCACGGCCTCCTTCTGTACGGGCGGCCGGCCGTGGGTGTTGCGGATGCCGTCAAGCACCCTGGCAATGTGGCGATCGCCGCGATCGAGCCGCTCACCAAGCTGGAGATAGTGCCAGGAAAGGGCGGACAGCCGGCGCTCGATGCTGGAGACGGCGGCGGGCTGGCGATTGGCGGTCGCAGCGCCAGATGCGCAGGCGGTGATGTACAGCCCGACGATCTGCGGGTCGGGTGGGAGATGCTCGAGGCCCTGCCGCCGGCACCAGGAACAGAAGTGTTTCCAGTCGCTATCATAGGCCCGGCGGGTATTGGGCGAGCTGGCTGCCGCGACATATTCACGAGCGCGATCGGCGAGTTGTTCCAGATGCGCCGGCAGGGTGGCCGCCCGCGGGGCAGGGGAGGGGACACTAGCGGGCACACCGGGGTCCCGATGTTCAAGGTCGTCGGGGTCAGGTGCCATGTATTCTAACCAAGATCCCAGGGGTTGACGACATCAGCGCCCGTGTCACCAAAGTCGGCGACGTTCCGTGTCACCACCACCAAATCGTGTACGATGGCCGTGGCGGCGATCAGACCATCCACGTCCCCGCGCGGTCGGATAGCGGCGATGCGGCCCCACTCCACCGAAATATGATCGGTGACGGGCAGGATGCGGTCTGCATGCTGGTGGCGGAGCTTGCGTAGCCATTCGGCGAGGTGGCCAGCGGTCGTGGGGTCGGATTTCTGCTTGAGCGCGATTCCTCGCATGATCTCTCCCAGGGTCAGGGTACTCAGATGGATCGCCTGGGGATCGGTGGATCGCATCCATGCGACCGCTTCGGCCGTGCCACGCCGTGCCTCCGAAATCACGTTGGTGTCGACGAGGTACATCAGAGCTCCGGTTCTCGGCTCGGCCGCTTCTCACGGCGATCAACGGTGTCCGCGAAAGCGTCGTCCCAAGCGGGGCCGGAAAGAAGGTCTTCAACGATGTTCGGCCGATTGCCGGTCAGCGCGTCGTAATCCTCGGCCGACAGGATAACGACCGCACGCGCGCCGCGCAGCGTCACCATTTGTGGCCCTTCCGTACGCGCCTTTTGCACGACCTTCGAAAACTGGTTCTTAGCGTCCTGCAGGTGCCAATCCATATCAGTTCTCCAAGATAGCTAGACTGGCTAGCTATATAGACCTTCGACGCATCCGTTTCAACCGACACCTGCCGCCGGGCTCTGGGGGCGAGCAGTGCCGTGTAGGGGGTCGTTTTCGGCAGTTTCGTCGAGTTTTTGGGCCATCCCCTCCATAATGAGCAAAACGAATGATAATGCAAGATTATCGGTCATTATTATCTTCCGGCAGGCAGGGCGGATATTTGCATACATAGTGGTCCTAAGCGCCGTCATGTGTTAGCCTGCCGATATGAAATCCGCCGCTGATTTGCTCTCTGCCGACTCTCCGCCGGTGCCAAAAGTGCCGGTATGGGCGCGGCCGCGTGGTCTGGTTTTGCACGACGCCGATGCGGCTTACGTGGCCGGGGCAGCCCTGAATTCGCTGGATAATCTGGTGCGCCAAGACCTGCCGTGGGCCGGTGCCTGGCGGCAGCGGCTGGCCCTGCAGAGCGCCGCCGCGGCAGTGAATTTGATCGGTCGACGCGAGGACGAATCCGCCCTGCGCGACACCCATTATCTACGCGGCGTCGGCGACGATCCTGGCCCCTCCGGTCACCTGCTAATGGCCTGGCGCCGCTTGGCCAGCCGCACCACCGGATGCGACGAGGAAATGGTGCGCCCCGTCGCCGAGCAGCATTTTAGTCTGCACTGGGATGACACTCTCACTGACGTGCTGGCCAATGCCGAGGACATGATGGTGTCGTCGCGCCCGGCGCCAGTGCTAGCAGCCGAGATCGCCGCCGCCGTCTATCGGGCCCGACCCGATGCCGAACTTTTGGGCTTCTGGCTCGCCGACATGCTGCTGGCCCAAAAACTCCGGTGGCCCATTCCGGTGCCGCTGCTGATGGGGCAGGTGTCTTCGTCCATCTTCAAGTCCGGCGAAAACCGAAAGCGCATCCGGCCGGGAGCGGAGGGCTGGGGCAGGGCGGTGTTTTTGGCTTATGCAACGGCGGCGGCAGAAGCCTGCGATCTCGGCGCCGATGTTTTGGCGCCGCGCGCGGCTAAATTGACGGCGATTGCACCGAAGTTGCGCGCGAAGGGGTCTGGCGACGTCATCAAGCTGCTGCTGTCCGATGACGCGGTACCGGGCTCCTGGTCGAATCCAAAGCTGTCGGCGCGGGGTGCTCGGCGTCTGTTTGATCGGCTGGGTGAGTTGGGCGCGGTGCGCGAGCTCAGCGGCCGGCCGACGTTTCGGCTCTACGGCTTGTGAGGGCAAAACAGATGGCCAGGCGCAAACGGACAGATGCGGAACCACCAATCTTCGATGCCGAGCTGGCCGATATGCCCGCCGACCTGCGCTGGCGCGAATGGATGAACCGGATCGAAGCCGTGCTGTTCGCGGCGCCAAAGCCGGTGGAACGCGAGGCCCTGGCGCGGATAGTCGGTCGTGATGCCAGCATCGACCTGCTGATCGATGACATTCGCGAAGCGCTGCGCGGCAAACCCTATGATGTGGTCAGTATCGCAGGGGGCTGGGCGTTCCGCACCCGCACTGCCTATGCCGATGCGATTGCCACGTCTGCTGCCATGCCGGACCGGGTGGTTGATCTGACCCAGAACGAGGCCATGGTGCTGGTATCGATCGCATATCATCAGCCGATGACGCGGGCAGGGGTGTCGGAAATCCTGGGGCGCGAGGTGTCACGTGATGTGATCGGGGCGCTGCGGGACAAGAACATGATCACGGCCGGGCCGCGTAGCCCGACGGCCGGGGCGCCGTTCACCTATGTGACGACCAAGGGGTTTTTGGAGCATTTCGGGCTTAATACGCTGCGCGACTTGCCTGATCTGGAGGCGCTGCAGGATTCGGGTCTGCTGAGTGGCGGCGAACGTGTTGGGAGTCAGGAGATGCTTCGGCATTCGCCGACGGATACCGCTGGCATCGAAGCGCCTTCTGCAGACCAAGACTGAACAAGGTGCTGACGGCTTGGCGCCCCGTTCCGACCATTCATGACGCAATTCGCAGTTCCCAAAAGTAGACTGGCGACTGGTCGACCTTACCTAATCGGCGAGTTACCAGGTGAAGCCGGTGGATGTCCTCGGAGGGCGTTAAGGCCGTCGAGATGTTGATCCGTCATTGAGGCCTCCAGTCACTCCATATCCGGTACATCACCTGCCGTGTAAAGCACCTCTGCGTCCACGAATTCTCCTCATCGGGCCTCGCCGGCCGCTTCCAGGCGATCACGCCGGCGATCTCCCAGTTCCGTACGGAGGAGCCAGAAAATCCGTGAACAATCGCTGTGGGCCCGGGCATTTCGATGAGGCATCCACTATGCTGGAGGCATGAAAGACGAGTTCGAATACGATGTTGCGTTCTCCTTCACCGCCCAAGACGAAGCGCTGGCGTCGCAGCTCAACGATTTGGTATCGGACAGGCTGAAGACGTTCATCTATTCGGAGCGCCAGAAAGAGCTGGCTGGGACAGACGGCCAGACGACGTTCAGCGACGTCTATGGCAAGCAGGCCAGGGTTGTTGTCATCCTTTTTCGGAAGGAATGGGGGCAGACCCGATGGACCGGTGTAGAATTGAACGCCATCCGGAGCCGCGCTTTCGAGCAGGGTTTCGATTTTACAGTGTTCATTCCAGTGGAGCCGACGCCCGCCACCCCTGCATGGCTGCCACCGACACGACTATATGTCGGCCTTGAGCGTTGGGGCGTAGCTGGAGCCGCCGCCGTAATCGAACAGCGCGTCATTGACGCTGGAGGATTCTCACGGCCGGAATCCGTCATCGAACGGGCAGCGCGGCTAAAGCGGGCAACCGACCTGAAGAATGCGCGGCATCAATTTGAGCGATCGCACGAGGGCACGGCTCAGGCCAACGCGGCCTACACGGAGTTCTCAGAGGCGCTAGACGCCGGGGCCGAAACCGTTCGAGCCTCGGGCGTAAACCTCGAATATAAGACATCGCAGCACTTTCGGATCGTCACTTGCTACCCGGTCAACCTGATCTGCAGCTGGTCTCCCAACTACGTAAACTCGATAGAAAACATCGATCTGGATGCGGCCTTCTACAAGGGCTTTCCCGGGCTTCCTGGTTTCTATCCGTCGTTCAACAAGGCAGTGCAGCTGGCCGCGTTGAAGTTCAAGTACGCCCTCGTGCGCATGGACCAGAATGCCTATGTTTCGAAGGATGCCAAGGAATTCACGCCAGAGAAGCTGGCCGAACACCTGCTCTCGCAGCTGATGGACATCGTGGAGCGTACACCGCGCGATTGATCACTGCATGCCGTCTTCGTTCGTCGAACGAAGTGAACGACCATTAGCTTCGAATAGCTCGCATTTGGGAAATGGGCAGCGGCATTACGTGATAACCGACGCTTATCACGTAATGGTCCTGACACAGTAACGTGACGGGGTACCGCTTGCCTTCAACTACCCTCTATGACGGCGAAGTTTGGTAGATAGCGATACATTTCTGCAAACTGGGAGGCTTCGCCGGGAGGGATCTCTCCACAATCCAATGCGGTACCGGCGGCCAGGGGCAATTGTTGCTCTAGCTGCCGAAACTCTTTGACGGTCAGTTTAGGCACAGGAATTCGAACGAGCTTGGAGCCGGCTTTGAGGAAGTCCATCTGGGCAAATCCACAATCGCTGACTTTGTTGGCATCGGCGTCTTCATAGAAAACGACAACAAGCGTCGTCATTTTGGCCCCGTCCTCGTACTCGAATTCACATACCACCTCGGACCTCATGTCCGCTTGGTCTGGCATCCCATTGCGGGCCGCCAGTGTCTTCTCGATTTCGGCCAAGAGCATCGACCTACTCAGAGCGCCGTAGGGCCAGCCGATAAGATCGTCGTCGAAAAGTGAGGACGGGACGCGATCACGCCCGAACAGTTGGCGGAAGCGCTCCACAGCATCGATGGCCGTTGCATCCGAGGCCCTTTCTCGCTCCGCCTCGGCTATCATGGGCGACCTGTGGCACTGAACAGAAACCACAAGCACAGTTCCGGACTGGGCACGATTCGCGACCGTCTGAACGTCGAGGAGCATGTCAGTCGAGAGCGGATCGTCGTAGTCCAGCCAAAGGAACGCTTTGCGTTCCCAATCCAGCTCGGGGAGCACGTGGTTGGAGGCCCGAAAATCGATGTCGATCTTGAAAGGCTTGTTGGCCTCAATGCGTTTTGCCGCCCCTGCAGCTTGTTCGATCGAGATCATGTCCCTAATGCCAAGAGCGCGATGAAAAATCGTAAAATCAGAAAACCAAACCGAGCCAAATCCTACGTAGAGGTAGTTTTCTACCGCACCGAAGGGCCAAAGACGGCGAAACACATCGCAGAGCATCTTCCTCTCG
Source organism: Devosia sp. ZW T5_3 (assembly GCF_044987315.1). Lineage (NCBI taxonomy): Bacteria > Pseudomonadati > Pseudomonadota > Alphaproteobacteria > Hyphomicrobiales > Devosiaceae > Devosia > Devosia sp. ZW T5_3. The sequence goes on from NZ_JBJDRE010000001.1 coordinate 101,462, forward strand.
GCGTGTTTCGCAGGGCGAAGTGAATAGTCGATGCGGCGAAAACTTGCCGTCATTGTCCGCGCTGCCTTTTAAGGACCAAATCAAACGTTTTCTCGCCGACTGCTCTCGCCGAACTAACTCCAAGCTCCTGTTGCAGGAATTCGATATCGTCCACCGTTTTTGAATACTGAATTTTGGTGGTCTTCGGCCCCTTCGCAAAGGAGGATCTTTGTGGCGCGCGGAACGTAACGGAACTCGTGATGGTTTCCGGCTTGACGGTCTGAGACTTGTTCACAAACTTGAGTAGAGGACTTTCTTCGCGCGAGTGCTCGTCGATATCCGCGTCTAGCTCGTTCAAGAAGTCGATGACCGGCCTCATGAGCTCGATCATTATGGGGAAGGTGGCCTGCCAAATCGGTGTGTCCTGATCTACGTTTGTCTTCGTCGTGTTCCATGGGACCCTCGCGGAGTCCGCGGAATCGAAAAAGATGAGGCCCCGAAAGCGCGCGAACTGATTGTGAAAACTGGGTACGACAGGGCGGTTTACCGCATCCTCGATGAGCCCCCAGCCAGTAACTGTTGATCTGTCTGCCTCAAGAACGACTCGTCCGTTGCAGACCACGTACCAACCGGCTTGACGGGGCACCGACGCACCGACAGCAGCAATGATCCTAACCGATACTTCAGCCTGTCCTTCTTCTTGGAACTTGATTACGCGCGAGCCCGGTGTAAAGCCGTCCTGAACCAATAGGCCCAGATCGATGGCGTCCACGTGCTTCCCGTTTACCGAAACGGACAAGCCGCCGGCAATGAACTGCCGATGCTTCGATTTGATAAGTTCGAATATGCTGTTTTGAAATACGGAAGTGGCAAACCTCCTGCCCACTTCCGCCCTGAGATTGGTAACAATTATCTCCGTTCCTGGTGCCTGCGGACTTACGTGTTCGTTTCCGTCGAATGGCTCCCAGGGAAAATGCCAGCCAGCTTCGGTTTCCCAGGTGGGTACGTCAACCTTGACGGCCCACACATCGTCCTTGGTCGCGGACCGGACGACGAACTCTTCTCCGAATTTAAAGAGTGCGCGCTTCATGCCCACCCCAAACTGTCCAATAGAATGGCTCGTTCTGGGCGCTTGTGACGCCGGAGGTCTGCCGAATTTGAAGGCATAGTCCCTCGCGGCGGCTCTGCTGAATCCACCGCAATTATCCCAAATCCGAAACCGATTTGCATCGAATTCGAGTACTACCTTGCGCTGATCGAACGGTTTGTCCGCGGGCAGGGCCATCGCCTTAGCCCCATCAACGCTATTATCAACCAGGTCGAGGATAGCTTGTTCGAGCGGTATGTCGCGGGTCAGCATGTCCACGAAGAAAGTCTTCGTGGGCTCGGCGTCGATCATTTCTAATGGGTCGTTTACGGCTGACATATATCCCCCTTCGGCAACGCACGGCGTTCTTAGACCCGAAACCGAATACAGAGACCGGGTCCGCTATGGTCCTAGGCTTTCATATGGTGGCGATGCAGATTAGAACCGCGCAAAGACTTGCATGAGCGATGTCGGCGGGCCCCCGCCGCCGACTTCAAGGTCGACTAACCTTCGTCGATCCTCTAATAAATGCGCTAACATTCCAATACCCGTTTAGGATTTAGCGTTGCAACATCGCCGCCATATGGTCGATCTCTTCTCCGGTTGTGGCGGTTTTGGGTTGGGTGCGCGTGCGGCAGGCTTCGGTGCCGAGCTCGCGTTCGACATTGACCCCATTCTGACGTCATCTCATTCCTCAAACTTTCCGGGGTCCGAGCTTACGCTTACCGATCTGTCTAAAACGTCGGGAACCGAGATCAAGGCAAAGGCTGGAGGCGACGTTCTCGGAGTATTTGGCGGCCCCCCCTGCCAGGCCTTTAGCGCCATGGGATATCGGAAAATCGACGATCCGCGGCGGGATCTGTTGCGGCATTTCTTTCGACTGGTCGATGAAATCGCCCCGGCCTTCTTCGTTATGGAAAACGTCGTCGGATTGAGCTACGCGGATGCCAAGCCGGAGCTTGACGCAGCGCTTGAGACGGTCGCGGGACGATATGAAATTGTCGGCCCTATGATACTTGATGCCGCAGACTTCGGGGCCGCCACCAAGCGACGCCGCCTTTTCGTCATCGGTTATGATCCTGCGCGCTGCGATCCTTTTGTCGAGGCCGATCTTTTGGCAGCGAGGAAGCCGGCAATCACGGTGTCAGACGCCATCGCTGACCTAGCGCTCGCGATCGAGACTGGAGAGGCGGACGGCTTTGACTATTGGAGGTTGCCCGCCGCCCCGGATGGCAATCCATATGCGGCCTCCCTGCGCGCCGCAGACGGCACCTTCACCGGTCACCGTCCAACCCTTCATACCGACGCGGTCGTTACCCGCTTCCTTGCCGTACCGCCAGGCGGCACAGACAAGATCGGTCGGCATCCGCGCCTACGGTGGGATGGCCAGTGTCCGACGCTTCGCGCGGGGACGGGAAGCGATCGAGGCTCATTTCAGTCGGTCCGACCAATCCATCCGAATGATCCGCGGGTAATTACGGTGCGGGAAGCCGCCAGACTTCAAGGCTTCCCCGACAGTTTCAGATTCCACCCGACGGTTTGGCATAGCTTTCGAATGATCGGAAACAGCGTGTCGCCGGTAATGTCGGAAGCCATTTTCACGACCCTCAAGTCCAAGCTATTCGGTGGCCAGTCCGCTTCAGTCGCGGCGGAGTAGACTATGGATCGGCTGACGGCCGAACGTCGATCCTGGCTGATGAGCCAGGTAAAACCAAAGGACACCCTACCGGAGATCAAGGTCCGAAAGGCTGCCCATGCCCTGGGTTATCGCTTTCGGCTACACCGTTCCGATCTTCCCGGTCGCCCTGACATTGTATTCCCTAGGTTGCGGCTTGTCGTCTTCGTCCATGGGTGCTTCTGGCACCGGCATGAAGGTTGCAAGAAGGCAGGAATGCCAAAATCGAAAATTGAATTCTGGCAGGATAAGTTTGACCGCAACGTCGCCCGAGATAAGGCGAATATGGCCGAACTGCAGCGCCTTGGTTGGAGGGTCGAAGTGATTTGGGAATGCGAGACAAGAGATCCCAAAACCCTCTATGAACACGTTGCTGCAGCGATCAAAGCCAAGGACGGTAACCAGTGAAGGCAGTGTTCGATACCAAACCTGACTCCGGTTACGGGGACGAGCTCGCCCATAGATACCACTTCCCGCCAAAATACCTCGAGCTGGTGGAAAAGACTGTTGGGGATTGGGTAGTATTTCGGCGGCCGCGGGCGGACGGCGGCAGCATGGCCTATCTGGGTGTGGGAATGGTTGTGGGCATAGAACCCGACATCAAAATTCCCGGACACAACTACGCGCTAATATCTGACTTTCTTCCATTCGACGCGCCGGTGCCATGGGTGGTCGGAGGCCGCTACTTTGAAGGCGCCTTGAGGGACCACCGGCCCCTTGCGCAACTTGGGCTTTCCCTCCGCGGACGGTCTGTTCGCCTCCTGGAAGAAGAAGACTTCGAGGCGATACTAGCGGTCGGCCTAGCGGAGTCCTTTAAGGACAGCATCGAGGCCGAGGACTTCGCCGAACAAACTCCTATCAGCGAACGGCGAATTGAGCGGCTACTGGTCACGAGAAAGGTGAGAGATGCCAATTTTCGACGCCAGGTTCGCCGGGCGTACGATTTTCGGTGCGCCATCACCGGCCTGCGCATCGTCGACCGCTTCGGTCGGTCGGAAGCTCAGGCCGCCCACATCCATTCCGTGGCTGGCGGTGGTCCCGATCTGGTACAAAATGGCTTGGCCCTGACCTCGACCGTCCATTGGCTCTTCGACAAGCATCTCATTTCGATCGATGCCGATTTCAGCCTGTTAATCGCCGTGCAGGGCATCCCTCCCGAGCTCTCGCACTTGATAGAGCCGGCACGCGCCAGGATACACCTGCCGCTACGAGAACAGGATTGGCCGCAAGAACGGTTCCTCACGATTCATAGAGCGGCGTTCCACGAACTTGCGGCGAGATAGCGGGTCCTCGTCATGGCGGGCGCCTCAGGGTCGGGCCTGCATCCGGTCAGGAGGCATCCCGCAACGGTGGCGCATAAATTAAGATGCACCACTGCTCCGGTCGCGCAAATTAACAGTTGCACAGGGGCATTAGTCAGGCGTTCGTTTGAACGCCACTTCCGGCCGACGGTATGGGTGAAGTCAGCTTTGGCGCAATGCTCGCCGAAAAGCCGACCGTCCCTTCCACCCCATCCCGGTGACAAAGCGCTGATGCGACCGTGCGGTGCTTTTAGTACCGCCCCGCATCCGCAGTGGCCAAAAGGGGCGCGAGAAATGGTCGCCGGATTCGCATAATATGCGGTCTGGAATGGCAGTTGCCGACCCCAAAATGGACGTTGGTGCAGTCAATCAGATTTCCCGAAAGCGGCCGAGACGCTAGTCTTCTTCCAGCCCTGCCAGACTTGGCGCATCGAGATCAACAGCGGCGTCCCCGACGAGAACCAGCAGGTCCTGCTCCAGTCGATCCAGGGCCGGTTCACCAATCTTCTGGGCCCAGGCAGCGCGCAACTCCTCAAAGATCGTCTCGCCCTGCCGCATGACCTCATGCCCCAGGGGCGTAACAGTCAGAAGCTTTCGCCGAGAATCCGCCGTATCATCCATTCGCGCCACATAGCCCCGCTCTTCCAGCAGGGCGACAACCTTCGCCGCCGCCTGCTTGGAGATCGACAATCGGCGTCCCAATTCCGATGCGTTGTTGACCCCGCCCGAAATCGCCCGCATGGCGAACTCCTGGCTAGGCCGCAGCTCTGGATAACCGCGCCGCAACAGTTCCACCCCGGCGCTATCGGCCAATTGCCGGAAGCCGCCAAGAAGAAGCAATGCGAGATCTGCGCCTTTTCTGCTCATACAACCTCGCTACTGCATGGAACACAAAAAGACAATCAGGGTGTCTATTTTCGTTGACATAGACAACCTGGATGACTATGTCTTTAAAGACAACCAAGTTGTCCATAAAGAAGCATGGAAATGACCTACGCTATCATCCCTGAAGTCACCCACCATCGCGTGGCCCTGAACGGCACCAATCTCCATTATGTATCTGCCGGCACGACCGGTTCTCCAATCCTGCTGGTCCATGGCTGGCCGGAAACCTGGTGGACCTTCCACAAGATCATACCGTTCCTGGCGCAGTCCCATCGCGTCTTGGCCGTTGATCTACGTGGCTTCGGCGATTCCGACGTTGCCCAAACCGGTGACAGCAGCGCAACCATGGCCGAAGACCTGCATGCCCTGATCGGGTATCTCGGTCTTGGCCCGGTTCACTTGGCGGCTCAGGACTTCTCTGGTCCGCTGGCCTTCCGGCTCGCAGCCACCCGCCCGCAAGATTTGCTCAGTTTCATTGCCGTGGAGACCAGTTTGCCGGGCTTTGGGCTGGAAATACTGATCAACCCGATGATCGCCTGGTACTACGGTACTTTGGCAAAGCACGGTGCAGCCGAACGCTTCTTCAAGGGGCGTGAGACGGAATTGCTGACCGAGTTTATCTTCACCCCACCTTCGACAACCTCCACAACTATCGGGGCAGATGACATCGGCGAATTCATCCGTGGCTACGCCCGAGATGGTGGCTGGAACGGCGCGCAGGCAATCTACAACGGCAACATGCGTGAGACGGAGGAGTATAAGGCACTTGTCGCCGCACAGCCGCTGACAATGCCGGTGCTGGCTATCGACCAGAACGGCTCGAATTTCACAAGCCAGTCCTTTGCGCCCGCATCGGCAGGCAAGCTAAAGACGCGTACAATCCCGAACACCGGGCACTATATTGCCATGGAAGCCCCTGTTGCCCTCGCATCGGCAGTGCTGGGGTTTATCGGCGAGATCGATCACGCAAGCTAAACCAAAGGTCAGGCCCCAGCCGGACCTTCACTCGGTAGCCGGCGCAGCGCAATCGTGGACAGGCCCGACCCTTGGCTAGTGACGAGCGGCGGCCGCCAATCCGATAGGTGGCGACCGCTATCCACCCATCGCAGTCGGCTCTCGACCCCGTCTCTGACATCTAAGGCCCGAGACCATGACGCCGAAAGCGGACCTTGCGGATGCTGCAAGCCTCGGGGATACTTTTGCCGTTTTGCTGCGCCATCGAGGAAGAGGCACGATGCCTGACAAGATGATTCGCCCTCTGCTTATGACTTGGCCGAGCGTCGAGCGCGGACAAGAAGGCAAGAGCTGGGACGACGTGGCCGACGCGCGCCAGCCCATCGAGGCCTGGGAACGGCGCACTGGGCTTCAGCTCCCTTCTGACTACAAGAGCTTCATGCTCAAATTCAATGGCGGGCGCGTTTATCCCAACATGTTCAACTACGCGGTGCCGCTCGAGCGCTATCCTTCGACGGAGCCGGAAACATTTCTCGATCCCCTTTACGATTGGGAGTATGTCGAGAAGATATGGAGTGGCGAGGAGTTCGGGGAAGGCTGTCCCCCCGGCATGCTGGATATTGGCAGTAATCCGGGCGGGCTGGAAGTACTCCTGTCGGTAAGCGGCGACACCTACGGGCAAATATTCAACTGGCTGAGGTCCACCAACAAATGGGGGACGGACGGCAATGATGAGGTATGGCTCCAAGCGCCATCCTTCAGAGCTTTTATGGACAATCTTTTCGACAATTCAGACAGGCTTGGCTATGACCATTGGCATCTCCCGGGTCTGGCGCCGCTCGTCAGAGAACTAAGCTATTGACGCGCTGCACGCACGACCAGGGATCGGCGGAGGACACTGAAATGGCTTTCCCTGTGGCATTGTCGGCGACGTTTCCAAGCCGGCGCGGACATTGAGCGCGAACGTCAGCTTTCTTCTTCAACCGACCAAGAGCTGCCTGACCGGTTTCCACCCCATCTAAGGCCTTGCGCTACTGCTTCGCAGCCTCCCAAAAGCTGCCATCGGCCGATAGCGGATTTGCTCCCATATCGGTGGTTAGGCCGGCTGATTGCATTGTTGGAAGCAGCCGCCCTCCCGAGCATTCCTTGACCCGCAGTTGCATCAGACCGCTCCGCGTATGGGATTAACAATCGGAAGTCCGGCAAAGTCCTTTTCGTTGTCAGTCACCACCACGCACTGGTTCGCAGCAGCAACAGCCGCGACAATCATGTCGAGCCCGCTGCGCGGCCGACCGACCGCTTTGCCTTCTGCCATCAGCCGCGCCCAAATCAGCCCGGCATTATCGTCAAACGATAGGATGCGGTCCACGAACAATGCCTGCGGCCCCTCCGACCCAGAGAACCACGTGTCGAGCGCGTCGCGCTTTTTACCGAGCGGCATCTCTAAAATTCCGCGGCAGATTTCCGCAACGGTCAGCGAAGCGATGAACAAATCCTCGTCTCGCTGTGTCGACATCCATGCCAGCAGCGATTCCGATGGCTGTGGTTTGACGACATTGCTGATGATATTGGTATCCAGGAGGTAGCGCGTCACAGGTCGACCTTGCGTCCTTCTTCGCGGGGTCGGGAAAGGTTAAGATCGATGCCTACTAGCGGCGAACGACGCAATGCCGCGAGGATTCCGCCAGGCTTGGTGGGCTCGCCAGCGATTGACTTACTTACGGTCGCGCGAAGCTCTGAAGCCGCGGGCGTGTCCTCCGACAGGCGCCGGGCTAGCGATCGGATGAGGTCGCGGTCGGCGTCCCGACCGAGCACTTCAAAGCGCGCCAAGCCGCGCTCGCCAAGGCGAGATCGATAATTTTGGATGGCGCGCTTCTGCGAGTTTCCCATGATGACCTCCAGAGTATTTCCAGTAATATAGCCAGATAGAGGGCCCTTAGCAAGATTGCGCGGTTGGCGAGGAGTTCGCCAGCGAACCAATGGCATCGCCTTCAACCTCGGGATATGTGTCTCGGTGGATGTATCGGGATCGCCTCGCAATGATGGTATTTCTCGACGTCCAGACATGCCGCTAAGCGAACTGCCGCGGGCTGATTTTGGATTCGCATAATATGCGGTCTGGAATGGCATTTACCACTGGTTTGCCCCCATCTCGTGCGCTCCCCTATGGAGCCACGGCTAAGTCAGCGTCTAGGATCACGCGACTAGCGCTCGGCTATCGCAACCCGTTCTAAGCTTGCCAAGCGCTCTTCACAAACCGTCTGGACAAGCGCGTGCAGGTGCTCGGTCCGATCCATGAGCCATTTCAGCGCATCTTCGCTGATGTCGTAGTGCTTGGAATAGCGGGCCTTGACGTAGGCTTCATTGAGAACGTTGAACCAGGCATGGTAGCGGTGCTGGTCACGTGGCCACGCGTCAATGAGGCGACGGTCACGATCCTCGGCGAGCATGCGCAAGAATTTCAGGTTATGTGAGGGAGGACTGTAATTCGTCAGCACCAATAGCACCGTGGAATAGGCTTGTTCGATCGATTGGTGGAGTTGGAAAGCAGCATGATTGAGCATGCCCTTCGACATCTCATACCGAGATGTGTCCAAAAAATTGGTCGCCGAGGGAAGGCGCTGGGCGTACTGCTCTCGACCAATATCCAAAGCCTGCTGCGGTGAAAGAATCCCCGGCTCAGCTAGTTCTCGATCATCCATCTCGTAGAGGAGGACACCTTCTTTGCGGATGTCCGAGAAGAAGTACTGCGCATTACGCAGGGCATTGTTCACCTCACGACCCGAGTGAACAATTAGACCCACCGGCACCCCGATGGCGGCGTCGCGGTTCAGTCGGTCCGTGGCCCTATCCCAATACTCAAACCCCGCGAAACGGCTCTCATTGACGATCACCAGTACATCGAAGTCAGAGCGATAGCCCTTCATCGTGTGGGGCTCATCGACCCAGGTGCCCTTGGCGTACGATCCAAACAGGATGATTTTCAGGATGCGACCGCGGCGCTTGGCCTCTGACTTAGCTTCCTTAAGCGCGTCATCGAACTCCTCGTGGATGATTTCGACGATCCGCGCGATGTTGCGCTGCTTGCTTTCGGGAAGGTGATCGAGGCTGATCTTCATTCAAGGATGCCCCTTTCAGGCTCGCGAACAGTTCGGCTTGTGAACTATGCCCAACCAGGAGTCGACGCACAACTCCACTGGGTCGGCTGAGGAGAACGGCGTGAGAGTTGCCTTGCGACGTTCGACTTCGGTGACATAGCGATTTTGCGGATATCGTGGCGTCAATGAACTGACCAGAATTCATACCCCGCAGCGATTGATGGACAATGGTGTAACTCCGCGCTGTTCCTGCCGAGCAAAACGCACGCCGATCGGCTTTCGATGCCCTATTACGCGCGGTCGATCTTCCGGCTCGGCGCACAAGCACGTATGGCTTGCGCGATCTGCTGCATGAACGCGGGACTGAATGCCCCCATTGCCTCGGTGCTGGCGAAATCGAACGCAGCGTCAAGCGGGACGCGATTGAACTCCGTCGGGATGAGCCAGCACGGCAGGTCGAGGCCTGCACGCCGGCGCTCCAAGTGTGGGATGAGCACGGCGGGCTGATCCGCTGCCGGCGGCACGGTCGTTATCGGAAACAAGAGATAGGCGGCGGTAGACTTCACGACGACGCAGACCGGGCGTGCATACCTGCCAGATTCCTCCCCATCATCGGCTTGGCGCGCCCAAAGATAGTTGAACTGCACAACGTCACAGGCATTGAACACCGGCCTAGCTCTGCGGTAACTGGGCAAGACCGGTCATTAGCTCGTCCATAACGGCCGGAGGGGCATCCTGCAGGGTAAATGCTTGAATCCCACGGCGTTCAGTCAATTTGCGGTAGTGGTCGGCGTTCATCACCACCAGCCGGCCCTTGCCGTGCTTGGTGAGAGTGACAGGCTCGACAAGGGCGGTGTCGAGAATTTCGCCAGAGGCGCGATTGAGATCTGTCAGGGTGTAGAATTTCATCGGGTCCAGCCTTTCTTCCGTATTTGGCGTAAAATAGCTAAATTACGTAATTTGGCAAGAGCGATAATCTTAAGCCCTAGGGCACGGATATATGGTGGCCAGATCATGGATGAACAGAATTGCGTGGATTGGGTCGTTGCCGACCGATCAGCGTAAGAAGTGGAACCGTATGCTACGGAGAGGGAACGCGCCGCGTGTCCTTGGCCCGCATAATACGCGCTCGGGAATGGCTCGTTCAGCGCAGAAAGCGGTTTACAGCGTCTCGGTCGGGTCCGGGTTGGTGGTGGTCGAAAGGCTTGTGGCAATGAATTCCCTCACCTTACCGAAATCGCTTGGAAATTCTGATGACACGGTCGGCGATGTGATCGCTGTGAAGCCGCGACAAAGTAAAATTTTAGGTATTCATAATATTTTAACTCATTAATTGCGCCTTGGCGCGTGGCTGGTAGCTATGGCGGCACACGTAACTTGGGTGCTGGGCATGACCGCTGCCAATCTATCCGCCACTGGACTGCAGAGTGTTGGTGTTGCTCTTCCTCTCGTGCTCGATGTTGACGACACACTGATCCTCACCGATCTGCTGCACGAGACGGCGGTGGCTTATTTCCGCGCCAATCCGCTGCGTGTGTTCAATCTTGTCCTGTGGACCTTGCAGGGCAAAGCCACGCTGAAGCGCAAGCTGAGCGAGCAGGTGCCCGTCGATGTGGACAGCTTGCCGGTCAATGAGGAACTTGTAGCCTTCGCCCGTGCCGAACATGACAAGGGGCGTTCGGTTGGGCTGGCCACCGCCGCCGACGAATTGCTGGCGCTGCGCCTTGCTCGCCGCTTCGATTTCGTCGATTTCACCATAGGCAGCAACGGCGAGCGCAACCTCAAGGGCGCTACCAAGGCCGCTGCGCTGGTGGAACGCTTCCCGGATGGTTTCGCCTATGCCGGGGACGGGCGCGCCGACCTTGAGGTGTGGGACAAGGCACGATCGATCGTCCTCTCCGGCGCATCGGCCGATACCGCCACCAAGGCGCGTGCGCTGGGCAAGCCGGTCGAAGCCGAATTCTTCCGCCCCAGACTGGGCCTGCGCGGCTGGCTCAAAGCGCTGCGCGTGCATCAATGGGCCAAGAATGGCTTGGTCTTCGTGCCCTTGATCTTGTCGGGCATGGCCACCGACCCTGTCGCCGTGTTGTCCGCTTTTTGCGCTTTCGTCTCCATCTCGCTGATGGCCTCGGGCACTTACCTGCTCAACGATCTGTTTGACCTCACCGATGATCGCCTGCACTGGACCAAGCGTAATCGGCCGCTGGCCTCCGGCGCCCTGCGCATCAAGCACGGCGTTCCCGCTTCGGCCGGTCTCATCGCTGGCGGCCTCGCACTGGCAGCACTAATCGGTCCGGGCACACTGGGTCTGCTCGTCGCCTATATGGCCATCACGCTACTCTATTCATTCTACATCAAGCGCCAGCCTATCGTTGACGCCTTTACCCTGGCAGCCCTGTTCACCATGCGCCTGGGGATCGGCATTGCCGCCGTGGGCGCGGTGCCCTCGCCCTGGCTGCTGGTGTTTTCAATGTTCCTCTTCACCTCGCTTTCCTTTGCCAAGCGACAGACCGAAATCCAGAAAAGTGTTGCCAAGGGGCGGCTCGTGGTCAATGGCCGCGGCTATCTCGGCACCGATGCCAGCATGGTAGTGGCGATGGGCGTGGCGACGGCCATGGCGGCCATCACCATCATGGTGCTCTACATCATGAACGACGTTTACGGCGCTGGCTTCTACAATAGCCCGGTCTATCTCTGGGTCTTCCCTGCGGCGCTGTTCATGTGGGTGTCGCGCATCTGGCTGCTCTGCCATCGCGAAGAGCTTAACGACGATCCGGTGGCCTTCGCCATCCGCGACAAGATCAGCATCACGCTGGGCGGGTTGATGGGCGCGGCCTTCCTCGCCGGATGGCTGTTCTGATGCCCGCGCTACTGCAACGCCTCGCCAGCAATCAGGTCTTCCGTTTTCTGCTGCTTGGCGGCACGGCGGCCACGATCAACTGGATTGTGCGTTTCCCGCTGTCGGCGGCCATGCCGATGGGAGCAGCCGTTATTCTGGCCTACATGATCGGCATGGGCGCGGGCTTTACGCTCTATCGCAAATATGTCTTCCCGGGCTCCACCCGCCCGCTGATGGAGCAGACCATGACATTCATCGGGGTCAATCTTGTCGGCGCGGTGGTTGTGCTCGGCCTGACCACGCTTTTCCTGCAGATGCCGGCCGCCGCACCCTGGCCAAATGTCGTGCGGGAAGGGCTTGCCCATGGCGCCGCCATCGGCGTTGGCGCGGTAATCAATTTCATCGGCCACAAGCAATTGACTTTCCGCCTGGCGTCCCGCCCGGCGGGATAGACCGGTTCGGCCGGCCATTTGACACGCATGCCATCCCGCCCGCAGGACTTTAAAGCCGTGACCGTAAAGCGCATTGCCATAACAACCATTCTGGGCGGCCTGGTGCTGGCCTTTCTCGCAGTTCTTGCCCTGGCCATTCTGCGTGAAGTGCCCGGCACCAATTCTTACGCCGTGCTTGCCGAGGGCTGGCTCAATGGCCGGTTCGATACGGACCATTGTTTTGATACCGATTGCGCCCTTTTCAATGGGCTGACTTACATCATCTTCCCACCGCTGCCCGGCGTCATAGCTCTGCCCTTCGTTGCCTTGTTTGGCAGCGACTTCCGCTTCTTCGTCGTATTGAGCGCGCTCACCTTTGCCGGCAGCGGCTGGCTATGGTGGCAGATATTCCGTCGCGAAGCCGCTGGGCGCGATCAGGCCACGCTGCTCGTTTTGCTGACCCTTTTTGCCACGCCGCTCGCCTTTGTGGTGCTGCGCGGCGACGGCGTCTGGTTCTTTGCGCAGAGTTGGGGCTTCCTGTTTTCCAGCGCTGCCCTCTATAGCGCGCTGGTGCGCCGCAATGCCCTTTTGGCCGGTCTTTTCATCGGTATGGCCTTTCTTTGCCGGCAGATGACCATCCTTTACCTGCCGCTGCTCTATGTGTTGCTGCTGGAGGCAAACACGGCCTGGTACAGCATCGATCGTGCGGCCATCAAGCGCGCCCTCTCGCTTGCGGCCTTCCCGGTAATCGCGATCCTCATCTACTTCGTGTACAATTATGCCCGCTTCGGCTCGCCGCTCGAAACGGGCTATTCCTACATCTTTCCGGTCGAATGGGATGTCGCCGATAGCGGCGGCTTCTTCCTGCGTCTGCGGGTGCGCGAGCTTGGAATATTCTCGCCGGATTACTTCCTGTTCAATGCCGTCTATATGTTTGTTGCCGGTCCGCACGTGGACTTTGCCGGCCGCTACATGACCGAAATGGCGGGATTTGATGCCAATGGTGCCTCGCTCTTTCTGGTGACGCCGGTCATTCTGTTGGCCTTCCTGGGTAAATGGGATCGCGCCTTCTGGTTCGGCCTGGGCACCTGCGGGCTCGTCATGGGTTTGACGCTGCTGTATCATTCTAATGGTTTTTCGCAGTACAGCGCCCAGCGTTATGCGCTGGACTGGTTGCCCATCCTGCTGATCTTCCTCGGCCGCGCCCTCAAGGCGGAATGGACACCGCCATTCGCGCTTCTGCTGGCCTATTCAATGGGGGTGACCCTCGCCATGCTGGCCATCGGCGGCATCATAGCTGGCTAACTTGACGCCGCGTGCATGCGGCCGCTCTCAGCGGCCAAGGGCGTCGCCAGAAACCGTATAGGCAATCTGTTTTGACCCTGTCTTGGGAGTGGATTGAATCAGCTGCGCCATTAGCTAGTCCCCGGGGGGGGAAGACGCTCTCCGACAAAATTGGCGTCGATGTTAGCCGCATACCCGCTACCGAGCTTGGTGGCGGTCAGCGTCTCGATAGTCGAGTCTGCGCGTTAACATAGGTTCAGTTCCGGCGGGGGCGCCGTTCAAAAGCCCGCCTTCACTGCTCGGGAGCTTAGCGTCAGGAGGTCCAGTGATACAATCCGCGCTATGCCGCCAATGGGAAGTCGCAACTGGATTCGCATAAATATGCGGCTTGGAACAGCCATCTCATTTTTGCCGTTCGAGGTGGCTGTCTGCAACCCTGAAAGCTGCTGTAGGCCGGCCCGCAAAGGGCGCTGTTGAATCCTTTGTTTGCTGAGGCGGACAACCGGCCAGAATTCATATGGATTATTGGTCACTAAGATTCTCGTTGAGGACCCAACTTTACAGTTGGCGCCGATGCGGCTGCATTGCGGTGGCGGGCCCTTCGATCCGGACATGACAACTAGCGGGCATTCCTATTCACTGGTGGAGCGCAGCGCTATCTCGATCTGGTAGGCGGCGGTTTCTCCGGCTCCCAGAGTGATTGAGTTACCTGCCCCATCCCGAATAAATCGGCGGGCCGGCTCCAGCGCGAATGCGTAGACACCGGACTGAAAAGCTCTCCAGATTCCGAAAGTCGGCAGTGCTTTACGAGGAAACGACAGCTGGACGCATAGTCCTCCGAGCAGAGCGCTATTGTGCAGCTCGACCGAAGCCGTCGGTAGATCGGAAATGACGGGCGTCTCCTGGTAATAGTCGACGAAGTCATCCCGTGGGCGCTTGTCCTCGCTGTTGAATGCCGAGACGATATCGTGGGTCAAGTCGCCTGAGATTCGGGTCGCCTGATCAAGAAACGGATAGCCGAAGTTTATGTGGTAGAGGATCGCATGCGGCGTGGGGCGGAATCCTCGATTTTCGACGGCGTCGTCTATGCGGATCGCCTGGCCGAAAACATCCACCACGATGCGACGGCGCAGCATAAGGTTCTCTCCGAACACCGAACTCTGCCTGACAACGCCCTCGGCCCATATGATCGGGGCGTCTGTCGTCCAGTCGATGCCGTAGCCCGAAAGCGTGGCCCGCTGGCTAGAAATCCTGCCATGCAGGGGATGGAAAACCTCCTTCCGATGTTTGTGGATATAGCGGTCCGCGTCACTACGGCGGGCGCCACCGATATGGTCCAGGCCACAGGTGACAAGGAAGCCATCGAAGTTCCTGTAGAAACCAACGCCCTCTTCGGCATCGAGTGAGTTGGGCGGCCACGGCATCCCGTTTGCGCTGTTCCAGCCGATATTTATGCCGCGCCAAGTCATGCTGCAAATGTCAAAGCCCCGGTCCACCGCGACCTCGAAGCCGATGCCTGCCGCGTTTCGAACGACAAGCAGCCGTTGACCTCGTCCTGGACCATCCTCGACCTGCAACAACCGAATGTCGGCGACGCCCCTGCCGTCCACCGTGTGCCGGCGCAACTCCACAGGCGACATGTCACGAGCCGGGCAAACGTCTGAGGGCGCGCCTCTAGCCATGGCCGAGTGCGCCTGACATGGGCTCGCCACCGACGCTCTCCAGTAGAGGGCGCACCTTTGCCAGAAACGCCTCGCTTCCACAGGCGAAGCGCAGCTTTGCGCCGAGATCGGTGCGATCCCAATCGATCGTGTGAGACACACCCAGATTGCTGAGGATGGGCAGCCCAGCCATCACATCCCAGGTCGAATCGCCGAGCGCCACGTAGCCATCGGTCTCACCCATGGCCACCTCGATGAGGGAGAGGGTGGAAGACCCGCAACAGCGGAACGCGATGCGCAGTTCGTCGGAAATATAGCGCAATACTTCGAGACGATCCTGCGTGGCGACCGAAGGATGTAGACCGATCCCCATAGAGGCCTGTGATAGATTTAGCACTGGCAAAGATCGCATCGGCTTGCCGTTCAGCCGGGTTTCGACAGACCCGCCTCCGGCCAACAAGAGGTCGCGGACGGGAACGTAGATCACGCCGAATGTCGGACGTCGATTCTCATAGAGGCCGATCGAAATCGCCCAGTTCTGCCCGCCACGCACGAAATTGAACGTCCCATCAATCGGGTCGATCACCCATATCCGCCCGGAAGTGCCCGCGATGTTGCCGCCTTCTTCGCCATAGACACCGTCGTTTGGAAACACCTGAAGTAGGCTGGCGATCAGGAATTCCTCGACCTCTCTGTCGGCCTTGGTGACGAGATCAAGATGGCCTTTCTTCTCAACCGGTATGCTGGCCAATGACCGAAAGTGCCGCAGAGCAATTTCTCCTGCCCTACGTGCGATTTCCTCGATAACGGACTCCGTGGCGCGTTCAGGCAATGTCGATCCGTTAAAATCAGCCACGAGCTTCATTCCTGATCCTGGCCATCTGCGCGACGTCGTCACTGATGATCTGATCCAATTGACCCTCCCGTACCCAACGGACGGCCTGAGCCTCCACATCCACGCCGTATGATTTGAGCTTCTCAAGCCGCTCCGGGCGCGGAACATGCAAGAAGACCGCGAAGCCGGCATCGTGGAGCTGATGCGCTTCGCCGCTTGGGAAGTGCTGGATTTCGAGATTGATCGCATCCACATTTGCTTCCCGGGCAATGGCGGCAGGATCGATCAGGCGGGAATGCGACAAACCGACCGTGGGAACCTCAGGGATAGCCTTCTTGAGCGCCCTCAGTTGAACGAAATCGAAGGAAGAGAACTGCAATAGGTCGGCGCAGCCCAAATCGTCGATCAGCGCCCTTAGCTTGGGGAGGATGACATCGTCCCGGTCATATATCTTGAGCTCGAGCTGGTAGATGATCCCCACTTCGCGCGCCAGTTGTAGGGCGTCCGTGAGGCGCGGGACGCGTTCCCCCGCGAAGGCTTCACCAAACCATCGGCCTGCATCGAGCTTGGCGAGATCGGCATAGCTCATGTTGCGGACAAGACCATGACCATTGGTAGTGCGGTCCACGGTCTCGTCGTGAATCAAGACGAACTCGCCATCGCTGGTCAGCGCAAGGTCGGTCTCGCAGGTGATGCCATGGCCGCCAAACTCGCGAGCTTTCCGGAACGCGGCGATGGTGTTCTCCGGCGCACCGGCGCTATGGCCGCGATGCCCGGCGATCCTTATCGTCTCCGGCGTCATGAGCAGCGGGTTCATTGTTTCTCCTATTTTTCTAGCGTAGGCGTGCGTCAAAACGATCACGCAAATAGTCGCCGAGCAGGCTTATGGACAAAGTGGTGAGTACTATGATCAGGCCGGGCAGGGCGGTGAGCCACCAGGCGATTGCAACATAATTCCTGCCGTCGGCGACCATGAGGCCAAGGCTCGTCGCGGGCGGCTGAATACCCAGGCCCAGAAAGCTCAATCCACTCTCGAGCAAAATGATCTCGGGAAAGTTCACCGTGAGCTGGACAATGAGAGGGCCGGCAATATTGGGAAGAATGTGGCGCAGGTAGATGCGCAGGGATGGAACGCCCACGATGCGAGCCGCCTCTGCATAGCCGTCCTGGTTGGCACTCAGTACCAGGCCACGGGTCAGGCGCGCATAGCGTTCCCAGGAGGCCACGCCAACGAGGAAGACAAAAAGCAGAGGACTCGAACCGAAAAAGGCCAGTACGCCCAGCGCAAAGATGATGAAGGGCACTGACGCCATGGCGTCGGCAAAGCCCATGATGAGATTGTCGATCCAGCCGCCAAAATGGGCGGCAAGGAAGCCGAGGCTTGTACCAATGAGTGCGCAGATCGCCGAGCCAGCAAGCGCGATCATCAATGACGTCTGGGTTGCGACCAGTATGTTGCTGAGCAAATCGCGGCCAAGATAATCGGTGCCCAGCAGATGTCCAGGCAGCGCGCCGGGCGGCGCGCCGGGCGGCGCGAAGCGCGAAAGCGGGGCCTGCTGCAGATAGTCGTAAGGCGAAATCCATTGTGCCGTTGCGCCTATGACCACGACCACTGCCACCCAGATGGTGCACAGCCATATACTGGCCGGCAGGCGGGAGGCGAACGTTCGGAATTGCCACCTCGGCAGCGTCCTAGCTTGCGTCATTGTTCTGCAACCTGATTTTCGGATTGAGGACGGCGTATAGAATGTCGACGGTCAGGTTGATCGTGACCATGAACGTGGTGAAGGTGATAATCATCGCCTGCACGACGTTGAGATCGCCGGTATTGACGGCGCGAACGAAGCCGCTGCCCAGACCGGGCCACGCAAACACGGTCTCGACGAGCACCGCGCCTCCCAACAACCCTCCGGCGCTAAAGCCCAGCATGGTCACCATGGGGATCGCGGCATTTGGAAGGGCGTGACGAAGGATGACCTCCCATTCGGGCACGCCATCTGCACGGGCCGCGACGATATAGGGCTGGCCAAGCACGTCGATCATTGTGGAGCGGGTAAAACGGGAAATTGCTGCCGCGCCTGCCATGGCAAAGGTAACTGTCGGCAGGATCGCATGTTGCCAGGTGGAACTGCCCGAGCTGGGCAGCACACGCAACCAGACGGCAAATACGAAGATCAGGGCAACGCCGAGCAGGAAGTTGGGAACGCTGTATCCGATCACCGCACCCGCCATGACGGCTTTGTCGGCGGGACTCTCACGACGCACCGCTGCGAGGATTCCGGCCGGAATCCCGAAAAGCATAATCAGGACGAAGGCCGAGACGGTCACCAACAGCGTCTTGGGAACACGTTCGGCAATGACCGCGAACACCTGCCTACCATCGGCGGATGACACACCGAAATCGCCACGCAGCGCGTTGGTCACATAGATGAAGAACTGCTCGGGGATCGATCGGTTGAGGCCCCAATTGCTGCGGAATGCCTCCAGCGCTTCGGGCGAAGCGAGATCGCCCAGCATCTGTTCGGCCGGATCGCCGCTCACCCGAAGCACGATGAAGACGAATGTCACGGTGAGGAAGAGGACAACCAGGGCTCGAAACAGGCGTGCGAGGATGAAGGAAATCACTGCGCGACCTCCATCCGGGCCGCGACCGGCCGTGGGAATTCCTCGGCTCGATGACAGGCCACATCCTGGTGTTCAACCAGACGAAGCGCCGGGACCTCGGTCGTGCATCGCTCGATGGCGAATGGGCATCGTGACCGAAACGCGCATCCCTGCGATAGCTTGCTGATGTCCAATTCACCCTGGAGGGGCGGTGCCACGTTTCGAACCAACGGGTCCATCGTCGGCACCGAGGCCAGAAGGGCTCTGGTGTAGGGATGACGTGGCCACGCATAGACGGACCGGATGTCCCCTGTCTCGACAACACGGCCGAGATACATGACAGCGATGCGGTCAACTAGGTGCCGGACGATGCGCAGGTCATGCGTGATAAAGACATAGGCCAGGTCCAACTCCTGCCAGAGCGACCTCAGGATCGAAACCACCTGCGCCTGCACCGATACGTCGAGAGCCGAAACGGCCTCGTCGAACACAACCAGCTTGGGTTGCAGGATCAAAGCACGCGCGATGACTACGCGCTGTCGCTGGCCGCCAGACATCTGATGGGGGAAACGGCTCATCATCGCACTCGACAGGCCAACCCTTTCGAGCATGGCGGCCGCTCGTTCGCGGGCACCGTTGCGATCGGCCACCCGATGCACCCACACGGCCTCCGCCACCTGCTCCCCAATAGTCATTTGCGGGTTGAGGGCCGAGAGTGGATTTTGCTGCACCAGGGACGTCTGCATGCGAAATCTGGACCAGTCTTGCGGCCGCCGGTCCCTGTGTTCCACGCCTTCGAACCTGACTTCACCTAGCGTTGGCGGGGTCAGGCCGAGCAGGAGACGGCCCAGCGTCGACTTTCCGCTGCCGGACTCGCCTACCACGCCGATGCGTTCTTGGGGCGCGAGCTCCAGGTCGATAGCGTTGACCGCTATATGGCTGGCTTTTCTTGCAAACAGCCCGGATCGCAACCGGAAGGTCTTGGTCAGATTGCTAGCTTGGAGGAGAGGGGGGCTCATGCGGCCACCGGGTGGTAGCAGGAGGCCTCATGGTAAGGCCCGACATTCGTCGGATCGGGGAAACTGACGGTGCACCGTTCGGTCGCGCGAGGGCAGCGCGGATGGAAATAGCAGCCCGCTGGAAGGTTCTCGAGCAGCGGAACCGATCCGGGAATGGGAATTGGCGGCGCAAGGTCGTCGGGATCAATAGTGGGCATGCAGTCGATCAAAGCACGGGCATATGGATGGGCAGCCCGCTCCAGCAGCTCACCAACGGGAGCCGTCTCGACGATCTTGCCGCAATACATGACGGCGGCCCGGTCTGCCAACCGGGCGATCACGCCCAGGTCATGCGACACGATCAAAAGGGCCATGCCGGTTTCCGCTCGCAGTTCCTCCAGCAGGTAGAGGATCTGGGCTTGCGTCGTGACGTCCAATGCCGTTGTGGGTTCATCGGCGATGAGTAATTTTGGTTTGGCAGCCAGAGCGTGCGCGATCATCACGCGCTGATTCATGCCGCCCGAGAACTGGTGGGGATATGAGCGCAGCCGGCTCTTGGCCTGATCGATGCCCACGCGTTCCAGCAGCCGCATCGCCTCCATGCGCGCGTCGGCGCCCTTAAGGCCCTGATGCCGATAGAGGCTCGATTCCAGATAATACCCAATCGTATGAACTGGATTGAGGCTGCTTGTGGGATCCTGAAAGATCATGGCGATCGTCGGGTCGTCCGGCTTGCCGGTGCCGTCAGTATCTTTGGCCAGCACTATGGAACCGCCCGTTTGTGCTATGCCACGCGGCAACGCCCTGGCGATGGCGTAGCAAGTCATGCTCTTGCCACAACCAGACTCGCCGACCAGCCCGAGCGTCTGGCCGGCATCAAGCGAGAAGCTGATGCCATCAATGATTTTGGTTGCTCGCGCCGGCACCTGAACGACCAGGTCTCGAACCGTCAGTAGATTTGACAATGAATGTTCCTCCCCGGGCGGCGCGCACCAGGATGCGCGCCGCCAACTCGTCCAACGCCTCTCAGTTGAAGCTGAGATTGTGCGCCCGCAATTCCATCGTTTCGAAGCTTACCGGCTTCCAGTTCACGTCCTTGCGTGCACCATAAACGTCGAACGGCTGGTAGAGGATGACGGCTGGCGCCTCTTCCTCGAAGATGTCGCGCATGCGGTTGAAAGCGTCGAAACGCTCCGGACCGTCCGGCAGCTCCTGCACCTTCATCGCCAGTTCGTTGAACTCGGCCGGCGCCTCCCAACCCCAGCGCGTTTGAACGCCGCGGCCCGGTCCGAACTCGGAGACGATGGTGTTCAGGGCATCGGTCAGAGAGAGGCCGTTGGACCAGTTCCTGATCCAGATATCTTCGTCCTTGGCCGTCGTGCCGGGAGCATAAATCTCCGGCACGACATTGACGCCGATCTCCTTCCACATCTCGATCATCATCAGCAATGCCGGGATAGCATTGGCGTAGTAGTTGCCCATAGTGCGGTAGGTAATCGCCGTGCCGTCGTAGCCGCTTTCTGCCACCAGCCGCTTGGCCTCCGCGACGTCATACTCCAGAGGACGGCGATCCGGATCATAGGTCGCGCCGAAATGCGGGAAGTTGAGGCCATTGGGGATCACCGCCAAGTTCTTCCACAGCGCCTCGACGATCAACGGGCGGTTGACGGCGAGGGCCATGGCGCGCCGTAGCGTCTTCGACTTGAAGACTGGCTGGTTCATGTTGAAGGTGAACATGTGGAAATTCTCGATCAGCGTGCCGCGTGTTTCGAGATCAGGGTAGCTATTGACGAGCGCCATGTCGTCCGGGGTCAGCGTCGTAACGATATCGTATTCGCCGCTGATCAGCCCCGCGACGCGGGTCGCCGGTTCTGCCACCACCTGGTAGGTGATTTTCGACGCCGACGGTTTTTCACCCCAATAGCTGTCATTGGCGTCAAGAACCACGCGGTCTCCGGCAATGAATTCGACAAACTTGTAAGGGCCGGTGCCGATGGGCTTGTTGCCGAACTCGACCGCCCCAAGACCCTGGTAATATTCCTTGGGAACGATACGGCCGACCCATGACGCCACGATCTTTTCGATCAGGTAAGACGGCGTTTTGGTACGCAGGACCACGGTATACTTATCTTCCACCACCGGCTGGTCCCAGTTGGGCGAGAAGTTGCGGCCATTGGGGATCGTCTTGATCGCCTCGTCACCCCACAGCCGATCCGATGAGAATGTGTAGGCCACGTCGTCCGCCGTCATCTCCACCCCGTTGTGGAACAAGACGTTCTGACGCAGCTTGAAGCGGACCGACTTGTCGTCGATGCGCTCCCAGCTCTCGGCCAGAGCCGGCACCAACTCGCTGCCGTTGCCAGGGGCACCGTCGTGAAACCAGTCACGTGCGATAAGCGTGTCAAAAATCTGGGTAACAATGCGAACGCCAGTATTGCTGATGGCATTCACTGGCTCCAGCGAGTTGGGCAGCCCGTTGACCCCCAACCGTAGTTCACGCCGCTCCTGCGCAAACGCGAGATTGACGCCTGATGTCGATGCCAGCAACGCCGCGGCACTCACACCGATCAAAAAATTTCTACGATCAGTTCTAAGCATTTGAATCCTCCCTGCTCTGTCTAGATGCTGTCGGATGGCCGCGAAGACATCGAGCCATCCAGTGGCGTCGTCCCGGTTTCCCTCTCCCTGGACGATCAATCCGGCGGTCGAGATTGCGTGTCATAGCTATTATTCCCTGTTATCGACGCTGTCCGCCATGCGGCGGGGCAGCGCAAAACAGATCGCTGAGGGAAATACCAAAACGCCCGGAAACGTGGACGTCGACGCTGGAAACTGTCTCCCTATGCAGCCATTTTTAGGCCGGCGGATCAGGTAGAGGCCAATGCTTAGTGCACGGAGTTCTATGCCTATCGGCTATAAGTGTCATGCATCTGAGACCATTTTGACACGTCGCTAGATTGCTCAATTGCTTCGAGGCGCCAAGGTTGTGGCAGGGCGGGGACGCTGTTCGGAGCATCGAAAGCACATGGTACGGTCGCTGGTTTTTGCCGTCCGTTCAGTGGTTTGCCTCAACGACCTTCAACGCACCGCACTTGGCAGAAGCGGCTGCGTGCCTGCGCGCAACTCGCGTTTCCAAAGATTGAAGATCGCACGGGTGACGCTTCGGCTATTGCCGGTATGGGAACATGCGAAGTGGAGGTCGACAGACATGTCGGGTTCGTCGAACGTGACATAGTGGTCGACGCCGCGCTCGATCAGCCCGGTATAGCCCATGATGCCGACGCTCGCGGAGTTACGGATCACGTCGAGGATAACCTCGTTGGAATCGAGCACCTGCACGATGTCTATGTTGAGGTCGCGTGATTGAAGCGCCCGATCAAGGGCGTGTCGCGATTGGCTGAGATGCGATGTCGCGACTACCGGTTGCCCCACAAGCTCGAAGACCGAGACCGTTTTTCTGCTCCGCCAAGGGTGACCATTTCCGACAAGGGCAATCAGCGGATAGGTGCCAACTGTGAAGTGGTCGAACTCGGTGCTGTCCTGCGGCAGGGTCAGCATGCCGATGTCGCAATCGCCATCGAGCAACGAGCGGTAAACTTCGTTGCTGCGCCGCATACGCACGTCGAAGCGGCAGCTCTTGAAGTTGCGATGACCGAAGGCAAGAAAGTCTGTCATGCGCGACGTGTAGACCGAATCCACCCGCACCAGCTTTTCATGTTCAGTCCTGAGATAGCCCTCGGCTTCTTCAAGGCCGGCAAAGATTGGCTCGCAGATTTCAAACAGCCGCCGGCCTTCCTCAGTCAGCTCCAGCTTGCGGGTGCTGCGGCGTAGCAATTTGACATCAAAATCATTCTCGAAAGTCAGCAATTGCCGTGTCAGCGTGGGCTGGGAAACGCCAAGCGCCTTGGCTGCCTGCGTGAAACTGCCGAGGCGCGCGACGTGATAGAATGATCTTAGATGCGTGACGTTTATAGCCATGGGGCATAGAACTCCGTGCACTAAGCATTGGTCTCCTCCCCGTCGGGCAGCCTAAAAATGGCCACGCAGGGAGACAGCGTCCACTCTTGACCCCACGCTTTCCGGGCGTTTCGAGCCTCCAGCGGCGATGCGTTGATATTGCACCTGCCGCGTCGCCGACGGTGTTCTGCAATAGGGAGTAATAGCTATGGCACGCAATCTCAATCACCGACAATTGCCCGTCTCGGACCGGAGTTCCCATGTTTGATCTTCTACCCTCGCGCTCCCGGCGCATTCTCGTCTGCGGGCATCGCGGTCATGTCATGGACGGCCATGAAAACACACGTCCCGCCTTCCGGCGCGCCGCCGAGCTCGGCGCCTCGCTGTGCGAAATCGACCTGCGTTTGACCCGCGACGGACGGCTCGTGGTGTTCCACGACGATATCCTCGATGATGCCTCGACCGGCACCGGCCTGATCTCGCGGCTGGACTATGTGCAAATCGCGCAGTTTCGCACCAAGGCACGCAACGGCCTGCCGATCGAAGGCCAGCCGATCGAACTCTTCGAAGATGTGCTCTCCTACTGCCGCGACATCGGGCTTGGGCTGATCGTCGAGATCAAGGACAAATTCGAGGGCACGGCCTATCTTGAGCAGGTGGTCGACCTGCTCAGGTCCGCAGGCATGTTGGAGCGGGTGCTTATCAGCTCATTCGACTATGTGGTGCTGCGCGACATCAAGCGTGTCGCACCCGCCATCCGCACCATGGGCATCAACTACCATCGTCTCGTCGACCCGGCCGCCAGCGCTCGCTCGGCGACCATGGACGTCATGAATACCGACTACCCGCAATTTGCCCCCGACCTAGCCGAGGGCCTTCACGGCGCCGGTATCGGCGTGAGCCATTTCGTGCCACGGCCTGAATTCTTCGCGCTGCGGCGCGACTACGGTGTCGACTATTTCGAGAAGCTCGACGCCTATCTGCGCGCCGGGCTGATCGACATGCTGGTCTGCGACGATGTCGGCTGGGCCGTCGACTTCGTCGCCAGCAGCGGCCTCGCCGTGGCCCGGCTCGACCCGAGCGAATGAGCGGGTTCGCCGCGCCGGCGATGCGCCAATGGCGCCGCTCCCCCGGCTTGATCTTGCCCAGGGGAGGGTCTCTTGGCCTCAACGCTTCTGCTCATTGATCTGTTGGGGGCAGCCGCGCTGCTGCTATGGGGCCTGCGTCTTCTCAAATCCGGCGTCAGCATCGCCCTGGGCGCTCGCCTGCGGCAGTTCCTCGCGTCCAGTACGCGCAACCGCTTCATGGCATTCGGTGCCGGGTTGCTGGCAACGCTCGCTCTTCAGAGCAGCACCGCCATGGCGGTGATGGTTGGTTCGTTCGTCGCGCAAGCGTTTGTTGCCCCCGCAATGGCCCAGGCCGTTATGTTGGGCGCCAATGTCGGGACCGCCATCGTCACCCAGATCCTCTCGCTCGATATTCATTGGCTCGCGCCGATCGCCATCCTTTTTGGAGTATTGGTCGGCTCCCGGAAGTCGCGCAATAGCCGAGGATTGGGCGAGATCGCCATTGGGATCGGGCTCATGCTGGTGTCGCTCCGGCTTATGTCTGAAGCGACGGAGCCCATGCGAAACTCCGAAGCTCTTGCGGCGCTCTTTGCCCTGCTCGGCGATGCTCCAATCATCGCGATTGGGCTGTCGGCCGCCCTTGCGGCCATCTCCGCGTCCAGTCTGGCCATGGTTCTTTTCATCATGTCGCTCGCTGCCGCTGGCAGCATTGGCCCCGAGCTTTGCCTGCTGCTGGTCGCCGGCGCGAATGTCGGTGGCGCGCTCCCGCCAGTGTTCGCCGCCGCCTCCGACGGCATAGCGGCTCGGCGGGTCGCTGTCAGTAACCTGACGGTTCGCGGAGCCGGTGCGACGCTCCTTTTGTTGGTTGCGGGTTGGCTGATCGGGCTTCTGCCCGAAAACCAAAACTTGGCGCAATTCACGATCCAGGCCCACGTCGCCTTCAATGTGGGCCTCGCCCTCATCTTCCTCCCGCTTATCGGTCCGCTAACACGACTGCTGACCAAAGTGCTTCCCGACAAGAGCCAAGGAAGGAAGCCTGGTCCGCTTCACCTCGACGATGCCCTCTTGAGTGACCCGCCGTCTGCACTCGCCGCCGCGATACGCGAGACGTTGCATGTCGGCGATCTCGTCGAGAAGATGTTGCAAACCAGTCTCGTCGCGCTCAAGACCAGTGACGAACTGCTCTGCCAGAGCGTCTATCATCTCGACGACCAGGTGGACCTGGTCCAGGAGGCCATCAAGCTCTACCTCGCGCGGATTGACCGGACGAGCATGTACGAGGCCGCTCGACGCCAATCCAGCAACATCCTCGACTACGCCATCAACCTCGAGCATGTCGGCGACATCATCGAGCGCAGCCTGTCTCGACTGACGATTAAGAAGATCGAAAAGCAGCTGCAATACTCGCCTGAAGGCATGCGCGAGATCGAGGAGCTGTTTCGCGACACCATCGACAATCTGCAGCTCGCACAGCGGGTGTTTATCAACCGCGATGCCCAGCTCGCGCGGCGGCTCATGGAGGGCAAGGTCACGATCCGGCGCAAGGAGCGCGCCTCGGTTGAGCAGCACATGTCTAGGCTGAAGGACCAGCGGCCCGATACAATGCTGACGACCTCTCTCCACGTGGATGTGCTGCGCGATCTCAAGCGCATTAACGGCCACCTGATGTCCGTGGCAGCGCCGATCCTCGAGGAGGCCGGCATGCTTCGTGAGAGCCGCCTTCGGAAGGAATGAGTCATCGCGGAGACTGCGCGGGATTGGCTATCTGACGTGAATCAAATTCGCATAATAGGCGGACTGGAACGGTCAGTCTGCGGGCCAATAGTGGGCGGTCAGCTCTTGGTGCAACTGCCCAGGAGCCGACACACAATTGTCGGACACCCGGGCTCCTTTTCGTCCGAAGGGGAGATCCCGCGCGACCGAGTCCGGTCACGCCGCCGCTGGCGACGGGACGCGCCTTGCCCTACGCTGATGCAATCAACTCGCAGGGTAATTTTGATGGACCTCAGGCGGGACGAGAAGGCCCGTGAAGTCGCGTTGCGAGCTGAAATCAGGATCAAAACAGACCCGAACACCACCTTACGGTAGCGTAAGGCCTCGGACGCGGCCACGAGGGCTAGCTGCCGTTTCCAAGGAGGTTGTTCAGTTTTTGGATTGGGATGATGCCACCAATGCCGGCGTGGGGTCTTTTGAGATTGTAGGTATCGGCCCATGGCTTGATTGCCTGGGCGCGTTCTACCGATGATGCGTATGGTCTGGCATAAGCCCATTCCCGCAGCGATGTCTGGATGAAGCATTCCGTCTTACCGTTGGTGCGCGGTGTATAGGGCCGGGTTTGGATGTGACGGGCATTGGCTTGCTGCAGCGCCTGGGCGAACAGCTTGGAGCGATGGGCTGAGCCATTGTCGGTCATCACCCGCTCGACTTTGGCGCCCAGTCGCGCGTACCAGGCTAGCGCCCGGTTGAGGAAGCCCGCGGCATCCTCCTGCCCCAGGCTGGGAGCAGTTCCACATAGGCCAAGCGAGGCATCGTCGATGGCCACATGCAGGTGTTCGTAACCGAAAACACTGTGCCGTGAACTTTAGATTCAGGTGATTAGACTAGGATGCTAATTCATCGGCACGAAGACCCTCCCAGAAATGCTGATGATGCCCCTGTTAGCATTGCCGATGCCGCCAAGGCCGATGGTTAGCCCAATGTCAGCGCCGCTGGGCATTCCGGCATCAATGCTGGCTTCGAGGCGAGCCTGACCATTTTCAAACAGGAGGTTCGAGCCGAATTCGGCGATCCCTTCGAGCCCAAGTCCTAGGTCGACCACAATTTCGCCCGGCGCCACGAAGCGATAGGAGACGGTAGGACCGATGGCAATTTGACCGACGCCCGTCGCAATCGAGGGAATGGCAATGCCCAATGCGTCACGATAGGCGTCACTAGTTTCACCAAAATACCCCAGGCTGGCCTGCGGCGAAAACGTCCAGGGTCCCGATGTCCATTGCCCCTCAATGGCGGCACTTAACAACCAGCGCGTCGCTCCAAAGCTGTCTTCGTAGGTTCCGAGGGGATTGATGCGATTGCTGGAGCGCCCGAAACCGGCCAGCAGGTCGAGATAAAGATGTTCGTGCAAGCGCATAGTCGCATAAGGTCCGGCAATCCAGCCTGACCCCATAGCGGCACCAGCCAGTCCGGCTTCACCTTTCATCATGTGATCGAGTTGGACAAAGCCGCCAATGAGCAGGTCGGGTGTGACGAGATAATCCGCTCCGACGCTGCCCAGCATGAGCCGGCCATCCCTGGCGGCATCTATGCGCATGAATGTCCCTTCCATCCATATGTCGAGCGGATTGGAACTCTGGTTGCCGGTTGCACCCTCAATCGCGTTGAGGCTGATGGAAGACCGGAGCGCACTTCCGCCGGCAATCGCTGGCAGGTAATTCATGAGTGTCGAACCGATGTCTCCCCCTGGGACAATACCATTCAGCCGGTCGATGCGACGCTGCGTACGGGGCTGGTTGGCCAGGATCATCGACGCCCGCGTTTCGAGGAAGTCTTTGATGAGCGCCACAGTTTCTTCGCGTGAGCTGACGAATGTGAAGACACAGGTCAAGCTCTCGCTTGCGTCGATGACGATGTCCGCGGCGCGCGTGGCAATATCCCCACCGCTGTCATCGTCGTCGCAATCGATGCCTGTCAGCGTTGTGCCGGCACCGCTGAGGTCGTCGGCGGTAATCCGGAAGGCACCGGCGGGCAATTCGATCGACGTGCTGCCGCCGATGCCCCCCGTGGTTCCGACGGTAAGCGCATTCAACAGAGGCTCTGACGACGTGAAGCCGAACGTGCCATCCACATTGGAGCGCACGGCGACGATGAGCCTGCCGACGGCACCCACGGTCACGCTAAAGGCCTGGGTTGCAGAAAACGGACCAACGCCAACCGAGCTATCCGTCGCCGTGACCGAAAAATCGAAGACCCCGGACGCGGTCGGCATGCCGGACAGTGTTCCGGACGAGGACAGGCTCAATCCTGGTGGAAGACTACCGGAGGAGATAGCGAAGGCGTAGGGCGCTGCGCCGCCGCTGGCAGTCAAAGTCTGGGAGTAAAATGAGCCGGAATTGGCCGATGGGAGGCTGGCGGGGGCGAGTATTATGGTGGGTGTGGCGACCGTCAGGGGGAAATACCCTGCTACTCCGTACGGCGCTCCTGGGCCGGTCGTCGAATCTTGGGCAAGGATGGTTACGAAGAACGACCCGGCCGCCGTCGGGGTGCCAGAAATTGTTCCGGCGGAAAAGGTCAGGCCGGACGGCAATGCGCCTGCCATGATCGAATAGGCATAGGGCGATGTGCCGCCACCAGCGACTACTGTTTGTGAATAGGGCTGGCCCGCGGTGGCAGGGGGCAGACTGGAGGGTTGCAGGGTGAAACTAGGGCTATAGATGTCGAGGCTAAGGGTCTGCGTGCCCATATGGGGGCCCGTTCCGCCACTCGCATCCGTGGCCGTGATACCAAAGGAAAATGAGCCGGTCTCGGTTGGCGTGCCTGAAAGGAGGCCAGAGGACGACAGCGTCATGCCGGCTGGGAGCGAGCCCGTGACGGCATAGGTATAGGGTGCGGTTCCGCCGCCAGCGACAATCGTCGCGGAGTAAGGTCCTCCGGCCCGCCCATTCGGAAGGCTTGCCGGTGAAAGCGTGATCGTGGGCGGGGCGACGGAGAGGCTATAGGCCTGGGAGCCGGTGATTGGAGCGCCACCGGTGGAATCCTGGGCCGAGATGGTGAAGTTGAACGTGCCGTCCTCTTGGGCCGTTCCCGAAATCGATCCGTCGGTCCCCAGCAAGAGCCCGGCAGGAAGCGCGCCCGAAGCAAGGCTGAATGTATAGGGGGCAGCGCCGCCGGTTGCCGAGATCGTTTCTGCATAGGCTTGCCCGACCGTTGCACTCGGCAGGGTTGGCGAGAGGGTCAAGCTGGGTGGTGCGATCACCAGCGTATAGGGAATTGACGCCGAATAGGGACCGCCGCCCGTCGTGGAATCCGTGACAATTACCGAAAGTGTGTGGGATCCTGCCGAAAGAGGCATTCCCGACAGGAGCCCGGTCGGCGTCATGGAGATACCGGACGGCAAGGTGCCAGAGACCGAGAAATTATAGGGCGCGGTGCCCCCGAACGCCGAAAGACTCTGCGAATAGCCTGAGCCGACCGCGCCCGCCGGCAGACTCCCAGGGGAAACGGAAATAGCGGGCGGCCCGATGTTGAGCGTGTAGCTGTGCGAATCCGTGGTACCGGCGAAGTCGGAAGCAAATACGCTGAAGGTGAACATGCCGCTTTCCGTCGGCGTCCCGGATAGCGTCTCGCTGGAAAATGACATGCCGGCGGGCAAGGGACCGGCAAGCGAGATGTGGTAGGGTGGGGTTCCCCCGATCGCATTGAATAACTGAAAGTACGGGGCGCCCACGATGGGATCAGGAATGCTGGCCGGAATCAGGGCCACCTGTGCCAAGCATGGGGCGACCAGGAGGAACACTGTGCAAAGAAGGGCAATGAGGCGGGCCAGAACCGACTGGACCGCGCTTTTCAACAGTGCCAGGCTTAGCAAGGTCTCCACCCGCCGGCCCCGCTCAAAGGGCTTACAGTGTTCGTGGGCTCCCCTGGCCTACGCAATGGTGCGATCGTCAAATCGTTCTGCCCAACTTCGTCGGTGACGACATTTTCGCGCCACGGTTGATAGTTCTGACCGGACGGCTAAAGTGCGGCCACCCCAAACTTTGCCTGTTTCATCGATGAGGATATTGCCTCCACGCGACGCAACGGCTGGCATGGGAGCGGCGGCGCTCAGGGCCGATGCTCACTTCCACCAAACGGTAGTCGCTTATTGCGAGAAGATGGTCGAACCTGCACCGCCAGGTTGGCCCGTGCGAAAGCTGCTCAACCAGCTGGAGCGGTACTACTCGGCCTATATGCTGATCGGGCAATATTCCGGCTGGCGCAACCACGGCGCTTCCGTGCCGAACCTCTCGCGGCTGCAGGCCATATCCGGGCAGAGCCCGCGCCAGACCGCCAGCTTTTGCGCAATGCTGGAGGCCCGCAATCTTGTCTTCATCGACACTCTGGCGACGGACAGGCGACAGAAAATCCTCAGGCCCGCGGACAGCCTGATCCGGGAGGTCGCGCGGTCATGCGTCGCATTCGTTGAGGCCTACGACGCCATTGCAGGAAGCGCTTTGGCGCCGCCGATTGAGCGAGATGCGAGCCTATTGGGCGAAATGATCCACCTCTCGGCGACGCGCGTGCGCGGAGCTGGAACCGTGATCGCCTTGTATCCGAGGGTACTGGCGCTGTCCGCCTACGACTGCGGCTATCCTATGCTGGTAGCCCTGATCCTGGCGCACTACCGACGCAGATCAGGCAAAGAGATGTTCTCGCTGACCCACAAAGCCCTGGCGGAACGCTACCAAGTTTCAGAGTCGCATGTCGGCAATGTGCTCGGCCACTTGCGACAGGCCGGCGCCTTGGTGTCAGCGCACGGGTCCGAGGATGCCATTGTCGTAGAAGAGCTGGTTGACGAGTTTGAGCGCTGGTGTGCCGCGGAGATGGCGCACTATGCCGATCTAGCCCGCGCTTGTTTGCTCCGACCAACGCGACCTTGGAAAAAACGGCATCGCATGGGTCAGGGGTGATGCTTTGATCGAACATCGCTGCAGAAAACCGGAGAGCAGCTGAGCTATTGTGATTTTTCTCAAGGCCCGAATGAGCGGGATGGCGCTACGCTTCATCAATGGTTCGCATACCGCGTCAGGTCGGCCCTGGCGATTTGCGTGACTTGGAAGGAGTTGATATAGGTTCATATATGATGACTAGTAATATAGGAACCTATATGCAGAGGCGTGATATAAGAACGTATATTGACATCCGCCATATACGAACCTATATCAGGCTAGGCCATGCAAAATCGTATATGCCATGAAAATCAGAACAGCTCGCGACATCGGTATTATGATCAAAGAGGCCCGCACCCGGCGCGGCCTGTCACAGGCCGCCTTGGCCAAGAAGATCAACACTACGCAGACGTGGGTGTCCTGGATCGAGAACGGCAAGTCTAGCGCCGAGATCGGCAACGTACTGCTGGCGCTGACCACGCTCGGTGTAGAAATGGACTTCCAAATTCCGACTGCGCCGAGGTCGGCTGATCATGATGATGATCACCATCATGGCGCCGATGATCGGCATGCCGACGATCAAGACGATGATATTCCCTACAAGCTCTAGGCGACAATGACCATGATGGTGAAGCCGATCGACACTCTCGACGTCTACATCGCCGGTCGGCTGGTCGGGGAACTCCACCACTTGCAGGGTGGCAAGCTTTCGTTCTCCTATCACGAGGCATGGATGGATGGGCGGGTAGCCATCCCGCTCTCGCTGTCAATGCCGACGATCACCAGGACCTACGAGGGCAAGATAATCGAGGCATTTCTCTGGGGTCTGCTGCCGGACAACGAGCAAACACTCGCTAGATGGGCGCAGAGATTCCAGGTTTCCGCCCGAAATCCGTTTGCCCTCCTCAAGCATGTCGGCCGCGACTGCGCTGGCGCCGTCCAGTTCCTTCCGCGTGGCGACCAGGTTTCCCGCGGCGAAAACGTGGAGTTGCTCACCGATACACAAATCGGCGACCGCCTGCGTGATCTGCGGAAGGATGGGGCCGCGACCCGGCGCATTGGCGATCCTGGACAGTTTAGCCTCGCCGGGGCGCAGGCCAAGACGGCGTTCCATTTCGACAAGAGCAGCGGCCAGTGGGGGATCCCCTCAGGCGACACGCCGACAACCCACATCTTAAAGCCGCCTATGCCACACTTGCACGGGCATACCGAGAACGAGCATTTCTGCCTGCAGCTTGCACGCAAGCTCGGCATGGACGCCGCACATAGCCAGGTTATCGACTTTGCAGGCGAAAAGGCGATCGTTCTCGAGCGCTACGACCGCCGCAACATCGACGGCAAGACCATCCGCATCCATCAGGAGGACATGTGCCAAGCCCTGTCGGTGATGCCGACGCTCAAGTACGAGAACCAGGGTGGGCCGGGTATTACCACGATCTCCAACAAGGTGCTGCCGGCCTCCCTGGACCCAGTTCGGGACCGTCAGACATTCATGGCCGCGAACGTCTTCAACTGGATCATCGCCGGCACGGACGCGCATGCAAAGAACTACTCGATGCTGCTCGGTGCGCAGGGCGAGGCCCGCCTTGCTCCGCTCTATGACATCTCCTCCATTCTGCCGCACCTCGGCGAGGGAGAGATCCAAGCTGAAATGCGCGACCTCAAGCTGGCGATGAAGATCGACAGGGTGTACCCGATCGACGAGGTTATGCCGCGCCCCTGGGAGCGCTGTGCAACTTCGGCCAAGGTCGGTGGCGAGTACACGATGCGGACGATTCGCCATCAGCTAGCGGTGATGCCCGATGTAGCCTCGGAGTGTGCTCAGGAGCTCCGTCACGAGGGGATCACTCATGAGATCGTTGGTCGCCTCGTCGACGCGATCGCGATGCGTATCAAGGGCTTGTCCCGGATCTATGGAGAGGAAGCCGCCGCGAAACCTGTGGTGATTCCGGAGATGAAAGTCGGGCGCGAATAGCGGATCCACAGATCAATGTCGGCGAAAACGCATTCCTCCGCCCAGCATTTGAGGAGACCCGCACACGGCCTATGGGATTTTCGCTCAATTAGCGCGCGAGCCCCGCGCCGGGCAGATAGCCTGGGTACTTAGTTAGTTCGCAGCCACGCGCCGTTCGGCAATGGCTGCATCGATCATGTCTTCGATTTGCTCGAAGACGACCACGATCAGCAAGTCGCGCTCACCGTCGGTGTCACCGGCTAGGGCAGGTACCTTGAGGGTGAATTGGCGGAGCTGGTGGTCGGTGCGCAGGGTAAAGCCACACCGGAACTCGATCTGGCCAGCGTCGCTCCAAAGATCGACCAGAAAGGTCTCAAGGTAGTGGACGTAGCGGCTTGTCAGCTCGTTGCTTAGGCGGTCAACTGTAGCTTTCATGGGCGCTCCTTCTGTGGATTTATCCCCGAAATCCCCCGCAACGCCAACGACCTTATTCTTGATGCGGTCGCGGGAACCCGCCCTGTCCCGTCAGCGCGGGACGGAAACGGCCTTTCCACGTCGGATTGGCCGTGCCGCGCAACAGCAGCAGCAGGTCGAGTTTTTCGGCAAACAGGTCGTCGTAATCGGTCATGGGGGAGGCCAAACAGCGGAAACGCTTCCACCGACGAGCCGCGCCCCGCGACGATTTCCGCCCGGCCGCGGGAGATCAGGTCAAGCGTCGCAAAATTCTGAAACACCCGCACCGGGTCTTCGGCGCTCAGCATCTTCACCGCGCTGGTCAATCCGATCCGGCTGGTCCGCGCTGCGGCGTCCGCCAGGATCATCGCAGGCGCGGAATCGAGGAATTCGGGTCGATGGTGCTCGCCAAGGCCGAAGAAGTCGAGGCCCACCTCCTCTGCCAGTTCGATCTCGTCCAGCACACCGGCCATCCGATCGGCAGCCGATGGTGTTTATTCAGTCCTGGGGTCAGGAAACAGACGGCAAAGCTATGAATGCCGACTTTCATGATGGTCCTTGCACTCTTTTTCGGTAGGGCACGCGACCTCAGCGGCCCGCCTGAGCAGGTCCTCAAGCTGGGATGAAGCAACATTGGCACCAAACGCGGGCGTGCCCGGCTGCAGCCTGATCCCGTCGCGCAGCGCGCCCGCTCGCACGGCGTCAAAGCCGATCGCGTCGATGAACTCAACGACGATCGCGACATCCCGTGGATTATCGCCCGCCACGGCAATGGCCTTCCTGTCTGCTTCTCCCCTAGGCCGGGCCTGTTCGTCGAGGTCGTGATAGCCCATGTGATTGAGGCCCTTCACCACCCGCGCGTTAGGCAGGAATTCCTGCACGATCTCGCTGGTAGACCGGCGGGGATCGATCAGATCGGCCCTTTGGCCATCGGTCTCCCACCAATAGTTCATGGCGTCGATGACCAGTTTGCCACCGAGTTCCGGAACCGGCAGGCTCTCGTACTTGCCGAGTGGCAAAGCCAGAATAACGAGGTCTGCCCGTCGCGCCGCGTCCGCAGACCAGACAGGCACGGCGCCAGGCGCGAGCACATTCACGGTTAGCGCGATCCCGTCGGGCACGCCCGACCCAGCGATGAGAACCTTGTAGCCGGCAGCGACAGCAAGCCGGGCCAGGACGACCCCTACCTTGCCCGCACCCAATATGCCGACCGTCTTCACTGTCCTGTCGGTCATCTAGTTCTGCGCCGCCGCTTTTCGCTCAGCCAGCATGTCTCGCACGCGCGGCACGACCCTGGTGCCAAAGAGTTCGACCGCCTTGAGGCGGGCGCTCGCCGAAACCGCACCGGCGGCCGAATAGATAAGGTCGAACCGGCCGACATCCAGCGACTCGATCGCCTTGGCCATCTTGCGCGCCACGGTCTCGGGCGAGCCGACATAGAGCGAGCCGCTCTCCACATCGGCATCGAATTCGTCCTTGCGCAGCGGCGGCCATCCGCGCAGGGCACCGATGCGATCGCGTATTTCCCGATAGCCGGGATAGAACAGCGCGCGTGCCTCTTCATCCGTCTCGGCAATGAAACCAGGCGAGTGCATGCCCACCGGCAAAGCGGTGGTGCCGAATTGCTCGCTCGCGCGCCGATAGAGATCCACATAGGGCGCGAAGCGAGCCGGCTGCCCACCGATAATGGCCAGCATCAGTCCAAAGCCATATTTTGCGGTCCGGATTACCGATTGTGGCGAACCGCCAACCCCCACCCAGGTCGTCAGCCGCCCGGACTCGGTCTTGGGAAACACCTCTGCATCCTGCAGCGCCGCCCGTGTCGTTCCCGTCCAGGAGACCGGCTTCTCCGCAAGGAGCCGATTGAACAGGTCAATTTTCTCCTCGAACAGGGTGTCATAATCCTTGAGGTCGAATCCGAACAGCGGAAAGGATTCCGTGAATGAACCGCGACCAAGAATGACTTCGGCCCGTCCATTGGACAAGGCATCGACCGCGGCGAAGCGCTGAAACACCCGCACCGGATCATCGGAGCTGAGCACCGTGACGCCGGACGCAAGGCGAATGCGCGAGGTCCGCGTTGCTATGCCCGCCAGAACCGTTTCCGGGCTGGAGATCGCATATTCGGGCCGATGATGCTCACCGAGCGATACCACGTCTATGCCGACCTGATCGGCCAGCACCGCTTCTTCGACCGTCGCGCGTATGGCCTCTGCATGGGATACGATCGCGCCACGGTCGTCCCGCGGCAGATCGCCGAAGGAATCTATTCCAAACTCAATGCTCATCAGAAAACCCTATAGTCCGGCCTTGGGGTGGTCCCGCGTATCCAGCTCCAGCCGCAGCGCCGCGAACCAATAGTCCGTCTCGCGCCCTTCCTGCCTTCCGTCTTTCTCCCACAGGTCATAAGCCCGTCGGCGCACACGCTGCTCGAAATCGAGATCGACGAATTTCTCGGTATCCTCGTACATAGCCGTCCTCACGCCCGTGACCGTTGCAGCACGTCCTGCCATTCCGGATGCCGGTTGATCTGCGCCTTGGCGAAAGGGCAGAGCGGCAGGATGGCAACGCCGTCCCGCCGCGCATCCTCCACTGCCTGCCGCACCAGGCGCTCGCCGACCTTGCGGCCGCGAAGGGCCTCGGGCACGCCCGTATGGTCGATGATGATGAGTTCCGGACTGATCCGGCTATAGGTCATCTCCGTTTCAACACCGTCGATAACGAGGCGATAGCGCCCCTTGGTGGGGCCATCCTGCCGCTCGACAGTGCCATCCTCCGCGGCGGGGGGAGCGTCATGCTGGCCGGCATCGTGCGGACGCACCTGTCGCGGGTGACCGGGCCCGCATTCGAGCAGGTCGCGATCCCAATGACCGAGATCGGCAGCGGCGTCATAGGTCGAATTGAGGAAGGCCGCCAGAGCCGCGTCCGGATCAACTGCCGACTGGACCGCCGCATAGGGCAGGATGAATTCGCCCAGCGTATCGTGCCAAAAGGCTTCTTCGGGTTGCACAGAAGCCGACTTGAAGCCTTTTGGCGAAGGATAGGCGTAGGCATAGAAGGCTGGGTAGTCGAGGCCGCCGCCACCGGGCCAGAAGCCAACCGATGCAACTTCGCGATCATAGGCTTCCTGGGCGACTTCGAGCGGCAGCGCCGGCACGCCGCCGGGGTGAAGCGGCGCACGGCGTCCGGAGAAGCGGGTGACAGCCAGGTCGAAACTGCCCCAGAACAGGTGCACCGGGCTGGATTTGCCGAGGAAAGCCGTCCTGAAACGCCCCAAGACCCGGTCCATGGCGACCAGTGCCTGATGGAAACGCTCGACAGAACCCTGATCGTACGGGCGGTCGCGATGATCCGCCGCGAAGGGCACCGGATCGGGCACTTCATTGGGCTCGCCATTGAAGGTCGGTGTACCGCCCAGCTCGGTGACCAGCTGCACGAACTTGCCGTGGAATTCTGCAACGGTCATTGCCTCGAGGGCAAAGGACGCTTTGTGGCCATTGCCGCAGGTGCCGACCACAGCATGGTTCTTGAGGTCGAATAGAATCTCGATGCCTGGCCCATCGGGAATGGGCGAGGAGGCGAGGCCCATGGGCGTCACATAGAAGGTCGCGTGCCAGGAATGGTTGAGCCAAGGTGTATGCGCGAGCCGGTACTTGCCTGCCACCTGCAAATAGAGATGCAGTGCCGAGCAGGTGTCGCGCCAGGCGAGATAGTCGAGTTGAGGCCAGTTGGTCATGATAGTCCTGTGCTTGATGTCGGTTTTCCGAAGTCTCTGGATCAGTCAGGCAGCGGGATGAACTCGTCACGGTCATTGACCGGTAGGTCGAAAAGGCCCTGTCCCCAGTTCTGGGCGCGCCATTCGGCCTTGGCACGTTCGATCCGCTCCTCGGACGAGGCGACGAAGTTCCACCAGATGTAGCGCGGTCCGCTGAGCGTCGCGCCGCCCAGGATCATCAGCCTGGCTCCCCCCTCGCCGGCCACCACGGTGATCCTGTCGCCGGGCCGGAACACCATCATCTGCGGCGCCTGGAAATCCTGCCCGGCGACCGAGATTGATCCCTTGACGATGTAGATGCCCCGATCCTCGTGATTGTCCGGCAGGGGCAAACGGCTGCCGCCGGCCAGGTGCACGTCGGCGTAGAAGGTTTCGGAGAACAGGGTCGCCGGCGCCTCCTGCCCATAGGCCTTGCCCAGGATCAGCCGCAGCGACACGCCCTTGTCTTCCAGGACGGGCAAAGCCTGCTTGCCATGATGCTCGAATGTCGGTGCCATCTCCTCGTGGCTCTCCGGCAGGGCGACCCAGGTCTGGATGCCGAAGAGACTGTTCGGCTCGCTTCGCGCCGCCGCCGTGGTCCGTTCGGAGTGCGAGACGCCGCGCCCGGCAACCATCCAGTTCAGCTCGCCCGGCCGGATCACCTGATCGGCACCGGTGCTGTCGCGGTGGTGAAAGTCACCCCGGAAGAGGTAGGTCACCGTGCCGAGACCAGTATGCGGATGCGGGCGCACATCGATTCCCTGGCCGGTCAGCAGTTCTGCCGGGCCAGCCTGGTCGAAGAAAATGAACGGGCCCACCATCTGGCGCTGCGGGGAAGGCAGCGCCCGGCGAACCTCGAAGCCACCGATGTCCCGGCTGCGCGGAATGATCAGTGTCTCGATCGCATCGGCACCTACGTCATCGGGGTTGCCTGGTTCCAGCGCCGGATTCCAACTCACAAGCCATGCTCCCTGTCCCGTTCGGTCAGGCAGTAACTAGGCATGCGCATAGCGTCAGAGCTAGGTGTGCCTGGTGAGGTACTCTGTCGCCAGAAATGGAACGCTAAGCGCAATGGACATCTATTCGGTTCCAAAGTGCTCGATTAGGAATTCGGTCAAAACCCGGACTTTGTGCGTTGGGAACTGGCCGGGTGGGCGCACGACATAGATTCCGGCTGCCGGCGGAGGGAAGCCTACCAGGATGGGGATCAAGGCGCCGCTGGCGATGTGGTGGTCGACGAGACAATCCGGCAGCCAGGCAATGCCGATGCCCGCGAGTGCTGCAGGAACGAGGGCGCTGCCATTGTCGGCTTTGAACCGGCCCTGAGGTTGGACGCTCACCACCTGATCGCCGTCGCTGAACTGCCAGGTTTCGGTCCCCTGCATCAGCGCTTCATGCGCCGAGAGTTCATGGGGCGTCTGCGGCTCACCATGGATGGCGACATAGTCAGGGCTAGCGACGAGCTTGCCATAGAACGGGCCGACCCGCCTCGCGATCAAATTTGAATCCTGGAGATAGCCGACCCTGATCGCGCAATCGAAACCTTCGGCGATCAGATCGACGAAGCGATCGCTATAGGACGCGTGGATATGCAGGTGAGGATGGTGTTTTGCCAATTTGGCAAGCAAGGGGGCAAATTCGGTTGGTCCTATGGAAAGCGGTACCGATACGCGCAGTCGCCCCTTCAGATCGCCATCGGGCAGGATCACTGCCTTGGCGGTCTCGATTTCCGCCACCACCCTGGCAGCATGGTCCCGGAAGGCAATGCCAGCTTCCGTGAGGGCGGCGCCGCGGGTCGTCCGGGCCAAAAGCTGCACGCCTAGCCCGGTCTCAAGTCGGGCGAGCCGCCGGCTGACAATGGACTTCGATACTCCAAGCCGACGAGCTGCGGACGTGATGCCCCCAGCATCAGCGACTTCCACAAAGGTCTGGAGTTCTTCAATATCCATAATATTCCCTTGTGCGACACGCCGGCGCAACTGCCGGACTATCGCATCCAGATGCGCAACTGCAAACACCAGTACTGCCGGCCGGTGTGCGCCAATAGCTGAACGCCAAACTCGGCTTAAGCGTGAACAGGCGTCGACTGCCTATGGATTTGCACATGCCCACGCCCCGTTCCGCCCCCGAAGCTGCAACCTCGACAAAGTCACCAGGTCCACGATCTCCAGCGGCGTTCCTCTCGGCGCGACACAGCGTCCGCTCACCCGGCACTACCGCGTCAGTCTAGGCAGTGACAAGGTGCGGCCGAGCGGTGGATCAAGCATCGCAGCTTTGGGGAGCTGGATGACGGGTACCATCGACACGAGCAAGACACCCGAGTGGTCCGAAATTGGTCGGTTTGCTTAGCATTGGATTTGTGGGCATCGGCCGCTCCCTCCTCGTGGTGCAACTGCCGTTGAGCCCGAAGCTTATCGGCTTGATCCTATGTCGGATCGAGTTCTCAACATTTATCTAGCGTCAAAAAGGAACATCGCATGAGCGAACTCTCGAATATCGCCAAGGGAATGACTGTTGTGGGTGCCGACGGCGCCAAGATTGGCGTTGTCGCTGCTGTGGTGGACCAGCGCATCCAGCTCGAAGCCAATGATGTCGGCGATCACGCCGGCCAGAGCCACTTCATACCAGGTGGCCTCGTCGCTGACGTGGAGGGCGACACCGTTCGCCTCTCGGCAACAGGCGCAAACGCAGTCCTGCTCGATGAAAACGAAGACGGCACAATGGCTGACTGATTGCGGTCAGAGAGCCCTGCAGACGGCGACTGGCCGAGCCTGTTTGCTTTTAGCTTGCCGCCTGAGGGGATCCCGTTTCTTAGCGGGATCATCGTGCGACGCATTGAAGGCGGCCGGTCAGGCACGCGCTTGGGTCGGATGATCACCGGCTGCTCTGCATCTTTGAGGATACAATGGATTACGAAACAATCATGCAGGCAAACCTCGACCTGGTCTTTGGCGAGCGTGATCCGACCCGGCGGATGGAGGCAATTCGTCGCCTCTATTCGGAACGTGCGGAGCTCCATGAGCCGCATCGTTCGGCACAGGGGCACGAGGCGATTTGCCAGGCTGTTACCGAGCTTCTGGCAAGCTTGCCACCGGATTTCAGCTTCACGCCGATCAGGCCGGCACTCGGCCATAACGGCGTCGGCCGCTTGCAATGGCGTGCCGGTCCGCCGGGCAGCCCCGCCGCCGTGACCGGTACCGATGTCGCCCATATCGAAGCTGGCGTGATCCAATCGCTGCACGTTTTCCTCGATCAACCGGAGGCTTGAAATTATGGACAGCGGACAAAACGGGCTAAGCATCGATGGCTGACGCAAGCCTTGGAGAAATGATCGGACCTGCGGTCGTTCTGATGGGAGCGGCGGTGGTCGCCGTTCCCTTGTTCCGCCGCCTTGGTCTTGGCTCGGTTCTCGGCTACTTCGCTGCCGGACTTCTGGTGGGCTCCCTCGGTACTGGGCCTGTTCACCGACGCCCAGTCGATCCTCCATTTCTCCGAGCTCGGGGTCGTGATGTTCCTGTTCGTGATCGGGCTGGAGATGCGACCTGTTAAGCTCTGGGCAATGCGCGGACAGATCTTCGGCACTTTCCACCATCGGAGGTGGAAGAGGCTACGGCAGACATTCGGCGTCGCGACAGTGAACGCCTATCCGAGCAGGTGCAGGGAGACGACATGTCCGGCCTTGACCGCCTGCACACAAACCCCGCTCCGGAGCCGCTCGGCACGGGGCGGGCGCCGGCCAAACAGTCCGGTGAAGCGGGCTGACCGCGATTACTCAACTTGCGCCTGTCTGCCCGAGGGCATGGCGCATGCCACCGGTGTTTTCAAAGGAGACGACCATGGGCTTTGTCACGACCGACGACAACGTACAGATCTTCTACAAGGATTGGGGTCCCAAGGACGCCCGACCAATAGTGTTCCATCACGGCTGGCCGCTCAGCTCCGACGACTGGGACGCCCAAATGCTCTTCTTTCTCTCGAAGGGCTTTCGCGTCGTAGCGCATGACCGACGCGGCCACGGACGCTCGGAACAGGTGGCCGACGGGCACGACATCGAGCACTATGCGGCCGACGCTTTCGCTGTTGCCAAGTCGCTGGCTCTCACCAATGCGGTTCACATCGGCCATTCGACGGGAGGCGGCGAAGTGGCCCGCTATGTTGCCAAGTTCGGCGAACCAGCGGGACGCGTTGCCAAGGCTGTTCTTGTTTCCGCCATTCCGCCGCTGATGCTCAAGACCGCTGCCAATGCCGAAGGAACGCCGATGGAAGTCTTCGACGGCTTCCGCGCGGCTCTGGCCGGCAACCGCGCCCAGTTCTTCCGGGACGTTCCTTCCAGCCCCTTCTACGGCTTCAATCGCGATGGCGCCCAAATCCATGAAGGCGTCATCCAGAACTGGTGGCGGCAGGGCATGATGGGCAGCGCCAAGGCCCATTACGACGGCATAAAGGCCTTCTCGGAAACCGACCAGACCGAGGATCTGAAGGCCATCACGGTGCCGACATTGGTGCTGCATGGTGAGGACGACCAGGTCGTACCCATCGCCGCGGCGGCCCTCAAGGCCGTCAAACTGCTGCCAAACGGCACGCTCAAGACATATCCCGGCTTTTCGCATGGCATGCTCACAGTCAACGCGGACGTCCTGAACGCCGACCTTCTGGCCTTCGTCAACCGCTGACGTCGTAGGACGGGGCCTCGGTCCCGTCCCTCACCTATGATCGGATCGGCAATATCCGCCGCCAGCAAGCACGTCGTCGCATCGAGACAGGAACAGCCATATGGCGGAAACGACAAAGCGGCCAAACGGCGTCCGCAGCTACATCGCGGATACGCTGGCCTTGCTTTTGTCGTCGCCCTGAGCGGCGCAACAGGAACTGGGCTGCTGATGGGCATACTCGGCGCCGCCATAATGATGATCGCGCTTGGTCGCCCGTATGACGCCTTCCTCAATGGGGTAAGGCATCTCTTCGGCCTGCCTCCTGGAGGCAAGAAGCCAATGTCACTCAACAACTGAACCGTCTGCACCTTCAAGGCTGAGAAAAATTGCCGGAAATCTCACAAGCCACGGCGATGACTGATCTCGCGTTTTCGACCCGATCGGCCAACCGCTGCTGCTCGGTCTTGTTGACCTCGAACGCACCTGCCGTGCCAGCTCCGCTCAAGGCGCGAGTGGGTAGGTACCTTCTCATTTTAACCTTCAGGAGCTCGCCTTCATGCCACTACGCAAGGTCGCTATTACGCAAGCGCAATTTGAACGTTCACCTGATCAGGACGCCGATATTTTCACAGCTGACATGATCGGTCATGACGAAGGTGCGCCCGTGACCATTGGTTTTGGACGCTATGGACCTCATCAGGAGCTCAACGAAACCATGCTGGTGGACGATGTCATGATGGTGATCGCAGGCCACCTCACCGTAACCGGCGGGAATGGAAGTGTGACCGCTGGTCCTGGTGAGGTCGTCCATATGCCCAAAGGCGAAAGAATCCAGATTCGGTCGCACGAGCATGGCGCCACAACGGCCTATGTGACCTATCCCCATTGGAAAGATGCCAGGTAGAGCAATGCACCGCCGCAAACCGTTGAGCTTAAGGGCGGCCGCAACAAGCATCGGATGCAAACCGATCCGCACAATTCTTCCCACCGTATGACAGTAAATTCATGCTGGATATACGACCGAACTGTCCTTGTGCACGATCACGCGATGCGCACGATGTGCGGGGCGTGCCGGTCAGCGCCCTCTCGGGCGCGACGACATCGGGATGCAGCCTTTTGATGCAATCCCGATGCCTGACAAGACGACCGATAGGCGTCCTTGTGTCCTCTGGCTTAGGCGTTCGCGCCCCCATCCACCGCAACAACGCTCCCTGTCATCATGCTCGCCGAAGGGCTGGCAAGAAACGCCACGACATTGGCGATTTCG
Organism: Devosia sp. ZW T5_3; assembly: GCF_044987315.1. Taxonomy (NCBI): domain Bacteria; kingdom Pseudomonadati; phylum Pseudomonadota; class Alphaproteobacteria; order Hyphomicrobiales; family Devosiaceae; genus Devosia; species Devosia sp. ZW T5_3. The sequence continues at coordinate 144,841 of NZ_JBJDRE010000001.1, forward strand.
CGTGGATCGGCAAAGCGCCCGAGCGAGGTCAAACCACGCTGGAAATCAGCTCCCGCGCCATCTGCGGGATTTGACTCCGTGTCAGTCGATCCCGTGGCGATCAGGTTCACCGTTATACCCTTTGGCCCGAGTTCGCGGGACAATCCGCGTGTGAACGAAAGCAATGCCGATTTCGACATGGCATAGGCGGTTACGCCAGGAAACGGGACGCGGTCTCCTAGACCTGATCCTATCGAGATAATGCGACCGCCTTCGGGCAGGTAAGGAATTGCGGCTTGCGAGAAGGCAAGGGGCGCTCGCACATTGATGTCCATCAATGTCTGATACTGCGTGAGATCGATGTCAGCGATCGGCCCGGAAAGACCGATGGCTGCACTGTTGACGAGAATATCAAGCCCACCGAGCGCCTGGGCCGTGGCCTCGACTGCCCGTTTGATCGCATCGGTGTCAGCGCTGTCGGCTTGCACGGCCAGGCCGCGGCGCCCCAGGGACTCGATAGACGAAACAACCGCGCTCGCTCGTTCGGCCGAATTGAGATAGGTGATGGCGACATCGGCTCCATGCTCGGCCAGCACCAGCGCGATCGCAGCGCCAATGCCGCGGGAGCCACCGGTGACAAGAGCTCGCTTGCCCGTGAGTTTAATCATTTCATCTTCTTTCATTTTGGGGGTGGCTCTAGATCGAGTGCCACCTTGAATTTTCAAAGGCCTGCCAGGAAGTCGATGAGCGCCTTATTCACCTCGTCAGGCGCCTCGATCTGGATCCAGTGGCCTACATTTTCGAGCCTGACTTGGTCGACGAGGTTTGGCTGCAATGCGCGCAGCTCTTCCAGGGTCGGAGGATCGGGATGATACATCCGGCTCAAACCATCCTCTGCGCCCCAGATGTAGAGCGACGGCTGCCGGAGGGTGACGTTCTTATAAGCGACCATCAGTTCGAAGGTTTTCGGAAAGGCGCGGTAGTAGTTCATTCCGCCGCGAAAGCCGGTCTGGGTGAACGCCTCGATATTGTGGCGGACGTATTCGGGATCGGCCCATTCCGGCACCTCAACCGGTGAGGGCCGAAGCATGTGAAGTTCGGGATTGAGTGGATCCCAGCCCTCGGAAACTTCTGGGCTACCAGAAAGCCAGTAGAGAATGCTCGGAATTGATTGCGCGGCATCGGAAAACTTGGTTTCACTTCCCTCCGCGGCCATTGCGAAGCCGTAATAGACATCCTGCAATCCCTGATTGCGGATGATATCGTCAAAACTGATGTCGCCGCGCGGATAGATCGGAATGGCAAGACTGACGAGGGCAGTAAACCTGTCAGGCCGCAGGAGCGCCGCCATTTGCGACTGGTAGGCGCCCCAGTCGTGACCGACGATCACAGCGGTTTCGATGGAGAGCGCGTCGAGCACGCTTACGAGGTCACCTGTAAGATGAAGGGCGGTGTACTGGTCAGCGGCTTCTGGGGCATAGCTTTGGCCGTAGCCGCGCATATCCAGCGCCACTGCGCGATAACCGGCCTCGGCGACCGCCTCCATCTGGCTGCTCCAGGTTGCAGCAGTGTCGGGAAATCCGTGCACGAAGAGGACCGCAGGACCTTTGCCCTGTTCGATGACGTGGAACTGGCCGTAGCCGGCGTCCACCATATGCTCGCGGACTGGCGGGGGTGCATCCACTTCGCCGGCCAAAGTAGAAAAAGGCGCCAGCACTATGCCGAAGACCAACGATGTTTGCAGGAGGCGCCGCCTTGAGATCACGCCGTCGGCACGGTTGAAAGTTAGCGCATCGGCGTTGCGAAGACTACGAATTGACATGAGTTGTATCCTGAGCAGGAACGGGTGCCCGCCACTCGTCGGCAGGGTCGTTCGTTGGGCGCCAAAATAAGCCTGAGCCCGCGAAGTGACATTGCTGATCTGACCTTAGTCTTGCACAATCCTGCCAATTGACTATCTTCAGGCTATGCTTGACACGCTTAATCCGACAGACCGCCTTCTCGCCGACATCGCTCCTTTTCTCGTCTCAAATCCGGAGAAGATGGGCCAGTCGACTCCCGTGCCGCGCTTGACCGTGTGGACCAGCGCCTATGACACCCGGCCGACTGCTGCGGTGTTCGAGCCTATGTTTTACGCGGTATTGAGCGGCACCAAGGTACTGATCATGGGCGCCAATCGCTTCGATTTGCTGGCCGGCGCCTGCGCAACTTCGTCCTTTGGCCTTCCCTATACACACCAATTGACCAAGCCGTCGCCGGACTTGCCCTATGTGGGGATTAGTCTACATCTGGACGCCGACCTGCTGACGCGCGTTATGCTCGATATGCCCACGTCCCACCATCGTTGGACCTGCGCCGTCGCCGCGGCGGAACTCAATGGCCCGGTCGAGGAGGCATTCGCGCGGCTTGTGGGGTTGGTGAACACGCCAGCTGATGTTGGCATGCTTGCGCCCCACTACGAAGCCGAACTCTACTATCGCCTTTTGCAGAGCCCGATGGGCGATACGCTCCGCCAGGTCAGCCAGCGCAACGAGCGGTTCCAACAGCTCAAGACGGCGGCCGATTGGCTCGCAGCTAACTACAGCAAGCCGGTTGTCATTCCTGAACTCGCCGCTGCAGCGGGCATGAGCTCGACCTCTTTTCACCGGCATTTCAAGGCCGTGACTGGCCACAGCCCTCTGCTGTTCCAGCGCAAGGTGCGCCTCATGGAAGCGAAAAAGCTCCTTGGCGCCGGTAGCGCCAGCGTATCTCAGGTCGCCTACGAGGTAGGCTACCTCAGTCCCGCGCAATTCAGCCGAGAGTACAAAAGCATGTTTGGAAGCTCGCCTAAGGCCGATCTGCAACGCTAGCCTGGCCGGGAGTTCGGTCGACCTGCTGGTCAATGCTCGCAAGCGGACCTGGGCTGGGTTCGAAGAAGAACGCGTACCGCGCGCCCAGCGAGCTTGATGAGTGTAACCGTACTTCTGGGCTGATGGCTGAACTTGGCGCCTTCATGTGGCCCCGCTGATGATTGAAATTTCAATAACTTACCGTGCCGACCGCCGCCCAACCGCGCGCCTATTCACATGTTGAGACCCCAATCAAGCGCCAGGGGCGCCTTCTGGCCTGTCGGCGGATTCGCAAATATCGGTCTCAAACGTTCGCTCACACTGGAGGAACGCCGAAATGGGGCGCGTGGTGGACAGAAGTCGTCCGCTCGCTGCCCTCAGAGAGAGGCCAGAATGTATTCCGGTTTAACGGCACTTCGGGTGTCCAGCGGGACGCCGGTTTCCATGAATATCGATGTTACCCCGGCGCGCTGGCCGGCCAGGATATCGGTATCGAGTTTGTCGCCGATCATGATGGCCTGATCCGGCGCGACGCCCAGCCGGGCCATGGCGGCGTGGATGATGGTTGGGTCCGGCTTGCCCATGAAGATGGGCGTGGCACCCGAGGCGGCAGCGATGGACTGGGTGATTGCGCCGGCGCCGGGCTCGAAACCATCTGCCAGGGGGCGGATGAGATCGGGATTGGTGCCGATGAGATGGGCGCCGCCCAGCACATTACGCAGGGCCGTCGTCATCATGGCGTAGTTGAACGTGCGGTCGAGGGCGACGAGGACGGCAGCGGCGCCGGTCTCGACCAGCTCAAAGCCGGCTTCGGCAACGCGGCGCTTGAAAGATGGCGTGCCGATGACATAGACGCCGCTGCTCGGGGCATAGTGGCTGCGCACATAGTCCAGCGCCACGTCGCCCGAGGTCACAACCTGTTCCGCCTCGCAGGCAATGCCGAGCCCGCGGATCTTGTCGGCAAAGGCGTCCGGCGCCTTTTCGGCATTGTTGGTGACAAAGCAATAGGGGATGCCGGCGTGCTGCCAGCGCCTGAAGCGGTCGACGGCACCCGGCACGGGGGCATCGCCGCGATAGACCACGCCATCGAGATCGGACAGGACGGCGGAAAAGCCGAGCTCGTCGATCGAGCCGAGACGTCGTGTTGTCATGGTCATTCGCCCTTGGCTCCGAGATTGGGGTCGAGCATGTCGCGCAGCCAGTCACCGACGAGGCTGATGGCCAATGTGGTGAGGAAGATGACGACACCGGCTGGAATGCCCATCCACCAGGCCGTGGTCAAGTAGTTCCGACCCTCGCCGAGCAGAAGCCCGAGGCTGGTGCCGGGCGGCTGGACCCCGAGCCCAAGGAAGGAGAGCGAGGTTTCGAGCAGGATGATCTCGGGGAAGTTGAGGGTGATCTGCACCATGATGACGCCCAGCATATTGGGCAGGACGTGGCGCAGATAGACCTTTGCGGGGTGGACGCCCAGCGTGCGGATGGCGAAGGCATAGCCCTGGCCATTGGTAGAGAGCACGAGGCCACGGGCAATGCGGGCATAGCCGTCCCAGCCGAAGAGGCCGATCAGGATGATCAGCAGCAGGAAATTGTTGCCGAAGAACGCGAGCACGGCCAGGGCGACGATCAGGAAGGGCACAGAGGCCTGGAAATCGACCAGCATCATGATGATGTCGTCGACCCACCCGCGGAAATGGGCGGCGATGATGCCAAGCGCCGTGCCGACGGTTGCGCCGATCACCGTCGCCATGATGGCGATGAGGATGCTGGTGCGCATGGCATAGATGACGCGGCTGAAGACGTCGCGACCGAGGTCGTCGGTGCCGAAGAGGTTTTCGGCCGGTCCGCCAATCACCGAAGGCGGCTTAAGGCGCTTGAGCAGGCTCTGTTCGGCAAAGCCGAAGGGGGCGAGGAATTCGGCAAAGAGTGCGGCCAGGATGACGAGGGCCAACCAGCCCAGGCACAACCCGATGACCAGCGGCGGCCGCGATCTCCAGATGCGGGTCAGCCAGCCGTGGCGGCGCAAGGCGGGCATTTGCGAGGAGAGGTCGACGCTGCTCATGCCGTTGCCCTCTTGCTGTGCAGTTCGATGCGGGGGTCGAGCCAGCCATAGGTGTAATCGACGATAAGATTGACTACGACCATGGTCAACGCGATCAGCAGCACCACGGCCTGGACCACGGCGAGGTCGCGCTGGTTGACCGAATTGACCAGCAGCATGCCAACGCCCGGCCAGGCAAAGACGGTCTCGATGGTGACGGCGCCGCCGATCAGGCCGCCGATGCGCATGCCGACCACGGTCACCACGGGAATGGCGGCATTGGGCAGGGCGTGGCGCAGCACGCGCCGGTCATGGGGAATGCCCTTGGCCTTGGCGGTGCGCATGAAGGGCTGGTGCAGCACGTCGAGCATGGAGGAGCGGGTGAAGCGCGCCACGGTGGCGGCGGCAGCGGTGGCAAGGGTCAACGCGGGCATGACGAGGTGCCAGGAGCTGCCGGTGCCCGAGCTGGGCAGCCAGCGCAGGGTCATGGAGAAAACCAGGATCAGGATGATGCCGAGGAAGAAATTGGGCACGCTCTGGCCAAAAATGGTGAAGCTCATGGCGGTGTGATCGAGCCACTGGCCACGATGCAGCGCGGCCAGGATGCCGGCGGGAATGCCGATGAGCAAGGTGATGAGGAGGGCAGCGATGCCCAGTTGCAGGGTGACGGGCACGCGCTCCATCACCACCTGCAGAGCCGGCCTGCCGTCGCGGAAACTGTCGCCGAAATCGCCCTGCACAATGGCCGCGAGATAGGTGAAATATTGCTCGATGTAGGAGCCATCGAGCCCCCAGCGCTGGCGGAAGGCGGCCATGGCTTCAGGCGAGGCTTCGTCGGACAGCATCATCTGGGCCGGATCGCCCGAGGCGCGCAGCACAATGAAGACGAAGGTGACGGCCAGCAGCAACGTCATCGCGCCACGAAACAGCTTGGTGAGGAAGAAGTGCAGGTTCACTGGACCCAGGCCCCGGTGCCGTCAGTCCAGCCGCAATCGATGATGGTTTTGCCCTCGATCGTCCATTGCCGCAGATATTGCTGGTGGCCGTTGAGGCTGGCGCTGAGCACGCGGGTTTCGACCGCCGGTGCAATGCCGAAGCGCGCGTCATCGCCCACCAGCGCCTCGACCATCGGGCGGCCTTCGGCGCCCTCGGTGGAAAGCCCCATGGTGGTGAGGATGGTGGGGATGATGTCGGGCAGCCAACAGGGCGCGTCCGACTGGAACGCCTTGCGATAGGCCGGGCCCTGAGCCGCAAGCACGGTCGAGAGTTCGCCGCGGTTGAGCCCGCCATGCATGCCGCCGCCAGGGGTGATCCAGGCGGCAAAGATGCAGCCGTCGACATCGGGGCCATAGCTTTCAGAGCTATCGGTGGCCCGCAGGGTGAAGCCCACATCGGCGCCGCGGGGATGGTCGTTGCGCACAGCGGACCAGGGCAGAGCACCGGCAACGGCATTGCCCTCGACATCTGAGGCAAAGACCAGACCGCAGAAATCCTGCCGCACCAGCCAGTCGACCACCTCGGCCTTGCGGGCATCGGACGTGTCGTGAAGGTAGATGCCGCTGAACGAGCCGATCGAGGCACGGCCGAATTCTGCCGGGATGATATCGAGGGTTTCGAGCTGGGCATGGCCGGTGATCTGGCCATGGTCGGACATCACGACGATATTTTCCGGACCATTGCCCGCCTGCCACCAAGCCAGGATCCGGCCGAAATTCTCGTCGGCCATGCGCTGGGCGGCTTCGGTTTCGGCGCCGAGCACGCCGAACTTGTGCGAGCTTGTATCAGGCTCGTTCATCCAGAAGATGCAGAAGTCGGGCTTGTGACGCGGATAGATCACCTCGAGAAGCGCCGTGGTGGCATAGGTAACGCGGACGCCATTGGGCGCGCCGGCCGGCGGAATATCACCTAGCTGGGCGACCACGGCGTCATGCACATCAGGGGTCGAAACCGGCATGCCGTGCACGGAAAATACCGGCTGGCCGAGGGCATGGGCGCTGGAATTCATCATGCGCGAGGCGCCCTTGGTGGCCGTACTGACCACGGCCATGGTCTTGCCAGCGGCGGCCATGCGCTCGCCCATGGTCTGGCGATCAAGCAATTGCCCGGCCTGGGCTGCAAGTTCGAGGTCTTCCCATTCCGAGGTACGGAACAGGCCGTTGGGGCGAACCGCATGGATATACTGGTTGGCGACGACGCCATGGGCCCCGGGTGGGTTGCCGGTCATCGTGGACGTGACGGCGACGCGGGTCTCGCTCGGAAAGATCGAGCGGGAATTGAGGAAATTGCTGCCCTCGGCCATGAAGCGGAAAAGGTTGGGCATCAGATCGGCATTGACGCGGTCACGGCGCAGCCCGTCGAAGGTGAGAAGGAGCGTGGAGCCGGTGGTCATAGCTTGCTCTCCAGAGCCGCCCTGGTCAGGGCAACGTCATTGATCAGGACGCCGCTCACGCCGGCCTTCACCAGTGCTGCCAGGTTTTGCGCCGAAGTATCGCCGCACTCATAGGCCGTAGCGGGGCCGCCGGTCGTCACCCAGACCTCGGCGCCCAGCGCCTGGAGCAGGGCAACGCGATCGGGGGCGACGTTGCCTTCCCAGAGACGGATGATCCTGGCGCCGGCGCCAAAAAAGGCCTCGGCCTGGTCGGGAGATGGAATAAAGCCAAGAATGCCGGTTTCTGCTTTGGCAGCGAAAAATTCCACCGCCTCAAGCGTGTGGCAGCCCGCGATCACCAGCGAGTGTTGGGCAGCAGGAACGGTCTCGACAATGACCTCCCAGATGGCGTCGAGAGCACGCGGCGTCTCGTCCTTGATGTCGAGCAACACATGCTGATCGGCGCCAGCATGCCGCAGGATATCTGCCAGCATGACGATGCGGCCGCCTTCAGCATTCTTGAGATCGAGCAATTCGGCTAGCGAAAGGTCCTCGGGACGCTCCGGACGGCCGAATAGGCGCTGGAGATTTGAGTCATGGGCCCCGATGCAGAAGCCGTCGCTGGAAAGGCGGACATCGGCTTCGATGGCAAAAGCGCCATTGCGATAGGCTGCCTCCCAGCTTTCGGGAGTGTTTTCGGGGAAGCTGGCGCTGTCGCCGCGATGCGCGATGATCTTCATGACTGGACCGGATGTTGGGATTGGGCAGGGACGGCGCTATGGCCGCCGAAGGCGTTCATGTCACGCTGGCGGCGCTGGCGCGGGCTGTCGGCCGGGATGGCTGCAAGCAGGCGGCGCGTATAGTCGTGCTGGGGATTGTCGAAGAGCGTGCCGCTGTCGCCGATTTCGAGCAGTTCTCCGGCATGCATGACCCCGACGCGGTGGCTGATGTGGCGGACCACTGACAGGTCATGGCTGATGAACATCAGCGAGAGATTGAGCTTTTCGCGCAGCTCCAGCAGCAGGTTGATAATCTGGGCCTGGACCGAAACGTCGAGCGCGCTGACTGCTTCGTCGCAGACGACGAGGCGCGGATTGAGCACCAAGGCGCGGGCGATGACGGCGCGCTGCAATTGGCCGCCCGACAATTGGTGCGGCAGGCGCTTGCCCATGGTGCCAAGGCCGACCATGGCCAGCATGGACTGGGCACGGTCATCGGCCTCGGATGGGGCCAGCGTTTCGTGGGTGGTGAGGGCCTCGCGCACCTGGGCATGGATTGACCAACGCGGATCGACCACGGCGGCGGGGTTCTGGAACACGACCTGCACGTGGCGCCGCTGGCGGCGCCATTGCGGCGTGCCGACCCTGGCATAGTGCTCGCCCCAGAAGGAGACCGTGCCGCTGGTTGGCGCCTCGATACCCGCGATCATGCGGCCGAGCGTGGATTTGCCCGAGCCGCTTTCGCCCACGATGCCAAGAGTCTCGCCCTCGGCAATGGTGAGACTGACGCGATCGACGGCGCGGAATTCATCGGCCTTGCCCCAGAGCCTGCGGCCCGAGGAGTAGGCCTGCACAAGATTGGTGGCGATGACGCCATTATTCGCCGTTCTGGTCATGCCGCGCTCCCGGATTCAAAACCGGAAAAGTGGCAGGCGACGGCGCGCTCGCCGTGGCGCCGCAATTGCGGATCCGTTGCGCATGCATCGCTGGCCATGGCGCAGCGCGCGGCGAAATTGCAGCCGACGGGCCGTGCCGAAGGGGACGGCACGGTGCCGCCGATGGCATCGAGCGGCGTGCCCGGCTGGCGGCCGAAGCCGATGCGGCTGGCCATGAGGGCGCGTGTATAGGGGTGGCGGGGATCTTCGAACAGGTCGTCGACCGGCGCGGTTTCGACCACGCGGCCGGCATACATGACCGCGACATGGTCGGCGATCTCGGCCACGACGCCTAGGTCATGGGTGACCAGCACGATGCCGAGGCCAAGCTCGACTTGCAGGTCGCGCAACAGGCGCAGGATCTGGGCCTGGATGGTGACGTCGAGCGCAGTCGTCGGCTCGTCTGCGATGAGCAGTTTTGGTTTGCAGGCCAGCGCCATGGCGATCATGACGCGCTGGCACATGCCGCCGGACAGCTGGTGCGGATAGTATTTCTTGTTGCGGGCGACATTGGGAATGCCGACCTGGTCGAGCAGTTCGACCACGCGCCGATCCACGGCAGCGCCGCGCAAGGGGGTATGCTCGACAATGGCTTCGGCAATCTGGGCGCCGACGGGCTGCACCGGATTGAGCGAGACCATGGGATTCTGGAAGATCATGGCGACGTCGCTGCCGCGCAGATTGTTGAGCACGATTTCCGGCGCGCCGATCGTCTCGGTGCCGAACAGGCGGATCGAGCCGGCCATGCTAAGGTTATCGTCGAGCAGGCCCAGCATGGACATGCAGGTGAGGCTCTTGCCGCAGCCGCTCTCGCCAACCAAGCAGAGTGTTTCGCCGGGCCGGACCGAGATGCTAACGTCCTCGACCAGCGCATTGGCGCCGGCATGGACGCTGAGGCGCGAGACCTCGAGGATGGAACCCGCGCCAGTGGCGCCCGGAACCGGCGAGGAGGCGGCAAGCTTGCCGCCTCCCTTGGAGTTAGAGAGCGTGACCATCAGTCGTTGAAGCTGAGGTTATAGGGACGCAGGTCCATGTAGTAGAAGGTGTAGGGCTGCCAGTTGACGTCCTTGGAAACGCCATAGGTTTCGAGCGGCTGGTAGAGAATGGTGCCGGGGGCGTCGGTCTCCCAGATTTCCAGCATTTCGAAAGCGGCCGGCTGGCGAATTTCGAGATCAACCGTGCTCTCGATGATGCGGCCGAGTTCGTTGAAGCGCTCGAGGTTTTCGGTGCCGGCCCAGTTGCCGGCGCCACGCTGCGGGCCACCGAACGGTCCCCAGAGGTTCCACAGGCCACCGACCGGATCGGGATAGCGGGTGGAATTGGACCAGGTGCGGACTTGAAGGGCGGCCATGTCGAGGCCGGACAGGCTCTCGACGACGTTGAGTTCGACATTGAGGCCAACGGCCTTCCACATCTCGACAATGGCCTGAGCGGCCGGTAGGGCGTTGAGATAGTAGTTCGGCTGGGTGGTGTATTTGATCAGGCCACCATCATAGCCGGCTTCGGCCAGTAGTTCCTTGGCGCGTTCGGGATCGTACTGGAGACCCTTGTGGTCCGGATTATACATGTCGCCGAATTCGGGATATTGGTGGCCATTGGGCACCACAGCCCGGCCACCCCAGAGGGCTTCATTGAGCAGGTTGCGGTCGATGGCGAGGTTCATTGCCCGGCGGATACGGGCATCCTTGATGACCGGATCCTGCGTGCCATAGGCCAGGACGTGCGAGTTGGCGAGAACGACCGAGCGGGTCTCGATGTCGTCATAGCCGTTGATCTGCGGGATCTGATCGGGCGCCACATTGGTGATGATGTCGAATTCACCGGACACGAGACCGGCCACGCGGGTGGAGGGCTCGGGGATCTCTCGGAAGGTGACGCTGGCGGCGGTGGGCTTGCCGCCGAAATAGTCGTCAAAGGCGACGAGGCGAATGGATTCGTCGGCCTTGTACTCGTCCAGCATGAACGGACCGGTTCCGATCGGGAACATGGGAATGCCGCCATCGGTTGCGGCCTTGGCCTCCCAATCAGCCTTGTTGACGATCCAAGAAGCCCAGGAGGAGAGACGATGCTCCAGCAGCGGATCGGGCGCCTTGGTGACGAACTGGACAGTGTGGTCGTCGATCGCCTTGACTTCGGCCAGAACCGAGAAATAAGCCGGACCTTCGGAAAGAACCGCATTTTCCCCGCTCAGCCGCTCAGGCGAGAAGGTGAAGACCACGTCTTCGGCAGTGAGCGGCGCGCCATTGTGGAAGGTCACGTCGTCGCGCAGCTTGACCTCGAGTGTCAGGTCGTCAAGGCGGGTCCATTCGGTAGCGAGGCTGGGGACCAGCGCTGAACCACCACCACCCTCAGCCGAGAGGAAGTCGCGGCGGATCAGCGTATCGAAGACGCTATAGTTGACGCGAGTGCCAACATTGGAGAGTTCCTTGCCGGGCTCGAGGGTGGCTGGTAGGTCGGCGACACCGACCACGAGGTCGGGGCGTTCCTGCGCCATAGCGAGGGTGGATGTTGCAGTGAGCAAGAGCGCAATGCCTGCCGCCACAAGAGACTTGTTGAGGAAAGATGAGATTGACATGAGCGGCCCCGCTGAAATCGAGAATGGGGGCTAGCTAAGGCAGCTGTCTGACAGTTGGACGACATCCTTGTGTCAGTTCGGCCAAAGTCCGGCTTAGACGGTGTGACAACACGTCCCGTGTGTCGGCAGCTTTTAGGAAATCCGAGATACTCGCTAATGGCCGGAATGGGGCGGTGAGTTCAACCGATCGTCGCAATTTGGTCGTCGGATTCGCATTGTGGGATTTCCGGTCTGGGGTCGGTAACCGCCAGACCGCTTTCGGAAGCCTGATGCACATAGCGGACGTTAGCAGCGCTTCCATTTTCTCCAAAATGCGAATGGCTCATGCGCTATCTTCAAGTCATCGTCTCTCTTCCTGATTGGCAAGCCGCCAAAACGGAAGCTTCCACTTGGCGGCTTGATGTCACAGGTTGAGAAGTCGGCTGGCCTGGCGTAGTGCGGCAGCGGTGCGGTTAGAGCCGCGGATTAGTTGCGTGCGGGCAAAGCCGCGCGTCTCGGGGGCATGGCTGGCCAGTTCGGTCGCCACCGACAGGGCCGGCAGGCCGGGCACCGGCAAGGCCGGGTCATGGGTGAAACGCGGCCCGCGCGTGTAGTTCAGCGGCACGAGGATGCGGGCAAGGCCCTGGATCGCCGCATTGGCGTCGGCCTCCGGCACGCTGCCGTCCGATACGCCGGCGTAAAAGCCGTCGAGCGCCTGGCTCAGCGCTGAAAGGGCTGTCGTGACCGGCTTGAGCAGCCCGGCATCCTCAGCGGCAGCCGTCCGGTATTTCTCGAGCGTTGCGGCAAATTCGGCTGTTGTCGCCCGCCAGTCGAAGGGCAGCACCTTGGCATTGGCGACGGCCATCACCGCGCCGAGATAGACCTTGATGTCGCGGATCAGGATATCGCGGTCGGCGATGTCCATCAGGTCGTTTTCGGTATGCCAGGCGATGTTGCCGCCACAGCCGCCGACGGTGTAATAACTCATCTGCTGGCGCTTCTCGACGGTCATGGTCGAGGACAGCATGAAAAAGCTCGACAGCCCGATATTGTTGAACGAGTAGTCGCCGGCCCGAAGCGGGCGTTCTCCCTCGAAATGCAGGCCGGTCAGCTCCTGCACCACGCTCTTGCACAGGTCGGTGGCTTCGCTCATGCAGGCGACGTTTTCATAGACATCCGCCCAGCGGCAGCCGGGACTGTCGCAATTGATCTGCGCGACGCAGTTCTCGTCGAGATCGAGCGCGAATTCATCGGCAAACCAGGCGGAACCAGCATAGCGACCGGTCGAGTGGCCGGGCCACCAGGCGATCCGCACCGAGCGGCGCAGCTTGTCCTTGTTGTGCCAGAGCAGGCGGGCGATTTCGAGCAGGGCGGCATCGCCCGTCGCATTATCGCCGACGCCCACGTCCCAGCTGTCATAGTGGCCGGCCAGCAGCACGAACTTTTCCCGTTCGATGGCGCCGGTCACATTGACCACGGGCACCAGCGACTTGAACCAGCCTTCCTCGAGCCGCGTGCGAATTGTGGCGCTGCCACCGGCCTTGGCCAGTGCGATCAGCTTGTGGCCGTCGGCATTGTTGACCACCGCAACCGGGATGGCGGGCTTGCGCGGCAGGTCGTCGAGATCGGGCGTTCCCCAGATCGAGCTGCAGATGCCCCAGTGCCGGTCGACGCCCGGATTGACGGCGATGACGCCAATGGCGCCTTTTTCCTGAAATTCCAGCACTTTGTTGGGTGAGGCAAAGCCGTCGGTCAGCACGATCTTGCCGCGGATCCGATCGGCGGCAGCCGCAGCCTCGTCGCGGTTCTTTTCGTAAAAGCTCGACACATTGGCTGACAGCGTGCCCGGAATATGGTGCAGCACCCCGGTCAGTCCCTCGGGGCAGGAGACCGAATAGGCCGGCGGCTTGGAGGCCAGCGTTTCGCCACCGGCCTCGACCGAGGCTTCATAGGGAATGGAGAGATAGAGATTGGCCTCCAGCAGGTCGACCGGCACGCCCAGGTCCTTGAGGCGCCGCGCGATGTCATGGGCCGAGGCTTCGACGTCTTCGGGCTTCCAGCGCGGCATGGTCGAGAAGGCCTCGACCAGCGGCCAGGCGGCGTCCGCGTTGACCTGATCCACCACCTGCCTGATTGTGCTATCCAGCATGTCGTTCTCCATCCATCCGTTGAAAACTATCGACTACACGATGCCCTATGGATAATTGTACGACAATCCAGATTGTACGACAATTTTCGCTGGGCATTGTCGCGTCCCCCCGCTAGACTTTCCCAAAATCCCCCTTGCGCCGGCTCGTGCGGTCATGGTGACGGTGGGGCCCGAACAACATCAGGCGGCGGAAGCAATGGACGACCTGCGCACAATCTTTCAAGCCGATGCGGCGGATCTGTCCGCAACGCAAGGGGAGGGGGAGTCGCAGGCGCGGCTATTGGTGCGCGAGCGGGTGTTCGATGCGGTGCGCAATGCCATCGTCGACGGACGGATCGCCCCGGGAACCAGGCTGACCGAGCGCGAGCTCTGTGAAGCCTTCGGCATCTCCCGGACCGTGGTGCGCGAGATTGCCCGGCGCCTCGAGGCGGAAAAGCTGGCAACCGTCATTCCCCATCGTGGCCTGACCGTCGCGACCCTGACGCGCAAGCATGTCGAGGAAATCTACGAGATCCGCACCGAGCTCGAAGCCATTGCGGTGCGCAGCTTCCTTAAGGCCGCCAGCGATGCGGATATCGCCCTGGCGCAGGAGTTCGGCGCGCAGCTGCTTAAGGCCGGCGAGCGTGGCGACAAGGTCGTCATGGCCGAGACCATGACCCGCTTTCTGCACTTCATGACCGAAGTCGCCGACAACCAGATCGTCACCGAGATTCTCGACCAGCTGCGCACGCGGGCGAACATGCTGCGCGTGCTGGCCATGGCCGAACCCGGGCAGTTGGAGACCGGCATGGAAGGCGTGCGCGCCATCATTGCCGGCATTGTCGCGCGCGATGTCGATGCTGCCGTGCGGGCGACGCGCGTCTATGTGCGCCGCTCCGGAGAGGCCGTGCTGCGCCACATGGATGGCTTGGAATGACCTGTTTTTATGGTGCCGGCGCCGCCGCCGGGCGCTGCCGCACTCCTGACCTGAAAGGCCAATGATGTCTCCTTCTTCATCTGCCATGCCGGCATTTGCGCCGGACGCCGCACCGATCTGCGACCCGGTAACGGTCGAGATCATCCGCGGTGCGATCATGGCGACGCAGCGCGAAATGGAAGCCCTGATCGAGCGGACGGCGATTTCCGCCTTCATCCGCGAAAAGAAGGACTTCTATACCGCCCTGTTCGATGAGCGTGGCGTCATGGCGGTGGGCTCGATGGTGCCGATCTTTGGCGACCTGACCACGCCGGTGTTCGAGAAATTCCCGCGCGAGAGCATGAAGTCGGGCGATCTCTATTGGTACAATGACTGCTATGGCTCCAAGGGCGCGGTCACCCATTCCAATGACCAGGTGCTGCTGGCGCCGGTGTTCCACGGCGACCGCCTCTGCGCCTTCGTGATGAGCTGGGCCCATTTTGCCGATATCGGGGGCCTGCATCCCGGTTCGATCAGTCCCGATGCGACATCGATCTACCAGGAAGGCATCATCATCCCGCCGACCAAGCTGATCGATGCCGGCGTGGTCAACGAGATGGCGCTCGCCATCTTCCACCGCAATTCGCGTTTTCCCGCCCAGAGCGAAGGCGACATGTCGGCGCTGATGGCGGCCGTGCATCTGGGTGTCACCCGCGTGGGCGAGATCGTCGCGCGCCACAGCCCGGACCGGGTGTCCGATGCGCTGGCGCAACTGCTCGAGCGCACCCGCAGCCTGGTCCGCCGGCGCCTCGCCGAAACCTTCGACTACGGCACCTATAAATTCGCCGACCAGATCGACAGCGACGGCCATGGCAATGGCCCCTTCGCCCTGCGCTTTGCCATCACCCGCGAAAAGGGCAAGGACGGCGAGGATCGCTTCATCTTCGACGCCACCGAAAGCGACGACCAGGCGCCCGGCCCGGTCAATCTGATCATGAACAAGGGCGTGCCCGGCATGGCGCTGGGGCTCTACTTCCTCGGCGGCGACCCCAGCCAGGTGGTCAATGCCGGCGGCCCGCTGGCCATCGACGAGGTGCGCCTGCGCCCGGGCTCGATCGTGCAGCCCAATTTCCCGGCGCCGCTCGGCATGCGGGGCCTGACCATGATGCGCATGCTGGCCGTGCTCAATGGCCTGGTCAATCGCGGCAAGGGTGGCGCGCCCGCCGCCCACTCCGCCTATGTGGTGACCATCATGCGCGGCACCTTCGGCAAGGAAACCGGTGAGCCCAAGCCCTTCCTTCTGGCTGACGGCATCGGCGTCGGCTACGGCGCCCGCGATTTTGCCGACGGCATCGATGCGGTCTATTTTGTCGCCCAGGAAAACTACCCGGTCGAATTCCTTGAATCCGGCTACCCGATCCGTCTGCGCCAATATGGCGTTGTCGCCGACTCCGGCGGCCCCGGCCGCTGGCGCGGCGGCACCGGCATCGTGCGCGAATATGAGATCCTGGCCGACGAAGCCCTGCTCGCCATCCGCATCGATGGCGTCAAGAACCCCCCCTGGGGCTATGCCGGCGGCATGTCGGGTGGCGGCGGCTATATCGTGGTCAACCCCGGCACGCCGGAGGAGCGTGTCATCGCGCCCCTGTCGGATGGCACCGCCCTCAAGAAGGGCGATATCCTTCACATCCGTACCGGCGGTGGCGGCGGCAATGGCCACCCCTACGATCGTCCGGCCAAAACCGTGCTCGAAGACGTGCTGGGTGGGTTCGTCACCACCGATGCAGCCGCCAGGTTCTATGGCGTGGTGATCGCCGATGGCGCGCTCGACGTGGCTGCGACCGAAAAGCTTCGCACCGATCGCCCGGCCGTCAAGGCCTTCCACCGCAATATCTATGTCGATGAGCTCGCCTGATATGACCAGACCCAATCTCGCCGTTGCCGTGGATATCGGCGGCACCTTTACCGACGTGGCTCTCGTTGATGGCGCTGGCCGCTCCTGGCGCGCCAAGACGCCCTCCATTCCCTCCGATCCGTCCGAGGCCTTCCTCAACGGAATCCGCCTGGCGCTCGAGCAGGCCGGCACTTCGGCGGCCGACCTCGACCAGGTGCTGCATGGCACAACGGTTGCCACCAACATGATCCTCGAAGGCAAGGGCGCGCGCACCGCACTCGTCACCACCCGCGGCTTCCGCCATGTGCTGGCGATCGGCCGGCAGGACATTCCGCGCAAGGCCAATCTCTACACCTGGATCAAGCCCGTCCCGCCGGTGCCGGCCAGTCGGATCGTCGAGATCAACGAGCGCATCGCCGCCGGTGGCGCGGTGCTCGAAACCCTTGATGAAACCAGCGTCCGCAGCGCTGCCCAGCAGATCCGCGGCATGGCCGTCGAAGCCGTCGCCGTCTGCCTGATTCATGCCTATGCCAATCCCGACCATGAGCGCCGCGTTGCCGAGATCCTGCGTGAAGAGCTGCCGGACCTGGCGGTCACCGTCTCCAGCGACGTGCTGCCGGTGGTGCGCGAATATGAGCGCTCGCTGACCACCGTGCTCAACGCCACCGTCATGCCCGGCGTCACCTCCTATGTCGCCCGGCTCGAGCAGCGCCTGACCGACGAGGGCTCGGGCGTGCCGTTGATGCTGATGCAATCCAACGGCGGTGTCGCTGGCGCCTCCAAGATCCGCCTCGCCCCCGCCCTGACGGCCTTGTCCGGTCCGGCTGCAGGCGTCGTCGGTGCCCGTGCCGCGGCTGAAGCCTGTGGCATTGCCGATATCATCACCGTCGATATCGGCGGCACTTCGGCCGATATCTGCCTGATCAAGGATGGCAAGATCGGCCTGACCCAGAATGGCTCGGTCGGCGACTGGCCCTTGGCCCTGCCCATGGTCGACATGATCACCATCGGCGCCGGTGGTGGTTCGCTGGCGCGCATCAAGGATGGTGGTCTCACCGTCGGTCCGGAAAGCGCCGGCGCCCGTCCGGGTCCGGCCTGCTACGGCCATGGCGGGACCGAGCCGACCGTCACCGACGCCCATGTTGCGCTCGGCCAGCTGCCGGCGCGCCTGCTCGGTGGCCGCATGGTGCTCGATATCGAAGCGGCCAAGGCTGCAGTGATGCGCGTGGCAACGCCACTGGGCCTTGATCTCGAAACCGCCGCCCGCGGCATTCTCGCCATCGTCGACAACCACATGGTGGGCGCCATGCGCGTCGTCTCGGTCGAGCGAGGCCACGATCCGCGCGACTTTACCCTCGTCCCCTTCGGGGGCGCCGGACCGTTGCATGGCTGCGCTCTGGCAGAACTGCTCGATATTCGCCGCGTTCTGATCACCCCGGCGCCGGGCGTGCTGTGTGCAGATGGCCTGCTGGCCGCCGACCTACGGTCCGAATTCTCCCGTGCCATGGCCTTTGCCGGTGCGATGGACCCGGCAGCCACCGCGCCGATCATCGCCGAACTGGAACAGCAGGCGTCCGACTGGCTCGATATCGAGGACGTCACGCCGGAGGCCCGCCGCATCGAGCGCAAGGCCTTGCTGCGCTATGCGGGGCAGGGTGGCGAAATCGCCGTCGACTATGCTGGCGATCGCGCCACCGTCGAGGAGAACTTCCGCGCTGCGCATAAGGCGCTCTACGGTTTCAATCTGGGCGCGCCGATCGAACTGGTGACCCTGCGCGTGCACGCGACCGGCGTGGCGGCCAGCCCGCTCGTGGTCAATCTCGAGCCCGGCGACACGCCGGCCCCCGATGAGCACACCGGCGTCAGCATCAGTGGCACTACCCGCGACGTGCCGGTCATCAACCGGGCCAAGCTCGGCGCCGGGGCTCGCTTTGCGGGTCCGCTGATCCTGACGCAGCTCGACACCACCACCTATGTCGCGCCAGGCTGGTGCGGCGAAGTGCATCCATCGGGCGGTATCCTTCTGACGCGGGGTAATGCATGACTGCCGCCAGCCTCGCCCCGGTATTCGACCATATCGGCGCGCGTGACGACGAATATGTCGCGCGCCTGATCGATTATGTACGCCATCCCTCGATCAGCGCCCACAATATCGGCATTCGCGAAGTGTCCGAGATGCTGGTCAAGATGCTGGGCGATCTCGGGCTTGAGGTGGAGGCCATCCCCACCAAGGGCCATCCGTTCGTCCTGGCGCGCTACAGGGTCGATCCGGCCAAACCAACCGTGCTGCTCTATGGGCACTATGACGTACAGCCGCCCGATCCGCTCGAGCTGTGGGACAGCCCGCCCTTCGAGCCGACCATCCGCAATGGCCGCATCTATGCGCGTGGCGTCGGCGACAACAAGGGCCAGCATTTCGCGCAGATCATGGCCATCGAGGCGCATCTCAAGGTGCATGGCACCTTGCCCTGCAACCTGATCTTCCTGCTCGAGGGCGAGGAGGAGATCGGCTCGCCGCAGATCGCCGATTTCGTGCGCGACCACAAGGACCGGCTCAAGGCCGATGTGGTGGTCACCGCCGATGGCCCGCTGCATGAATCGGGCCGCGCCACGCTGATTTATGGCGTGCGCGGTATGACCTCGTTCGAGCTGCGCGTCCGCACCGCTGCCCGCGACGCCCACTCGGGGAATTACGGCGGCGTCATGCCCAATGCCATCTGGACGCTGGTGCATCTGCTGTCGACCATGAAGACTCCCGATGGCCGCATTACCATCGAGGGCCTCCACGACCAGATCATCCCGCCCACCGCGGCCGAGATCGCGGCCACCAAGATCCTGCCGCTCGACCTGCCGGGCTATATGGCCGATATGGGACTGGCTCGGCTGGATGAACCGGCGGACCGCCCGTTCTGGGACCGCTTGATGTTCCACCCGACGCTGACCATCAATGGCCTGCATGGTGGCTATGGCGGGCAGGGGACCAAGTCGGTGCTGCCGGCCGAGGCCGTCGCCAAATGCGATATCCGCCTCGTCGACGCCATGACCCCCGAGCATATCCAGGCCTGCGTACGCGCGCATGTGGCCAAGCATGCGCCCGAGGTGGAGGTCATCACCTATGGCTCGATGTTGCCGTCCAAGACGCCGCTCGACGATCCCTGGGGCGTGCTGATCCAGGAAGCGATTTTCGAAGCCCGGGGTGAAGCGCCCTTGGTCTATCCGTGCGCCGGCGGCAGCCTGCCGGACTATGTTTTCACTAAGGTGCTGGGCGTGCCGGCCTATGTCATGCCCTATGCCAATGCCGACGAAGCCAACCACGCGCCCAATGAAAACATGGAAATAAGCCTGTTTCTCAAAGGCATCCGCACCGGCGCCGCCCTGCTCGATCGGCTCGGCCGGGTGTAGGGCCGGGTGCCCTCGTCACCTCTCCTTTGGGGAAGAGGTCGGCGCGCAGCGCCGGGTGAGGGGGCCTTCGACTTGGAACGCCGCTGTCCGTTAAGATCGTTTCACCTCATCCCAAGGGTGGGTGAAGCGCCTACACCACAGCTTCCGCCCGCACCGGATGGTAGCAGGCCACGCTGCTGAGGCCTGGATACCCTTTGAGCACCGGTTCGTGCACCCGGCATTCTTCCGTCACCCGCGCGCAGCGCGGATTGAACCGGCAACCGGGCGGTGGATTGACCGGATTGGGCGGCTCGCCACGGGCCGCCGTGCCGCGCGCCAGCCGGGCCCTGGCGGGATCGGGCTCGAGCGCCGAAGCGCGCAGCGCCACCGCATAGGGATGGGCCGGGGCGACCAGCACCTGATCGGCCGCGCCTTCTTCCACTGCACGGCCCAGATACATCACCATGACTCGGTGCGAGATGGCGCGCACCACGGCGAGGTCATGGGCGATGAAGATGATCGCTACGCCGAGGCGCTGCTGCAGGTCGATCAGCAGGTTGACCACCTGCGCCTGCACCGAGACGTCGAGCGCCGAAACCGGCTCGTCGCAGACCAGCACCGAGGGTTCGGCGGCCAGCGCCCGGGCAATGCCGATTCTCTGCCGCTGCCCGCCCGAGAACTCATGCGGGAAGCGGCTTGCCGCAGCCGGGTCCAGCCCGACCGCGCTCAGCAGTTCCTCGACCCGTGCCTTGCGGGCTGCCCCCTTGGCGAGACCGTGCACGTCGAGCGGTTCGGCCACGATGTCGAGCACCGTGCGGCGCGGATTGAGCGACAGATAGGGGTCCTGGAACACCATCTGTACCTGTCGGCGCAGCGCCCGGTCGCGCTTAATTGGTTCACCCCGGAACAGGATCTCGCCCTCGTCGGGTGTTTCGAGCCCGACCAGCATGCGGGCCAGCGTTGATTTACCGCACCCTGATTCGCCGACCACGGCGAGCGTTTCGCCCGGTGCCACCGTCAGGCTGACGCCCTTGACGGCATGAAACGACTTGCCCAGCACCGCGCCACCGGCGCGGAAGGTCTTGGAGAGACTGCGCGCTTCAAGGATCGGTTCAGCCGACATGGGCAGTCTCCACAAGAGGATAGTGGCATGCAAAGCCGCGTCCTGGCCGATCCGCGGTCAGCTCCGGGCGCACCTTGGTGCAGAGCTCGCCGCGCTGGCCGCAGCGCGGGTGAAACGCGCAACCGGAAGGCAGCGCAATCAGGTTGGGTGGCGAGCCCCTAATGGGCTCGAGCTTTTCCACCCTCTCGATACGGGGTGCCGAGGCCATCAGGGCGGCCGTATAGGGGTGGGCCGGGGCGCGGAACATGTCGTCCACCGTGCCCGTCTCGACCAACCGCCCGGCATACATCACCGCAACGCGCTCGGCGCTGCGGGCGACCACGCCCAGATCGTGGGTGATCAGCAGCATCGCCATGCCCAGCTCTTCGCGCAGCTCGTCCAGCAAATCCAGAATCTGCGCCTGGACCGTCACGTCGAGGGCCGTCGTCGGCTCATCGGCGATCAGCACTTCGGGTTTGAGCGCGATGGCCGAGGCGATCAGGATGCGCTGTCGCATGCCGCCAGAAAATTGATGTGGATAATCGTCGATCCGTCGCTCCGATGAGGCGATGTGGACCGAGCGCAGCAGCTCTATCGAGCGCTCGCGCGCCTCCTTGCGGGAGACACCGAGATGGGTGCGATACAACTCGCCGAGCTGGTCGCCGATCGACAGCACCGGGTTCAGCGCCGACAGTGCATCCTGGAAAACCAGGCTGATCACACGGCCGCGCAGCTTGCGTTTGGATTCCTTGTCGAGCGTCAGAAGGTCTTGTCCAGCCAGCTCCATCCGTTCGGCCTGGATGGTCGCATTTCCCCGTACAATGCCCATCACAGCACGGGTCGAGACCGACTTTCCCGATCCGGATTCTCCAACCAGCGCAAGCACTTCACCGCGCTTGAGGTCGAACGACACATCGCGCACCGCCTTGACCTCACCACGGAGGGTATTGAAGCTCACATTCAGCCCGGAGACCGAAAGGACTGTGCGCTGATCTGCCTGTTCTTTGATCATCCGACGGCCTCGCTCAAGAATTGTACGACAATCCTTGACACGGCTTTGGCAACGCCGCAACACTCACGTGTCAATCGAACAGCGAGACCACAATGATCCGCAGTATTAGGAATGCCTTCACCCGCCGCGCCGTCCTGATGGGCGGTGTCGTCATGGCCGCCGCCGCCATGGGCCTCGCCCCGGTCAGCGCTCAGGATGCAACCCGGCTGGTCATCGGCACCACCGCCGATGTCGTCAATTTCAACCCGCTGGTCGGCAACAGCCGTTCTGACACCTGGGTCACCAACCTGATGTATCCGCGCCTGATGCAGATGACTGCACAGGGCTCCAAGGACCCCTATGTGGCGACGGAATGGGGCTACTCGGAAGATGGTCTCTCCGCCTGGCTCGAAATCCGCGACGACATGACCTGGAGCGATGGGACCCCGTTCTCCGCTGAAGACGTGGCCTTCACCATTACCGCCGTCACCAGCGAAAAGATTGGCGTCACCGCCGGCCTCGTGCCCGCTTTCGTAAGCGCCACCGCCGTGTCGCCCACCCGCGTCGAATTCAAGCTGAGCCGTCCCGATGGCACCTTCCTGACCAATATCGGCTTCTGGATGCCGATCGTGCCCAAGCACGCCTTCCCCGAAGTCGGCCAGGTAGCCGCCTTTGCCAACGACAAGGACTGGGTCAGCGCCGGCCCGTTCCAGCTTACCACTATCGAAGTCGGCCAGCGCTACGTGCTGGAAGCCGCCGAAAATTATCCGCTGGTCCCGTCCGGCCGTGCCACGATCGACGAAGTCGAATTCCGCGTCTTCCCCGACGTCAACGCCGAGGCCCTGGCCCTGCGCGCCGGCGATCTCGATCTCATCGCCAATGCCCTGCCGGCACCGATTGCCCAGACCCTCAAGGGTCAGCCTGGCATCACCGTCGAGCAGGCGCCGTCGCTGGGCTGGTCGCATGTGCTCTACAACATGCAGCGCGAGCCGCTGAACAATGTGCTGGTGCGCCGCGCCCTGGCGCAGTCGGTGGACTACGAGGCGATCCGCGCCATCGCCATGCAGGGCCTGGCCCAATCGACCAACTCCTCGGTCATCTCGCCGGTGCTCAGCTCCTGGGCCGATCCTGAAGCCAAGGAATATGCCTTCGACCCAGAAGCCGCCAAGGCGCTGCTGGTCGAGGCCGGCTATGTCGACGCCGACGGCGACGGCTTCTTTGACGGTCTCGAGCTCTCGCTGCTCTATGAGCAGAGCGCAGCCGATATCGCCAACTGGGCCCAGATCATGAAGGACAGCTCGGCGCAGTCCGGCATCATGATCAATCTGGTCGGTCTTGAGCGCAATACCTACTTGGCGCGGGGTCGCGAGAAGGATTTCGACATCTACGCCGGTAACTGGGCGGTCATGGAAGAGCCAGCCGCCTATCTCGGGCTGGCCTACCGCACCGACGGCTTCATCAACTACGCCTCCATCTCCGATCCGGATCTGGAAAAGCTGATCGACGAAGCCCAGGCCGCCACCACCCCGGAAGCCGCTAAGGCACCGGTCCAGGCTGCTGCCAAGCTGATCCAGGATCAGGTCTATGACAACGTGCTGTACTATCAGACCTTCCAGTTCGCCTATAACAGCGACAAATGGGAAGGCTTCGTGATCCAGCCGTCCGACTTGCTCTCGCTGGTCAACCCGCTGTCGCTGGCCTCCGTCAAGCCAAAGGGCTGATACCAGTGAACCTGAGCGGATATGTGCTGCAGCGGCTGCTGCGGGGACTGGCGACATTCTGGTTTGCCGTAACGGTAACATTCTTCCTCGTCCGGCTTTTGCCGGGCGACCCCGTGCTGGCCGTGGCCGGCCCGGGCATGACCGAGGAAATCCGCCTTCAGCAGCTCCAGCTCTATGGACTGGACCGCCCCCTGGCGGTCCAGTATTTCGCCTACCTGCGCGAGCTGGTGCAGGGCAATCTCGGTATCTCGTTCCTGCGCAGCCAGCCGGTCACCCAAGTGCTGATGGAGCGGCTGCCATGGACCTTGCTGCTCACCGGCACCGCGCTGGTGCTCACCGTGCTGCTCGGCGTTCCGCTTGGCGTGCTCGCCGCAACCCGTGCCCGCGGCTGGGTCGACCAGGTGGTGCAGGTCTCCGGCGTCATCGGCCAGTCGCTGTTCGTGCCGTCCATCGGGATCCTGCTGCTCTATACGCTTGGGCTGATGCTGCGACTCTTTCCCATCGGCGGCGCCGTGACCTCCGGGGCCACCGGTTTGGGCTATTATCTCAGCCTCGCCCATCATCTGGTACTGCCGGCCTTTACGCTGGTTCTGGCGCAGCTTGCCTCCTATGTGCTGACCTTGCGCTCGACGCTGATCGAGGCACTCGGTGAAGAATATTGCGACTTGGCGCGCGCCAAGGGCACGCCGGAACGCAAGGTGGTGTGGAAGCATGCGCTGCGCAACGCGCTGCTGCCGACCACCACGCTGATTGGCCTGCAGATCGGATTTTTGGTCGGCGGAGCCGTGCTGACCGAAACCATCTATGCCTATCCTGGTGTCGGTCGCGCCATCTTCGAAGCCGTTGGGCAGCTCGATTTCCCTGTCCTGCAGGGCGCTTTCGTCCTGCTCGCCGCCACTGTGGTGATAGCCAACCTTGTCACCGATCTTGCCTACGGGCTTCTCGATCCAAGGGTCCGCGCCGGATGATCATGTCCACCACCACCCCAGCCACTCCGCCACCCGCCGCCGGCCTTCTCGCCCCGGCCGATCTGTCGCCGGCCCGCCGCACCTGGCGCGCCTTCCGCCGCAATCCGCTGGGTATGGGCTCTGCCGCGGTCATCATCGCCATGGTCATCGTCGCCATCATAGCGCCACTGCTGGCGGCATTTCCGGGTGGCTATGGCCGCGACATTCTGATGCCGCCCTCCGCCGCCCACCCCTTCGGCACCGATGACCTTGGTCGCGACGTGCTTGCCCAGGTCGTTTGGGGCACACGGATCTCCATGATCATCGGCTTTGCTTCGTCCTTGCTCGCCATCATCATCGGCGTGGCGCTGGGCGTTCTGGCCGCCTACGCGCGCCGGCTCGATGGCCTTATTTCCATGCTGGTCGATGTGTCGCTGGCCCTACCGGTGCTGCCGCTGATGATCCTCGTCGCCGCTCTCGTCGGACCTTCCGTTACGACGCTGGTGCTGGTCATCGCGCTGTTCTCCTGGCCAGAAGTGACCCGCATCGTTCGCTCGCAAGCGCTGTCGGTGACGCGGCTGCCCTATGTCGACGCCGCCCGCACCATCGGTGGCTCCCATATCTTCATCATGACCCGCCATATCCTGCCGGCGGTAGCCCCGATCATCGTCGTTTCGGTCGTGCTCACCGCCTCTCGCGCCGTGCTGTCCGAGGCGGGCCTGTCCTTCCTCGGCCTGGGGGACCCCGAAAGCTGGTCCTGGGGCAAGATCTTGTTCAATGCCCAGCGCTCGGGGGCCCTTACCGTCGCCTGGTGGTGCACGCTGTTCCCCTCGCTGGCCATCCTGCTGCTGGTTGTGTCGTCCACCCTCGTGTCCATCGCCTACAACGATGCGCGCAATCCCAGAACCCGGGAGAACTGAGCCATGAAGCAGCGCCTCTCGCGCGACACCTACCTGCGCATCCAGGATGGCGTTCGCGCCCGGATGGAAGCGGGCGGTTTTGACGGCCTTCTGGTCGACGACCATCACCATGTCGCCTACCTCACCGGCTTTTTCCACTTTCCCAACGAGCGGCCCGCTGCCGTCTGGTTGACCGCCACCGAATGCCTGATGCTGGTGCCGGCGCTCGAAGCCGACCACGCCGAAAAGCAGAACACCGCTGCCGACTTTGTCGTCTATCCCGAATTCCCCGGCATCGAGGACGCCTTCTTGATCCTGCTCGGCCTGGTCAAGCCGACCGGCCGTATTGCCTATTCGCCGGCGACGCCCGCCGGGCGCGTGGAAAAGTTCAAGACCTACGCCCCCAACGCCACCTGGGTGATGTCGGAAATCCTCGAAGAGGCGCGGCTGCTGAAATCGGCCGAGGAAATCGTACTGCACCGCGAGGCCGCGCGCATTTCCGACGCTATGGTGGAAGCCGGTCTCAAGCTGATCCGCGACGCCATCGCATCCGGTGCGCCCCTGCCGACCGAAGCCGAGCTGGCCAGCCACGTCACCCGCTTTGGCGTCTCCACCATGCATGCCGAGCATGAGGACGTGGTGGTCGGCCAGATGCTGGCGGGCGGACTGGTCTATACCGGCAAGAATGCCGCTTTTCCCCATGGCTTGCCATCGTCCGAGCGCGTGAAGCCGGGCGAGACCTTCATCCTCTCGCTCGGCTGTGCCGTCGGCGGCCGTTTCGCCGAAAGCGAGCGGACCTTCGTCATGGGGCAGCCCAGCGATGAGCAGCGCCGCTATTTCGAGGTTGCCACCCGCGCCCAGCAGACGGGCGTCGACGCCCTGATCGCCGGTCGCGCCTGTTCGGAGGCCAACCGCATCTGCATCGATGTGATCAAGGACGCCGGCATGGGGCAGTTCCTGCGCCATCGCATGGGCCACGGCATCGGCATCTGGCTGCATGAGCCGCCGTGGATCGCCGATGGCGACGACAGCCCGCTGCAACCTGGCATGATCGTCTCCTGCGAGCCCGGCCTCTATATCCCCGGCCATGGCGGCTATCGCATTTCCGATACCGTTCTGATCACCGATTCCGGCCCTGAACGGCTGACCAAACGCCCGCGCACGCTTGACGAGTGCATCGTCAGCTAACCCTAATTGAGGAGAATACCCCATGGATGTGACCATCAATGGCGCACGCCTGAATGTCGAGGTTCTGGGCGGGGACGACCAGAGCAAGCCGGTGATGATCGTGCATCACGGGGCCCCCGGACTGGGCAGTCATGCCGAGCCCAAGGGCTCCTTCGGCGTCTTCTCGGATGAGTATCGCGTCGTGGTCTTCGATGCCCGCGGCAGCGGCGCGTCCGAGGATGCCGCCCCCTTTACCCACGAGCAGTGGGCCGCCGACGTCGATGCCATCCGCCAGTGGATTGGCGCCGACAAGATCATCATGGCCGGTGGCTCCTATGGTGGTTTCATCTCAATGGAATACGCCATCCGCTATCCGGATCGCGTGTTGGCCATGGTGCTGCGCGATACCTCGGCCGACAATGCCCACCGCGAATTGTCCCGCGCCAATGCTCTGGCTTCGCCGCGCATCGAGGTCGATCTCGACCTGTTCAACCGCATCATGGCAGGCACCACGCGCGACAACGACGACCTCAAGGCCGCCTGGGCCCATATCCTGCCGCTCTATGACCACGACCTCGACATGGAAAAGGTGCGCTCGCGCATCGAGAACACGCCCTATCACTACGCCACGCACAACTTCGCTTTCGCGGTGAACCAGGAAAACTACGACCTCAAGGACAAGCTGCCAGCCATCACGGTACCCACGCTGATCACTGTCGGCCGCCATGACTGGATCACGCCCGTGTCAGCGTCCGAGACCATCCACCGCCTGATCCCGGGCAGCGAATTGGTGATCTTTGAAAACTCCGGCCACGCACCCCAGGTGGAAGAAGCGCCCAAGTTCCAGGCCACGGTCAGGGACTTTCTCAAACGCGCCGTCAACCCAGCCGACTGATAGCTTACGATTTGGCAATTTGGACGTCTGCTTCAAGGCGATTGGTGGCAGGCTCGCAATGACCGAACTGGGGCGCTGAGCTGCCTAATTAGTTACGTTAGATTGGTGGGCATGGGGAGCATCGATGGTGCGCAGTACTCTTCGAAGGCGCTCAAGCTGCCCCTGTGCTTGACGCAGGTCGCCTAGCGTTATCTTCGTCAGGCCGGCGTCGAGCGTCCTGCAGGTTACATAAGGCTCGACGTCAGGCGACCAAGGGTCGCTATGGGACGATGCTAGCCTGTGTGCAAGTGCGTTTCGAATTCTTCGAGGTTCAGCGAGGTCCACTAGGAAGGCTCTCAACGGCTCGGTTGCTACCTCAGGTATTGGGCGGCGCCAGTTGATCTGCGCCACGATCATTTCACCTTCAAGCCATCCCCAGATGACCAAGGTCTTACCAATCTCGGCATGCAGATCGTGAAGTGTTGGCCCCAGCGTGCTCACTTACCCCAGCCAGTCCAAATCAGCGCAACAGTAAGCGCGGACACGGAGACAATCGCCGCGCCCCATACGGCCGTATCGACAAATCGCTCACGCATCCGCCGCTCATCCAGATCGGCGACGGACGAATCCCGGAAGATCTCCGTTGACGGTTTAGCGGTGACCGCGTCGCCATCCTGAACTTTGTCGTCATCGAGCAATGCCGGTAAAGGCTCAATGGGCGCACCAATACGTCGGCACAAAACGCTCCTCACATGGAACCGCTCTGGTGGATCGCCCCACTTAAGACGTCGGAAAGCAAAGATGTTGCCGTCTGAGCGCTGGGCCTGGAGCTTTGCCTGGTCTGCCATTACGAGAGACTGCAAAGGGCTCATATGTTTGTCTACGTAAGGCTGAGATGAGGATTAATCAGTGCTTGCCGAAACCCCATGCGCTTTGTCGTTCACCGCCAGAGCGACGGCAGTTTTGGGAGGCCAATCGGATGAAGGGAAGGGCCGGAATGGGGCGCCTTGCCGACCCGCGATGACCGACTTCATTTGAGGTCATTCCCTACTTTCCCAATGTTGCCCGAGACCAGCATGGGCACGGGAGGGCAACGCCGGCCCTACAATTCCCCTGCTTCGGCCCGTCGAACGAGTTCGTCGACCACTATGCGCACCCTCGGGAGCATCATACGGGTCACGGGTCAGACGGCGTTGAACGGCGATTGCACCCTGCCATAGGCCATTGAGGGAGCTAGCTCCGGTCTACAAGCTTGGAAGGCTTTAGCACATCGGCTCGCCGTTGACTTTCCTCTTACCTGATGCGGCCCCAGCATCATTTACGGGAAATGATACAGCACGATATACGGGAACTCACACGGCATCATTTACGGGAAATGATACAGCATGATATACGGGTTATAGTGCAACATGAAACACGTGATTGCATGCGATAGCAAACACGGGAATTCCTACATCCAGGGCGATCATGGCTACACCGAATGAAAAATTGGCTGAGGCTCTCAAAGCCCTCCATAATCTTCAGGGACCCGCCAAAAGGAAAGTCTTCAAGAGCACGGAGCTGACAAGAACCTTGCGCGAGCGACTCATCGACGCCGGTTTTTTGGCCGAGGCGGCGAAGGGCTGGGTATATCTCACGAATCCCCAGGCAAAGCCTGGAGACACCACACCCTGGATCGCATCGTTCTGGGAATTCTGTTCAGCCTACGCAAACGACCGTTACGGTGCTGACTGGAACGTGTCACCAGATCAGTCGCTCCTGCTTGCGGTCGAGCACACCAGTATTCCCAACCAGCTCATCCTCCACAGCCAGGCCGCATCCGATACGCCCATTCATCTCCCCTTCGGCAACTCCATCTACAACCTGAAGTCTCAGCCGAAAGATGCCGATGACGTCGAAGTAGTTGACGGCATCCGCCGCCTGACCCTGCCGGTTGCGCTCACCTTGGTGCCGGAAAATTTCTTCAAAGCGCATTCGTTAAGTGCGCAGATTGCCCTCCGCCAGCTTCAGTCACCGTCCCAGCTACTCGGCCCATTGCTCGATCGAGGTGCCTCTGTCGTGGCCGGCCGCCTGGCGGGCGCATTCAGGCACGTGGGGAACGATCGCTTCGCTGACGAAGTCGTCGGCACAATGAGCAGTGCCCAATATCAGGTACGGGAGCATAATCCGTTTGAGATCGACGACCGGCCGGTGATTCTTCGCACCAAGAACCCGGTGGCCGGCCGCATTGCGGCGTTGTGGCAGAAAAGCCGCCAAGTGGTGCTCGATTTTTTCCCCGCCCCCCCGGGGTTGCCTGATAACTCGGCGACATACCTGGAGCAGGTAGACGAAGTCTACAAGAACGATGCGTACCACTCCCTGTCGATCGAGGGCTATTCTGTTACGCTCGAACTCATCGAGAGGGTGAAGAGCGGCAACTGGGACCCGGAAGAAAACGAAGACGACAAGAAGAACCGGAATGCCCTCGCCGCCCGCGGCTATTGGGAGGCATTTCAGTTGGTCAAGGAGTCAGTATCGCGCATTCTCGATGGCGACGACGCGGCTGAAATCGTCGAGCAGCAGCACAACGCATGGTTTCGAGCGCTCTTCGCACCCAGCGTGAATGCCGGCCTGCTGAAGCCACGAGACCTCGCGGGATACCGCAACCACCCGGTGTACCTCATGACCTCCGATTACGTGCCTCCCCGCCACGAAGCGGTAATGGACGCGATGACGGCTCTCTTCGAACAAATTCGGGAAGAGAGCGAGCCCGGCGTGCGTGCGGTACTGGGTCACTGGCTTTTCGGTTATGTGCACCCGTATCCCGACGGAAACGGACGCACCGCGCGCTTCCTCCTCAATAGCTTACTCGCTTCGGGAGGATATCCCTGGACCATCATTCGCATCGAAGATCGCAACGAGTATCTGGCCGGCCTGAACACTGCCAGCATCAGCGGCAACGTGAAGCCATTCGTTGAACTGATGCAAAAGCGTGTCAATACCGCCTTGGAAGAACGACCCGTCGAGAAGCCGTCACACAAGATGTGAATTTGGTGTTTAGCCCCCCCGAAATGGACGGGGTTGGCTCTTGCGGAAAGGTCAGCTTTGGAACCGGCCGAGGCTGACTAAATGGCTGAAATGGGGCGCATTGCTGTCGGGCCCGGTACCGACCCCATGGCGCCGTCTGGACCCTCTTGTGGCACGCCATGAGTCGCAGACTCGGGTACATTAAGTTCGTGCTCATCTCGATCTGAAGTGACCAAATGGCAGAAACGGAACTTTACCTTCCTTTGAAGACCTTCATGGAAGGCGCCGGCTATTCCGTAAAAGGCGAGGTTAACGATTGCGATCTGGTTGGCGTTAAAGACGGCGATCCACCGATCATCATGGTCTGCGAAATGAAGCTGGCCTTCAACCTCGAGCTCGTCATGCAAGGAGTGAAACGGGCCTCGTTCTGTGATGAAGTCTGGCTTGCAGCGAGAGCATCAAAGACTGGGAGGGGGCGTGAGCACGATGTCCGTTTCCGAAATCTCTGTCGGCGGCTCGGCTTTGGGGTAATTTCAGTCTCGGACGCCGGAGAAGTGGCTGTTATCGTTGCTCCCTTTGCGGCTGCGCCACGCCGTGACGCGAAAAGGCGGTCTCGGCTTCTTGATGAGCACAAGCGCAGGGTGGGCGATCCGCAGGTGGGCGGGGGGCGCGGCAAGCCGATCATGACGGCCTACAGGCAGGATTGCATGTTATGCGCCACCTCATTGCTGGCCGGGCCCCGAAGTCCAAAGCAGCTTAAGGCGCTGGTCGCCAGGGCGCCTGCAATTTTAAGAAACAATGTCTATGGATGGTTCGTGCGGGAAAGCAGAGGCATCTATAGCCTTACTGAGCTTGGTCGGACTGCGGTGTTGCCGTCGCAAGACTGACTGATCCGCGCCCAGTCGATTTACGTTGGCCCAGTCCGTCGCCAATCTGGTGCTGGCCTGGGTCGGACGGCGATGTCAGCTTTTGGGCATTCGCTGATGCTGATCGAGCGACCGGAATGGCGCGCGTTGTGGACGGAAGAGGGGCCTGCGGCAAGCGTAGACACTGTGTTGCCTCAGCAATGGGTTGACAGGTCACTTAGCTAGACCCATTTTACAATCAAATGGAACGGGAATGCTCGTTCGGCGTCGGGCCTCGGGGAATACCTCGGGGCCCTTCGCTTTTCTCACGGGAAGATCTTTAGCCCGTAGCCGCGTATTTTCCCCGCCGCACTCCTGTGGAACTTCTGTTCTGCAAGCTCATAGGCGCGGTTTGGCTGGTCCGGAGCGATGATGTGCCGGGCGACGGGGTAGGCCAAAAGGTCGGCCATCTGCAGCCCCGCCGAATTATGCTTCTTGTCCATGAAGCGGATGTCGAGGTTAGGCATGGGTCCAACCTGATTGCCGCCAGCTGCGATACGCCTGAACTCGAGTTCGAGGTCATCATCCTCTTTCCGGCCCCGCTGTTCGACCAGCATCCAGGTCTTGCGGTGATCTTGCCCTCGTTCAACCAGAAACCGCTGCAGGCGCTCCATGCAGAAAGTCAGCGCAATTTTGTATGGATTGTCGGGATCATGGTACTTCTGGAGGTAACACTGCTTATCAATTGCAGCCGCAATGAGCGTGACCGGCGCCTGCTCGACGACATAATTCACAGTTGCCATGAAGCGGTCGCGCACAGCCTGATTGAGCAGGATGGAAAAGTCACCGGACGATTTCCGGATCTCGCGGCTATATAGAACAACGCCGTCATGACCCCAGAACTCGAACTTGAGGGCCTGTACAAGCGGCACCATTGCCGTTCGATAGGCCTCTTTCTCGAAGATGCAGAAGGTGAGCACAAACACCGGGTTCTGCGGGTTTATGGTCACAAGCCCGTGGTCGCCGCTCTCGTCGACATAGACAATAAAATCACTGAACTCCATGCACCCAGCGGTAGCACCACTGGGGACGCCGACGGCCTCACGAGGAAACTTGTACTCCGGCGTATTACGAAACGCAGGCTTAGTGGTATTCATTCCAGGCGTCGAGCAACGGGCCTATAACAGGCACGCAGCCACGAAGAACAATTCGACCCCGAACAGTCTAGGATCAACCTGGGGCACCCTGTCACTCAGCTGCCTTGGCCAATCGCTCTAAAAGCCTCTCGAAGTCAGCACGGTCGCTCTTTTTCAATCGAGCCAACCTGACATCGTATCTGGCAGCCAAGGCTTTGCGGGCGGCGGTGATCGCAATTTGTCCTGCTGGCGTCAACACCAGTCGGTGTCGGCGCAGGTCCTGCGCATCGATTTCCCGGGCAATGAATTCTTTGGCCTGCAGGCTCTTGAGATAGGCCGTCACCGTCGGCTTGGGCATGGAGAGATAGCGCGCGAGCTCAGCCGGGAAGGGTCGTTCGTCGATACCGTCGAGCACGAAGAATTCCTTCGGCTCCAGTCCCAGTGCTTCGAGTTGGATGGCCGCTTCGGTGAGGACCTCTGCCGAGAACTGATAGGTTAGTCGCCAGATGCGCGCCGCGCTCGCGTCATCAATATGATCGTTCATGACTTGATGTAGTTCCATTTTAAAACTATATGAAATTCGAACATATAAGTTTCGATCTTACGATGAAGGTCTTAGTCGCATGACGAGCCCCTACGAACGTATTTCATTTCATAACGGAAGCATCGAGGTCATGGGGAATATCTATTTCCCGAACGACTTTGCCGTTGATAAGACCTATCCGACAATCGTTTTGAGCACGCCGGGTAGCAGTGTCAAGGAGCAGATCGGCGCCAATTACGCCGAACGGCTGGCGGCCAATGGCTACTTGGCGCTGGTGTTCGACCCCGCCTATCAAGGCGAGAGCGGTGGTGCACCGCGCGATCTGGAAAACCCGGTTGTGCGGGTAGAAGACATCAGTTGCGCCGTCGATTTCCTGATGACCCTGCCTTATGTGGACGAGAGCCGGGTTGGCCTGCTTGGGGTTTGCGCCGGCGGCGGTTACGCGGTGAAGGCCGCGCTGACTGAGAGACGGTTCAGGGCCATCGGCACAGTTGTCGCTATCGACTTGGGTCAGGCATTTCGCCAGATGCTGGCCGGCGATGGCCTGTCTCACCGGCTGGAGGCCGTTGGCCGGCAGCGCACCATCGAGGCACGCGGCGGCGCCGAGCGGCGCGAGCAGTGGATTCCCGATAGTCTCGAAGCCGCCAAGTCAGCGGGCATTACCGACCCCGACCTGTTGGACGCGGTCTGGTTTTACCGGGAGTCGCCCTGGTGCAATCCCAATTCGACCAACCGGATCTATTTCCCGAGCTTCGGTCATATTCTCGGTTTCGACGCCTTCGGCCTTGTGCCGGACCTCCTGGTCCAGCCGCTCCAGGTCATTGTCGGCGGCCGCCGCAGCTCGACCGGTCAGTATGAGGCCGGTGAGCGCCTGTTCGGTCTGGCCAAGGGCAAGAAGAACTTCTTCGTCATCGATGGCGCGGGCCACTACGACATGTATCACCAGGCGGATTATTTGGATCAGGCGGTCGATCGGCTGGCGCTGTTCTACGCCGAGCATCTGCCGGCCCGGACTTGAAGGCCCACAAGATGAGTAATGCGTACTCGCGGAACTGAGCCGCAGCCAGTTGAGATCGTTCAGACGAGGTCAGATACCTCATTGATGCAGCCACCTATGGACCGGTGGCTGCGAGCCGTCACCCTTAAGGTCACTGGCTGGTCTGTGGTTCAAAGCAGTCAGTGATGCGCGATGGGTCGTGTCACCGCTCCAAATTCGTATTGACTACAGATGATCTATTCAATAGATGATCTATAAAATAGATCATATGGGGTTTGGATCATGTCGACGATATTTCGTTTGGACGCCAGCATTCGCGACACGGGGTCCGTCACTCGGGCGATTGCTGACCGCCTTCAGGCTTCGGTAGTTGCCGGCCTTGGCAATGCCTCGATCACCCGGCGCGAAATTGGCCTTTCTCCCTTGCCATCAACAGCATGGGCGGGTGCCGTGTTTGGATCCCACATGCCGGCCGAGCAGCGTACGTCGCAACAGTCGGAAGGCATTGCCTTAGCCCACGAGCTTGCCGATGAACTGGAAGCAGCCGATGCCTACATCTTCGCTGTGCCCTTCTACAATTTTGGCGTTTCCCAGCACTTCAAGGCCTATGTCGACATCCTGCTCGCCGAACCCAGGTTTGCTCCTGGCAAGACGCCTGTCGTCGCCGGGCGACCGGCGCAGCTGATCACAGCGCGCGGAGGTGGATATGGCCCGGGCTCGCCACGATACGGCTGGGACCATGGGACCGCATGGTACAGGCGTGTGCTTGAGGATATCTGGCAGCTGGAGCTCGAAGTGATTGAATGTGAGCTGACCTTGGCCGAGGTCACGCCGGCAATGGAAGGCTTGCGGGGACTGGCCGCCGAGAACTTGTCGAACGCCAATGCTTCGGCACAGCGCAATGGTCGCTCTCTGGCCCGCAGACTGGCTGCGGCCCCAGTTCTCGACTTGGCTGCCCAAGCTCGTTAAAACGAGCGCATGAGCAACAACAAGACCGGATCAGCGGAACCATCTTTAGGCGTTGGCCTCGGCTGGGCCCTTGCGACCTTGTTGCGAGACTACCAGAAGCGTGTAGAGGCCGCCCTTGCAGAACTGCCTGGAGGCGCGCGTGCCTTTCTGGTCATGTCGCATGTAGAAAAAGAGACATGCCATAGTCAGATCGCCATCGCCGAGCGTCTCGATCTAGACAAGACTACATTGACCTACCTTCTTGATGCGCTTGAGAAGGAAGCACTCATCAAGCGTACGACCGACCCCAGCGACCGGCGCAGTCGCCACATCAGTGTTACTGCCCAAGGATCGAAGGCACTGGCGCGATACACCAAGGCGGTCGGACAGATCGAACGCGAAATCCTGGCCAGGCTTGGGGCCAACGATGCTGCTCAGTTCCGGTTGTCCTTGATGAAGGTAGCTGGTTTTGAAGGCCAATCCATGGACGACGCCACCAACCGCGAGGACAGCGACCATATTTGCCAGGCGGTCATGGGAGTGAATGCCGATACGTGAAATAAGCGCGCCCTTTCCTCGGAGCAGCGAGCCAGGTAGGGATCGCAACAGAGCCGCGGCAGCACGGCGAGGAATGACGACCGTCTCGGACCGCATGCGACCATCGAAGATCCGCTTTGGCTTCTTCTCCAGCACTTAATGTTTTGGCCGATCGATGATCTAGGCGGGCGCCGTTATATTGGCGCGATCGGATTATGATTGCGCGGTGTTGCATCGTATCTTGCGTACATGCAGCCACCCAAGACCTTCTTGCTACCCCAGTTCCGTTTTCGCGGCATCCAGTTCGAGTCGCTGTGCCGTCGCGCCGGTGTCGGCTCCACTGGGCCTTGGACTACTGATGAGTTCTTCGCGATTTGGACCGCAGCCGGTGAGGTTCTGCACGATCCTTCGGTAGGGCTGCGGTTTGGCGCCGAGGGTATATCCGGTGGGTATGGCGTTGCCTCGATTGTTGCCCTCCACGCCACTGACTTCCGGCGAGCCCTTTCGGCGCTAGGTCGGTATAAGCGTTTAACCTGCCCAGAGACCGTCGAAGTTGAAGCGGACGAAGACGTGGCAGTGGTCCGATACCGCTGGCTTGAGGCGGCCGGGGAGGTGCCGCGACTGCTTGTGGACATGACGTTAGCCGCGTTGATGCAGTTGGCGCTGGTCGGATCCGGCGGGATCGTGAGGCCGCTACGAGTGGAGTTGGCACGCCGAGAGGCGCACGTCGACGTGCTACGTGATCATTTTGGCTGCCCGATTGTGTTCTCGGCGGACTACGACTGCATGATTTTTGATGCGAAGGCGCTGGACACGGCGTTCGTAAGTTCCGATGGACCTGCCTTCGAACGACTCCTTGGCAACCTCGAAGCGCGGTTGGCGGAGGGAGACGGATATTCCGGCCTGCTCGGCTCTGTTCGTACCGCAATCGCGCGTCAATTCAGCCAGGGTCGCGAGGCGAGCATTGCCGCCGTTTCGCGGCGGATGAATCTCAGCACGCGTACCTTGCAACGACGCCTCGAAGCGACGAACACCAGCTTTCAGGAGCAACTGAACGGAGTCCGACGGACGACGGCCAGCAGATTGCTGGCCAACACGGAGCTCGATCCGGTGGCCATCGCCATGCTGCTTGGCTTCGAGGAACCGAACTCATTTACTCGCGCATTCCGCGCTTGGGAACACACAACTCCGCTGCGCTGGCGTCAAGAGCACGCAGCCAGCCGCGCTCAACATTCAGGAGATGCTCTGTGACCCGATACAACGTTCTTGTTACCGGTGGTTCTGGCTTCATCGCCAGCCATTGCATCATTCAGCTTCTCGCCGCCGGCCACACCGTGCGCGCAACGATCCGCTCTCTCGATAAGCAAGCCTCAATCCAAAGTGTGCTTCGTGATGCTGGGGCCGCCCGGCTCGACAATCTGAGCTTCGTGGCGACCGACCTCCTGGAGGACGATGGCTGGGCCCAGGCAATGGTCGACATCGACTATGTGCTGCACGTGGCCTCCCCGGTCCATCCCGGCCATGTCGACAACGAGAACGACGTTATTCGACCGGCTCGGGAGGGCACGCTACATGTTCTGCGAGCCGCTCGCGATGCCGCCGTGAAACGTGTTGTGCTGACATCGGCGTTCCATGCAGTGAGCTGGGGGCACCCGCACAGTGACCATGTGTTCACCGAAGCGGACTGGACCATCCTCGATGGTCCAGGCGTTGACGCCTACGGCAAGAGCAAGACGATTGCCGAGCGGGCCGCCTGGGATTTTGTCGCACAGGAAGGCAGAGGCATGGAACTGACGACCATTCTGCCGGTGGCAGTAATTGGCATGGTGATGGGGCGGGAGATTTCCGGGTCGAACCACGTCATCCAGCGCCTGCTCAACGGCACGATGCCCGCCGTGCCCAACATCTACTTTCCGGTAGTCGACGCCGGAGACGTCGCCAGCGCTCACATCGCCGCCATGGACAATCCGGCAGCAGCCGGCCAGCGCTTCCTTTTGTCAAACGGCCCGGCGATCTCGATGCGAGATATCGCCGGCATTCTGAAAACCGAACTGGGTGTGGCGGCAAGTCGGGTTCCCACGCACGCCATACCGAACTTCGTGCTGCGCCTCGTCGGCATGTTCCGTCCTGAGATCAAGGCTATCGTGCCGGATCTGGGCTACGCGAAGAAGACCTCGAACGACAAGGCGAGGCGCGTCCTCGGTTGGGTGCCCCACAGTTCCCGCGACGCGATCATCACTGCTGCGAGAAGCATGGTGTCGAAGGGATTGGCTGAGCCTCCAGCCTGACTGCCAGGCACCGATCCCAAGGGCCACCGACCTCACACCTAAGGAGAGCTGCATGAGAACGAACGTTTCGTTTCAGCGTGGACGCTTTCGCCGCCCTGGCCTGGCGCTTCCACGGCGATGCCATTGCCGATGAGTTGCAGATCCCGCGGGACCGAGCGGTGGATGCGGTTATCGGCAAAGCAATCGAGGTCAATAATCGGCGCCGCCAGTCCATTCGCCAGAAGCCGGACGAGTGGGGCGCCGCACTCAATGCCAACATGGAAGCGGCGCGCCAGGCCATAGCAGAGCGTCACGGTGCGCTCTACGAGACCGAAGCCTGATCGACCTCGGATGCGCGCCCGGGTCGAGCACTTCCTATGCTGCATTGACGCGCAGCGAGCCATGGACAAGTTCATAAAGCGCGCTGGGGGCGGTGGCTTTCCATCCCAGTTCGACGATGGCGCGGGTGCCCGAGATAATCGGGGATGCACCATAGAGCGCAGCGATCGGGCCCCATTTCGACTGCGCTTCTTGTGCCGTCAAGGAAACGGTATCCCCGTTGCCGCCGGTCGCATGGCTGACGGCCTTGGCCAAGTCTCTCATGTAGACCCGATCGCTCACAAGATTATAGAGCTGCCCGCCTCGCCCTCGATCGAGGGCTGCGATATAGGCCGCTACCAGATCGTCGACATGAACCGTCGACACCGGCACGATCCCATCGCCGATGAATGCGCCTTTCTTGCTCTCGGCCGCTGCGCCGAGCAATGTGCGCACCAAAGTCCCCGCGCCGCCCTGACCATAAACATGCGCGGGGCGAAGCACGATGGATCGGATGTCCTGTGCCGACGCGGCAAGGACACGATCCTCGAGCTTCACGCGCATGGCCTGCATTTCGATGGCCGGCGCAAGCGGGGTGGTTTCATCCACATAGGCGTCAGCGATCCCGGCATATACGCCCAGCCCGCTGGTCATGATCAAGGGTTTGCCGGTGCCGGCCAGCCCCTGGATCAATTTGTCGGTGAAGGCGAAATCGGTTTCGGTAACGCCCCTCGGCAGCCCAACGGCGATATGGATCACGGCATCCACTTGGGGCAGGATATCCGAGATGCTTTCCGGTTCCGCAGTGTCCCCTTGGTGGGCCTGAAGACCGCGTGCAGCCAAGGTGTCGGCGGCCTCGGCGGAACGCGCTAGGCCGGTTACGCTATGTCCCCTGTCGAGCAAGCTCTGGGCCAAAGGCGCGCCGATATAACCCGTCGGTCCAGTCATGAAGATGTGCATGTCGTGTTCCTCTGCGATGAAGAGCGCCAGCCAACCTGTCCCGATCAATCGTTCGGTTTAGCGGGGTATGCGCCAGCTGTTGCCACTGCGGCGTTCATGTGTAAAATGCACATAATAGAAGGAGGCAGCAGTGTCAACAAAAAGAGTGCAAAACGCACATATCTCAACTCACCTGCCGAAACTGATGCGCGCATTCATAGACATCACCGCCGTTATGAATGGACCGGAACGTGACGAGGCCATGCTGAAAGCCACAGGCCTGTCCATGGAGCGTGCCCTCTGCCCGATACTGGTGCTGGTCGGCCAACTGGGGCCTATCGGCATCGTGGAACTCGCCGGCAAGATCGGCCGTGACTATTCGACTGTCAGTCGCCAGGTCGCGAGGCTGGAGGAACTTGGATTGCTGTCCCGCCAGGTGAGCCCTGCCGACAAGCGCATTCGGGAGGCAATCGTCACGTCGCGCGGCAATGCTGCCACACAAGCGATCGACGCCGCCCGCCTGGAGGTGGCCGAACAGCTGTTTGGTGATTGGACAACGACCGAGTTCGAAGATTTGGTTCGGCTTACCGGAAAGCTGGCATCCAACTTAATCAAGGCGCATCCCAATGACCCTTCTCGCAAGGGCGCATTGTCGTGATGGCGCATACAGCCTGATGAGGTCGGAACGCTGCGGAATGGCGCGTTCAAGGGTAAAGGTAAGCCAGGCGAAAGCCGGTATGGCCGGTGGTGGTGTCTGGCGTATTGCTGGTGCGTGCGGCGATGCGATAGCGGTAGCAATAAGTGATGTGGCAGAGGTAGGAGCCACCCTTGAGGAGCTTGCGATCTTCCACTCTGGCGCGCTCATTTATTTCCTGGGCCGAGCGCTTCAGCGAGCGCACGCGGAAGGGGTCGGCGGTCCATTCCCAGGCATTGCCGCTCATATTGTAGAGACCATAGCCGTTGGCCCCGAATGAAACGGCGGGGGCCAGCCCGGAATAGCCATCGGCCGCATCATCGCGGTGGGGAAATTGGCCCTGCCAGACATTGCAGGGAAAGCTGCCCGTATCGTCGGGCTCGGCATCGCCCCAGGGAAAGCGGGCATTCCTCAGACCGCCGCGCGCGGCATGTTCCCACTCGGCTTCGGTTGGCAGCCGCCCGCCGCTCCAGCCCGCAAAAGCCTGGGCGTCGTTCCAGGACACATGGACCACAGGATGATCCTCGATGCCGGACAGGTCGCTGGCGGGGCCGAAGGGGTGGTTCCAGCTCGCGCCTTCGACGCGCCGCCACCATTCGACGCCGACCACGCCCTGCGTTTCACGGTCATGGGGCAGGAACTGAAAGAAGACGAAGGACCAGCCGAACCGCTCAGCTTCGGTGACATAGCCGGTGGCGGCGACGAAATCGGCGAAGCGCGCATTGGTGACGGCGGCTTCGTCCATCAGGAATGGCTTGATGCGGACCTGGCGCAACGGGCCCTCGCCATCCTCGAGATGGTGCGGCGTGCCGGTGCCGACATCGACGAGGCCACCGGGAATGGCTTTGCGTCCGGGCGCTCCCGCAGCCGGCATAGGCCGGGGTGGCGGCTGCAAGGCTGCGCGATCAGGCCGGATGATAGTGTTGCGTAGTGCTGTTGGTGCGCAGCAGCTTGGCGCAGCACATCCGATTTTGCCATCGCTCATGTTTCAACACCTTTCGCACCGGCCGCTTGACAATAGGGGGGTTGGCAAGCAATCTGCTAAAGAAATTTAGCACCGTTGGCGGGAGGACGCCAGCGTCACGCAAATCAGTGGCACGGTATCATGACCGCGCGCGGCAAGCGTCGCGCGGGCCTGAAAGCCTGTGCCCGCAAGGAGGAGTCCTGACATGAATACCGGTGCCACGTTTCAACGCGAGCTTTATCCCAACCCTCAGTTTGCACGCGCTAACTGGCATGACCTGTGTGGTCAGTGGGGATTTGCCCATGACGATACCGATGCTGGTC
Source organism: Devosia sp. ZW T5_3 (assembly GCF_044987315.1). Taxonomy (NCBI): domain Bacteria; kingdom Pseudomonadati; phylum Pseudomonadota; class Alphaproteobacteria; order Hyphomicrobiales; family Devosiaceae; genus Devosia; species Devosia sp. ZW T5_3. Next base: position 185,800 of record NZ_JBJDRE010000001.1, read on the forward strand.
GGGATGCCGGCTGGTTCCGTGGTGGCCCGTTCGATCGGCAGATCACGGTGCCGTTCCCGCCGGAATCGGAGGCCTCGGGCATTCATGAGCAGGGCTTTCATCCGGTGGTCTGGTATCGGCGGAGTTTCAACATGCCGGCCATCGGTGCCGGCGAGCGGCTGATGCTGCATTTCGGCGCCGTGGATTATCTGACCGAGGTTTGGGTCAATGGCCAATTGGTCGCCCGGCACGAGGGTGGCCATACGCCTTTTTCCGCCGATATTACCCCGGCTCTCAACACGGATGGTGAGCAGGTCGTCGTCGTGCGTGCCGAGGACCAGCCACGCGACGTGCGTTTTCCGCGCGGCAAGCAGGACTGGCTCGAGGCGCCGCACAATATCTGGTATCATCGCACCACCGGCATCTGGCAGCCAGTTTGGCTCGAAGTGGTGCCGGGCCTCCACATTACCGACCTGCACTGGACGCCCGATCTGGCCAATGCCCGGGTGCGCTGCGAGGTGCGGCTGAGCGGGATGCCGGCCGAGCCGGTCCAGCTTCGTGTGCGCCTGATGGTCAAAGGCGCGCTGCTGACCGACACGAGCGTCAGCGTCGCCGACAGCGAAGCGATTATCTATGTCACCATTCCCGAGCTGGAACACTTCACCTATCGCGACCATCTGTTGTGGACGCCTGAAAAGCCGAACCTCATCGCTGCCACCGTGAGCTTGGGCGATGATGTGGTCGAAAGCTATCTCGGCTTGCGCAGTGCCGAGGTTGGCGAGGGTTTCTTCCTGCTCAACGGGCTGCCTTATTACTTGCGGCTGGTGCTGGGCCAGAACTATTGGCCGCAATCCCATCTGGCGGCCCCCAGCCCCGACGCTCTGCGGCACGAAGCCCAATTGATCAAGGACATGGGCTTTAACGGGGTGCGCATCCACCAGAAGATCGAGGACCCGCGCTTCCTCTATTGGTGCGACATGATAGGGCTCGTGGTCTGGGAGGAAATGCCCAGCGCCTATGCCTTCTCTTCATCGGCGGTCGAGCGGCTGTCGCGCGAATGGATGGAAGTGATCCGGCGCGACAAGAGTCATCCCTGCATCATTGCCTGGGTCCCGCTCAACGAAAGCTGGGGCGTTTCGCAGATCGCTGTCAGGGCCGATCAGGCCCATTACGCGTCGGGCCTTTATCACCTGACCAAGGCGCTCGATCCATCGCGGCCCCTCATTTCCAACGATGGTTGGGAACTGGTCGAAAGCGATATCTGGTCGGTGCATGATTATGCGCCAGACGGGGAGGGGCTGGCCCGGCGTTTCCAGACGGCTGAGGACATCGACGCCATGCTGGCTGGCATGGGGCCGGCGCGGCGGCGCGTCATTCTTGGCGGTCGCGAACGCGGCGACAAGCCGGTGATGCTGACCGAGTTCGGCGGGTTGAGTTTTACGCCCAAGCAGGGCGAAGCCTGGCATGGCTATTCCACGGTGAAGGACGCGGGTGAGTTCGAGACACGGCTGGACAGCCTGTTCTCGGCCATTGCCGCCAGCCCCTACATAGCCGGCTATTGCTACACGCAATTGACCGATACCGAGCAGGAAACCAATGGCTTTCTGACCGCCGCGCGGGAACCCAAGCTGCCGATCGAGACCCTCCGTCGGATCATAACCCAGCCGGCCGCCTCGGTGCCCTATGAGCTTATCGACAAGGACCGGCGCGTGGCGCGCAAGGCTTCCGGTAGTGAAACCTAGGCGCGGCGAAGGAACAGAACATGGCTTTCAGCAGATTGAGGCGGACCTTTCCCGCCCTTGGCAAGCCGCCAGCGCGGTCGGCGGGCAGCGCCGGTGACTGGAAGACCGCGCTGGTGTTCCTGACGCCCTGGTTGCTGGGCATGGTGCTGCTGACGGCGCTGCCGATGATCGGCTCGGCCATCCTCTCGTTCACCAGCTATGACCTGCTGTCGCCACCGCGCTGGGTGGGGACAGCTAATTATCAACGCCTGCTGACCCGCGATCCGCGTTACCTGCAGTCGCTGGAGGTCACGACCGTCTATGTGCTGGTCTCGGTGCCGCTCTCGGTCGCCGTGGCGCTGATCATCGCAGTCAGCCTGTCGGCGACGACACGCACGGCAAACTTCTTCCGCGGCGTGTTCTACCTGCCATCGCTGCTGGGCGGCAGCGTCGCCATTGGCGTGCTGTGGCGGCAATTGTTCGGCAGTACAGGCCTGGTCAATTCGGTGCTGGCGGCGTTTGGCGTGCAGGGCACGAGCTGGATCGGCGACCCCAATTATGCGCTGGGCACGCTGATCCTGCTGCATGTCTGGCAGTTCGGCGCGCCGATGGTGATCTTTCTGGCCGGTGTTCGTCAGATTCCCAAGGAGGTGGTGGAAGCCACCATCATGGACGGCGCCAATCCCGTGCAGCGGTTCTTCCGCATCACGCTGCCGCTGCTCAGCCCGCTCATCCTGTTCAACCTGGTGATGCAGACGATCACGGCATTTCAGGCCTTCGTTCCGGCCTATGTGGTGAGCGACGGCTCGGGCGGTCCGGTGGATTCGACGCTGTTCTACACGCTCTACCTCTATCTTGAGGGCTTCCGGAATTTCCGCATGGGCTACGCCATGGCGATGGCTTGGATCCTGCTCTTCATCATCGGCGCATTCACGGCTCTGGCCTTCTGGGCCTCGCGCTTCTGGGTCCATTACGAAAGCTAGAGAGCTTGTCATGACGGCTATTACCAAGACATCGCCCCCAGGGCGGGCCATCCGCACGATCGCGCTCATCGCCGTGGCACTGTTGATGAGCTACCCGCTGCTCTGGCTGGTATCGAGCTCCTTCAAGCCCGAGCAACTGATCTTCAGCGAGGCAGGACTGATCCCGTCCGCCTTCACCTGGAGCAACTATGCCGATGGCTGGTCGCGACTGGGCGTGCCGTTCGGCGCCTTTATGCTCAATTCGGCCGTGATCTGCATCCTCTCGATCGTGGGAAACCTCTTTTCCTGCTCGCTGGCGGCCTATGCCTTTGCGCGGCTGGAATTTCCGTTCTCCAAGATCGCCTTCGCGCTGATGCTGGTCACGCTGATGCTGCCCTTCCACGTGACGGTGCTGCCGCAATATATCGTGTTCCAGAGCCTGGGGCTGGTGAACACCATCGCGCCGCTCGTGCTGCCGAAATTCTTTGCGGTCGACGCCTTCTTCATCTTCCTTCTGGTGCAGTTCATCCGCGGCATTCCGCGCGATCTGGACCAGGCGGCCGAGATGGATGGCTGCAACAAATACCAGATCTTTTTCTACATCATCTTCCCGATCTGCCGGCCGGCTTTGGTGCTGGTAGCGATCTTCACGTTCCTGTGGACCTGGAACGACTTCTTTTCGCAGCTGATCTATCTCAGCCAGGTGGAGCGCTATACCGCGCCGCTGGCGCTCAATCTCTTCATCGACGCGACCAGCGGTGAATCAGCCTGGGGCATGCTGTTCGCAATGTCCGTCATCACGCTGCTCCCGCTCTTCATTCTTTTCGTCATCTTCCAACGCCAGATCGCCGAAGGCATCGCCACAACCGGGCTGAAAGGGTGAGCCCGGCCTTGCAAAACGAAACCCTGAAGGAGGAAACATGACCAACGGACCAATCATGGATCGCCGCGGCGCGATCAAGCTCAGCATCGGGGGCGCCACCGCGCTCTGGCTCGGCTCGGCAATGGGGGCCCTTGCCCAGAGCACGCCGATCAAGGCAGCCTGGTATGGCGGGCAGGACACGCATGACCGCATGCAGAAGGCGCTGGCGCTGTTCACCGAAAAGCACCCGGACATTCCGGTGACGGTGGAATTTGCGCCCTTCGCCGACTTTTACGACCGGCTGCCGGTGCAGTATTCAGGCGGTGGCGCCCCCGACATGCATCGTCATTCGATGACATACCTCTTCGACTATATCGAGCGCGGGCAGCTGGCCGACCTGACGCCCTTCATCGGCAGTACCATCGACACGTCCTCGCTCTATCCCGGCGTGGTCAAGATCGGCACCATGGGCCAGACGGTCAATGCCATCGGCAATAACCAGATCGCGGTGGGCCTGTTCTACAATCAGGCCAAGCTCGACGCGGCCGGCGTCACCGGCTCGCTCGATAACCTGACTTGGGACAGCTTCCGCGACATGGCCATTGCGCTCGGCAAGGCCGGCGGCGAGCAGCATTATGGCGTCAGCGACTCGGGTGGCTTTACTGGCCTGTTCGAGGTGTTCCTGACGCAGCGGGGCAAGTCGCTCTACGGCGCCGAGGGCGGGCTTGGCTTCGAAAAGGCCGACCTGATCGACTGGCTGGCCTATTGGCAATCACTGCGTGCCGAGCGCGGGGCGCCGCCGCCAGCGGTCACGGCCGAAAGCGCCGGCTTCCAGAACGCGCCAATGGTGCAAAATCTGGCGGCCATGCAGATCGGCTGGAACCAGCAACTGGTGTTCTATCAGGCGCTGATGACGGAGGAGCTTGGCATTCATGCCTGCCCGAGCCTGGAAGGCGGAGCCAACAATGGCCACCTGATCCGCGCCCTCGATTTCTGGGTCATTCCGGCCATGTCGGCCCATGTCGAGCAGTCGGCCAAGCTGATCAATTTCCTGCTCAATGATGAGGAAGCCATCGCCATTCTGGGACTGACCCTAGGCGGACCGGCCTCGGACAAGGCAGCGGCAATCCTCGCCAAAACGGCCGATGCGCCGAGCACCAAGGTCCTGCAATACCTCGACAACCTTCGGGCCGTGGCCTCCCCCGATACCCCGCGCTGGATCAAGGGGCATGGCGAGCTGGAATCCCTATTGGGGCGCCTCAATGGCGAAGTGGGCTTCGAGCGGACGACGCCCGAAGCGGCAGCCGACACCTATTTCGACGAAGCCGGCTTCGTCCTGGGCTGAGGCCAGACAACGACCGGACGGGGCCTAGGTCCCGTCCGATCCTCTTTCCGGAGATACGCAGTGACCACCGCCAAGCCCAATATCGTCCTGATCATGACCGACCAGCAGCGCGCGGATTTCTTCGCGTCGGAAGGCTTTCCGGTGAATACGATGCCGTTCGTCGAGGCCTTGGGCCAGACCGGGACGCGCTTCAAACGCGCCTATACACCGATGCCGACCTGCACCCCGGCGCGTTCGAGCATGCTGACCGGGCGCTTCCCCAAGGCAAGCCGGGTCAAGCAGAACTGGAGCCCTGCCGAAAGCGTGACCTTCAGCAAGGACATGCCGGGCATGTTCCGCAGTGCCGGATACACATTCAACATCGCGGGCAAGAACCATAGCTATCTCGACGCCGATGCCTTCGATTTCCACGGCGGACCCTATAGCCACACCAACGGCCCGGCGGATCGCGCAGATGCCAGCGAAAAGGCGTTCGACCAGTGGCTGTTCGACCTCGACCATGCTGTTGCCGGTGCCCCCACGCCGTTTCCACTGGAGAACCAGCTCTGCCACCGCATCGTCAGCGATGCTATCACCTGCGTCGACGCCAATGGCGACAAACCGTTCTTCTTGTGGCTGTCACTGCCGGAACCGCATAACCCCTACCAGGCGCCCGAACCCTATTATTCGATGTTCTCGCCCGACCAGATGCCCGACCGGGTTGGCTCGCCGCAATCGAGCGCGGCGCGGGGCGGGCATTGGCAATGGTTGCAGCGGTTGTTCGAGGACAAGCGCCCCGGCTATGACGCCGACTGGCGTAAGTATCGCGCTGTTTATGCCGGCATGCTGCGAATGATCGACGATCAGGTTGAGCGCTTCGTCGACCATCTCAAGGCCGTGGGGCAGTTCGACAACACCATTCTTATCTTTCTCTCCGACCACGGTGATTACGCTGGTGATCATGGGTTGCAGCGCAAGGGAGCAGGGCTACCGGAATGCCTGGTGCGTGTGCCGCTGATCATTGCCGGGCCCGGTGTGATCAGGCGCGGCAACGAGACCGATTTCGTTTCGCTGGTCGACATTTTCCCGACGCTTTGCGAAGCGGTTGGGCAGGAAATTCCGTTCGGCGTGCAGGGCCGCAGTCTCTGGCCCATGCTGACTGGCGGATCTTATCCGGAGGCAGAATTTGCCAGCATCTATGCCGAGCTCGGTATTGGCAGCCTGCCGTACGATGCCCATGAGCGCCCGGCGCTGCACTTTCCCTATGAAGGACCGGTAATCGACGAGCTTAACTCCGTGACCCAGAGCGGCAATCTTAAAATGGTTCGCAAGGGCAAGTGGAAGCTGTTGTTTGATGTGACGGGCGCGGGGGCGCTTTATGACCTCGATGCCGATCCGGGCGAGCTTGACAATCTCTATCACCAAGCCGGCCATGCGACGGTACGGACGGACATGCTGCAAACGCTCCTCGTCTGGTGCATCCGTACCGAAGACAGCCTGCCAAAGGCGAAGTACCTGCCCAAGGTCGCCGATCATGGTTGGTACAGCCAACCATCCACCCCATGAAGGAGTGCCGTAGATGAGCGCGATCAGTCTCAAGGATATCAGCAAATCCTATGGCCCGGTCGAGGTGATTTCCTCGATCGATCTCGATATCGAGAAGGGCGAATTCGTGGTCTTCGTGGGCCCCTCGGGCTGCGGAAAGTCCACGCTGCTGCGAATGATTGCTGGCCTTGAGGGTATCAATTCGGGCACGCTCAGCATCGATGGCACGGTGGCAAATGATATTGCGCCGGCTCGGCGTGGCATCGCCATGGTGTTCCAGAGCTATGCGCTTTATCCGCATATGAGCGTCTACGAAAATCTGGCCTTCAGCCTGCGCATCGCCCATGTCGACAAGGCCGAAATCGACCAGCGTGTGCGCAAGGCGGCGGCCATGCTGCAACTGGATCCCTATCTCAAGCGTCGGCCGCGCGAACTGTCCGGCGGGCAGCGGCAGCGTGTTGCCATCGGGCGGGCCATCGTGCGCGAGGCCAAGGTGTTCCTGTTCGATGAGCCGCTGTCCAATCTCGATGCAGCCCTGCGCGTGGCCACGCGGATCGAGATCGCCAAGCTCAAGGAACGCCTGCCGGGCACCACAATGATCTATGTCACCCACGATCAGGTCGAGGCGATGACGCTGGCCGATCGCATCGTCGTGCTCAATGCCGGCCGTATCGAACAGGTGGGGCGCCCGGTCGAGCTCTATGAGGCGCCGGCAAACCTCTTTGTCGCGGGGTTTATCGGGTCCCCGGCAATGAACCTGCTGCCGTGTTCGCTCCGCCATGACGGAGATCGCAGTTTTGTCACCCTGGCCGGGGCTGGGGCGGGAGCCATTGCCTTTGGGAGCGGCGGGCGCACGGACAAGGAGGCTGGAACCCTGGGCGTACGGCCCGAAAGCCTGCGGCTGTCGACCCCGGAACAGGCTTTGCTGACCGGCACTGTCGATCTCGTCGAACACCTTGGCGAAGTAACGATCCTCTATCTCGATGTCGGGTCGGAGCAGCCCGTCCTCGCCAAGTTCGACAAGACCAAGGCGTTCAACAGGGGCGACATCGTCAGCCTGACCGCTGATGCTGCTGAGCTGCACGCGTTCGATGCAGCCGGAGCGGCGCTGCAGCGTCTCGCCTGAGAAGTCTGGTGAAGATTACCTGGTTGTCAGGCGCGGGATCAGCCGGCAACGGATTGAGATAGTGGCGGGCAGGTCCAGTCGTCGGGGTCCGGTCAGGATATTGATGGCGCGTTCCGCCATCTCGGCATGGGGCAGCAGCATGGTCGACAGGCCCAGGTCCCGCGCGAACTCCCGTTCGTCCAGACCGAGGACGGAAATGTCGCCGGGTACTGCGAGCCCGGCTTCGGCAATGGCGGCCAGGGCACCCCGCGCGAGCATGTCGTTCTGGCAAAATACGGCGTCGGGCGGCTGGGGCAGGGCCAGCAATTCGATCATGGCCTCGCGCCCGCGCCGATGACCCCAGTCGCCATGCCTGACATAGGCCGGTTCGATCGAGAGGCCACCTGCCTTGGCGCCGCGCCGGAAGCCGGATAGTCGACGCTGGGCGCTTGAATGCCAGTCGTCGCCGGTAATCGTCGCCAGCCGCTTGCAGCCGGTGCCGATGAGATATTGCGCCGCGGCAAAGCCGGCGGCCCGCTCTCCTGGGATCACCGCCGTGCCGCTGCCGTCATTGCGGACACAATTGACGTAGACGTGGCGAAAATCCCTGAGGTCCTCGGTGGGATGCACGGCTGCGGTAAAGGTATTGGCATAGATGACGCTTTCGACGCCGAGGCGGCGTAGCGACTTGAGCGCCTCGGCTTCACGCTCCACCACGCCATCGGTGACGAAGACTGCCAGTTGCATCGCCGCGGCTCGGGCGGTCACGTGCAGGCCATCTATGATGTCGATCGGATAGGCTGAGGAAATTTCGTTGATCAGCACGCCGATGATCGGGACATGCTCGGTTTGAAGTTCATGCAGCATCGGCCCGGGTGAATAGCCTAGAACGCGGGCAGTTTCGATGACGTGAGCGCGCGTCGCTTCGGCGATGCGGATGCCGGCAATATTGTTGAGAACCAGGGAGACGGTGGTTTGCGAGACGCCGGCGCGCCGCGCGACGTCGATCATTTTTACACGTCGCTTCACGTCGTTACGATCCCTGCTATCGGTCTCGGCGATGTTCAACCGGCATACACTACTCAATGGTACTCAAGTGCCACATAAGGCTCGCTTGCATTTGCTTCAAGCAACCATCGAGTGCATCTACAACACGCAGACCGACATGTCGAACGAGCACGCCCATGAATAGCTCTGATTTGACATTCTAATAACTCATGTGGGTGCGCGATTTCGGAGCTTCAGAAACGCGAGTTGCAGGCGGTTCTCTAATGGATGAGGCACTTTCAAGTGCCGCTTGGTAACTTGGACGCCATAGGCTCCTTGTCTGTTGGTCATGCAATGCGAAGACCTATGAGGCGGATTTGCGGACAAATTCGAGGAATGCTCTCATCGCGGCGCTGCTGTGCCGCTTATTTGGGTAGTAGAGGAACCAGCTCGGTAACTTAGGGCTCCAGTCTGCCAAGATCTCAACGAGCGAGCCGTCCGCAATGGTTCCACGAGCGTAGTCTTCGAGCACGTGGGCAACGCCTTGTCCGGCAAGAGCGGCCTGAAGTTCCTGATGCGCCGAACTCAGGGTCAGGCGGCCTTCCGGGGCGATCTCAAAGGTTTCATCGTTCTTCCCGAAGGTCCAGGTCGCCAGCGTCCCACCGGGATAGCGGCGCCGAATGCAATCGTGGCCGACAAGTTGAGATGGAACCTCTGGCCTGCCGCGCTGGCGCAGATAGTCCGGCGAAGCCACGATCGCATAGCGCAGAGGGCGTCCAAGCGGCACGGCGATCATGTCCTGAGCCAGTTGCTGTCCGAAACGGACCCCTGCATCGAAACCCTGCGCGACGATGTCAACGATCGCGGCATCACTGACAATCTCGACCTTGACCTGGGGGTGGGCCTCCATGAACGCAAAGGCGAGTGGACAGAGCACATGGTCGACCGCGGGCCCCGGTGCGTTGATGCGCAGTGTGCCGGACGGTTCGTCGCGCAATTCGTCGAGTTCGATAAGGGCCGAGCGGATGTCGTCCAGGGCTGGGCGGAGTCGCTCCAGCAGGCGTTCACCCGCTTCAGTGACCGCAATACTGCGTGTCGTTCGGTTCAGGAGCCGAAGGCCAAGTGCGTGCTCGAGTGCGCCCATGGTCTGGCTCATAACCGATGAGGAGACGCCACGCTCGGCGGCGGCGGCACGAAAGCCACCACAGCGCACGATCAGGGCAAAAGTCTCCAAATGATCAAGGCGTATCATCGTCATTGCTCTGCTATTCAGATCAGCGCGATTGCATTTGATGAGCTTATCAAAGCAGTGTTGATGCGTCACCTTCCGAAATGAAGCGGCACGGGTTTGCCGCGATCGATGAACCTTTCGGAGGAAGACTAAGATGCTGACACTCAACCGACGTAAGATCATGTTGTCCGCCGTCGCCGGTGGTACCGGCGCGCTGTTGAACAACATCCTTCCCGCAACCGTTGCCGCGCAGTCCGCGGCGACACCGATCGGCAATGCTGGTCACTACCGCTTACAGATCGGGGACATCACCGCCACCGTGCTGAGCGATGGCATTATTGGCGGCCCGCCCAATGTTTATGCAGGGGATGCCCCCGAAGCCGAACTGGAAGAAGTTCTGCGCCGCGCCTTTCTGCCAACCGATGTCATGACCCTCAATCTCAACACCCTCCTGTTGGAGATCGATGGCCGCCGCATTCTTCTCGAAGCGGGCGCCGGAACCACGATGGGGCCGAACGGGGGCCACCTGTTCGACAATCTGCGGGCAATTGGACTGTCCGCCGAGGATATCGACCTGATCGTGATCTCCCATACCCATCCCGACCATGTCGGGAACCTGCGAACTGCCGATGGCGGCAAGGCGTTTCCGCGGGCGACCGTGATGGTGCCAAGCGCGGATTGGGCGTTCTTCGTTGAGGGCGAGCCGGATCTTTCCTATATGCCGGTGCCACCGGAGTTCCGGCAGCGCTTTGCGGCCAATATCAAGCAGAGCGTGCAGCCTTTCGCTGGAGGTATCGAGCTTTATGAGGCCGGTGCCGAAATCGTGCCGGGCCTGATGACGATCGCCGCGCCGGGCCACACGCCAGGCATGGCCACGTTTCTGGTGCAATCAGGCAGCGACCAACTGCTGCTGACGGCCGACCTCGCCTATCACCCCGTGGTCAATATCGACCGCCCCTGGCGCCCGGGGCCGGATCGCGATCAGGAAGCGGCCGCCACGGCGCGCCGGCGCATCTTCGATCAGGCTGCGGCCGATCGCACGCTCGTTCTTGGTTTCCATTATCCGTTCCCCGGCCTGGGGCGCATCCTTCGCACCGACACCGGCTATGCCTGGGTGCCGGCCGGCTGGCAATTCTGAACCCCAAGAAAGAAGGCGGCACATAATGACGAACGATATCATGAACATCGATCGACGCAGCTTCCTGGGCGCAGCAGCGGCTGCTGCGGCCGTGGGTATTACAAGCGCAGGCACAAGCCAGGCCTACGCCCAGGTGGATCAAAACCTTTCCGGATCGGTCCAATCTGCCATAACGCGCCAGATTGGCCGTACGGGGCGGTCAGTGACCGCCCTTGGACTTGGCACATTCCTGACCTTCGACCTCATGCCCGGCGATCCGCGCGACCGCCTTCGCGAGGTCGTTGCGCGGTATGCCGCCGGGGGCGGTGGCGTAATCGACACCTCCCCGCTTTATGGCTCGGCCGAAGTCAGCGTCGGCGCGTTCCTGTCGGAAATGCCCGAAGCGCGTAACATCTTCCTTGCCAACAAGATCTGGTCGACCGGCGAATATCTGGGCGACACCAGCCACGGGACGGCAAGTCTTGAGCGATCCAAGCTGCGCGTCTGGCGGTCAACGATCGATCTCATGCAGTGTCACAGCATCACCAATGCCGGCGTTATCCTCCCGCTCATGCAGGCGTGGAAGAAGGAAGGGCATATCGGCCATGTTGGCGTCACGCACCACGAGTCTGCCTATCAGGCCGAACTGACTGGGTTCATCGATCGTGGCGAGGTGGACGTCGTGCAAACGAACTACTCTATCTTTAATCGTACGGCGGAAGAGCGCCTGCTGCCCGCGGCCGCCGACCGGGGTGTTGGCGTGTTCGTGAACTTGCCTCTGGAAAAAGCGCGGTTGATGCATATCGTGCAAGGCCGTCCTCTTCCCGATTTTGCTCAGGAGTTCGAAGCCTCAAGCTGGGCACAATTCTTCCTGAAATGGGTGATCGCCCATCCAGCGGTTACCTGCGTGCTTTGCGGGACGTCTGACCCGGATCATATGAGCGACAATCTTGGGGCGATGCGCGGTCCCTTGCCGGACGAGGCAATGCGTCGGCGCATGGTGCGCCACATGGAAACGGTTCCCGGCTTCGACGCCATTGGCACCATGCCCTGGTACCCCGGCAAGGACGCGCGCTATCAAGGCCAGATCAAGCAAGCTCAATCGCTCGCAAGCGCCAGGCTGGCGGACTGATGCGAGCTTAACACTTGGCCAGGCTCGGCGGGGATGCCGCCCTTGGGTGAAGGGCTGGCGTCCCTGCCGAGCCTTTGCCCCAGGGGCCGTCCGCTCGCGTTTCCTTGTCGCAAGCGGATCGGCAAACGCCCGGTCGCGCCGGTTTTAGCCGAGGCCTCCATTGGCAAAGACGTTTTGACCATTGATCCAGGCCCCATCCTGAGAACACAGCAGAGCGATGACATTGGCGATGTCGTCCGGCAGTCCCAGGCGACGGAGTGGTGTCGCTTCGGGAATGCCCCTTAATGCCTCCTCGCCATGCTGGCGAAGCAATTGGGTGTCGACGGCGCCCGGTGCTACGGAGTTGACCGAGATGTTTCGGCCAGCCAATTCCGCCGCAAGAACTTTTGAATAGATCGTCTGAGTAGCTTTTGTGGCTGCGTAGGCCGCCGTAGCAGGCGGAGGCGAGTTGAAGATGCTGGAACTGAGGCTAACGATCCGGCCACCGTCCCGCGTGCGCTGCGCCGCTTCCCGCAACACGTTGAAACTGCCTTTCACATTGGTGGCGATCATCCGGTCGAACGCCGCGTCCGTCATCTGGGCGAAGGGTGCTACATTCATGATGCCAGCGTTGTTGACCACGACGTCGACCCCGCCAAAGGCTTCCTCGTTGGCGTCGAAAAGCGCCTTGACTGCAACCGGATCGGCAACATCAGCTTGGCGAACGATGGCGCGACCGCCAGACGCCTCGATATCGGCGACGACCTGCGCAGCCAGCTCGGCATTGGTCAGATAATTCACAGTCACCGCGTAGCCCTCAAGCGCCAGACGTCGGGCCGTGGCGGCGCCGATGCCGCGCGACGAGCCTGTAACGACGGCAACCCGGCCAGACCCCGACAAAGCGCCAGGACTCGTTTGAGAGGTCTGTGCCGAAGCGCCGCCCCCGAGGGCGAGCGCAGCGGGAGCGGCTGCGGTAAGGGCCAGGAACGTGCGGCGGGAGGCGTTGGTATCAGACATCGGAAAGTCTCCTTGTTCTACGAAAACGAAGTAGGGTAGCGGTTCCGGTCAAGTCGCTTGCGATTGGACGATGTTCGGCCTGAGGCTGAGGCCATTTGGGAACCATGGTGTCATCGCCGGTTCAGTAAGCCGGTGGGTTGCGTGGGCTTGAATGCCGGCCCCGGAAGCCAGAAGCGATCATTGCGCGCTTAGGAGCTTCGTTCCGGCTATGAGAGCATGGCCGCCGGGGAGCCTCGCCTCTACGAAGGCTACCTGATTGGCGTCTTCAAGTTAGATTGCGTGCCCCATGACTAGAATGCCCGAAGTCTCAAGAAATTTGCCTATTCATACAGGAGGCGATATTTCCCTATGAAAGCCGACTGCGTTGACCCGCTGTCGCGTACGAACTAGGTCTAAGCCAAGAAGGCATTGGCAACGGCTGCGATTGGGGGTTGGGGTCGGGCAACAACCGTCATGCAAATGACGGCCCCGTCTTGTGCCGGGGCCGTCGTAAGGCAAGTCCGCTACCGCGTTTGTCTCAGCTGATGCTGAGAAGGTCAGCAAAGAAGATATAGGTGCTCGCTTGCCGAGTTAGACCAAGAACTGATAGCTCACGGGCACAAAGCGGAAACCCGCCTCGAACGGCTCAACATAGCCGGCGGAAGGGTGGGGCATGTGGTAGCCGATGAAGGGAATCCTGTCGGCTGCCAGCATGCCGAAAATTCTCCTGCGGCTGTCGGCTGCGGCGTTCTTGTCCATATCAAAAGAAACTTCCCAGTCGGGTTTTTGAAGGGAAGCAACAAAGTGGTTTGCGGTGTCGCCCGTCAATAGAAGGTTCCGGCCTGCTGATTCCAGCATGAATGCCATATGGCCTGGGGTGTGACCGGCGGCCGCGATGCTCGTCACACCGGCTGTGACGTCAGCACTGTCGCCGATGAAGGTCATTTTTTCCTGGAGGGGCAGGACTTTTATGCGGATGGCCGCTGCATGACTGGCCGCCGGTGTTCCTGAGAAGTCCGTGGATGTCCAGAAGTCCCACTCGGCTTGACCAACGACATAGCGCGCCTGGCTGAAAGCAGGCCGATCACCTTCCATGAGGCCGTTGATATGATCCGCATGCAAATGCGATATCACGACCATAGTAATGTCGGATGGCGAATAGCCTGAAGCCGCGATGCGATGCACCAGTTGGCCCGTGCCGGACTCCCTGCCTTCGGGCCCGTTTCCGGTATCAAACAGGATCAGTTCGGCGCCGGTGTTGACCAGGACGGGGTTGAACTGGCCGAGCATTCGCCTGGTCGGCAGGAAGTTCGCCTCCATCAACGCCTCGACGTCGTCGGCGCTCTGGTTTGCACCGAAGACCGGATGTGGCCCGTCGAAGGCACGCATGCCGTCGAGGATGGTGGTGATCTCGAAATCACCTAACATGAAGCGATGAAAACCGGCATTCGCAACGTCCGGTTTCGGCGGGGTGGCCGCAAAGGCGGCGCGCGTCATGATCTGCGGGGCGGAAAGTACCGCAGCACCGGCAAGAGCACCTATTTTGAATACCGAACGGCGGTTAAGGCACATAATAGGTCTCCTCTCATTTGGTTTGATTTTTTGGAGCGCAACCGTGCGGGGGATACCCCGGCGCACGGCTGAGCCTGTCGCTCGACGTGATCAACTCAAGGCCTCACTCGGCGCGTTGCCATTCGATCAGGATCTGCGTGCCCTCTGGGCGTTGAAAATGCTCGGTCATGCGATCGCCGACCACAGTGAAGGTCAGCTGTTCCCGCGTACGGGTGCTTCCTACCCAGTTCGGGAACGTTGACGCTTCGACGCGATTGCCGCTGAATTCACCATCTGCATCAACGGTATAGGTGCCAAAGAAGCCGATGCTGCGTGACATCGCCATGCGGTTTTCATCATCGGTTCCTTCGCCACGGACGTCCGATGCAAAACGCGGGGTGCTGGCATCGGTCAGCACTTCGATGAAATGCATGTCCGGTGTGAACACGAGAAGACCATTGGGCCTCTCCCCATAGGCCGGGATATTTTGGCCGTCTGGATCGATCGTTGCCGAGATCATTCTCCAGGCGCCCACCACACGGTTTTCTGCGGTTATCTGCGCGAATGCGGGCAGAGATGAGAGACTGATGACGAGAGCGAAAATCGCTGATCGAATGAGCATGAGATTGTCCTTTGCATGTTGCTGCGCTTGTCGCGCTCGGGCTGTTTATAAATCCTGGCGGTCAGCGGCATTCGCGACGTCCTGCTGGGCCCCAAGGGCCGCCAGACGCGTCGAAAGGGCTTGCGTAATCGACAAATAGGCTGTGCTGCCGAGCGTCAGTCGAAGAGGAGGCGCAGCACTTTCAGCCGCTGCGATCATAGCGGCCACGGTACGCGTCGCGTCGCCCTTCAGCACGAAGCTGCCGTCGTTGATCATGCGCCGCACGTCGCCGGCTGGTGTTTCCGCGTAGACGTCCATCGCATCGGCCTGAACCAGGTTCGACCCGAAATTCGTGGCTGTCGGACCGGGCTCCGCGATGATGAACGTGATGCCGAAAGGTGCCACTTCCTGTGCGACGGATTCGACAAAGCCTTCGATGCCCCACTTGGTGGCGTGGTAGAGGCTGAAGCTGGGATAGGCGATTTGTCCGCCTTCGGAGGAAACCTGCAGAATGCGTCCGCCGCCCTGCCGGCGGAGGTGGGGCAGTACCGCGCGGATCAGATGGATGGATCCGGTAAGGTTGGTGGCGATCTGCTGATCGATCTGCGCATTCGTCAGTTCTTCAGCCGCGCCGAACAGGCCGTAGCCCGCATTGCTGACCACCACGTCAATCCGCTCGTGTCGTTTGAACACGCTTTCGATAGCCGTTTGAATGCCCGCCGTGTCCACCAGATCGAGGACAACGACGTCGAGGCTTTCCCCGTATTGCTGTTGCAAGTCTGACAGGGTGTCGGAGCGGCGGGTGGTAGCAACCAGCTTTTCGCCTTTCGCGAGCAGCTGCCGCGCCATTTCTAGACCAAGTCCGGAAGACGCTCCGGTGACCAACCATGTTTTCGGCATGTGAAATCCTCTTCTGTGCTCCAATGTAGCTCAGGACAATTGGTGCTATAAGATTGCCGATATGAGATGAGTTGGTGAGGAATTTGCACGGATGGTGCGGCCCAGTTTGAATGACCTGGCAGCGTTTGCTGCCGTTGCCAGCCACCGCAGTTTTCGCAAGGCCGCCGACGCGATGGGTGTGTCGCGTTCGGCGCTCAGCCACGCGATTATCGGGCTGGAGGGCAAACTGGGCATCCGCCTGCTCAACCGCACGACGCGCAGCGTGTCGCTGACCCAGGCGGGGTCGCAGTTGCTTGCGCGACTTGACCCGGTTCTTCAGGACCTCGACCAGGCGCTCGACACCTTGTCCGAGGCGCGTGGAACTCCGAGTGGCCAATTGCGGATCAACGCCAATAAAAGCGGCTCGCGAATTCTCTTAAAGGATGTCGTTCCGCGATTTCTGGATCGCTATCCCGAAGTGGAGCTCGATCTCGTCTCGGAAGGCAGGCTGGTCGATATCGTCGAACTGGGTTTTGATGCCGGCATACGCCTTTTCGAAGCCGTTCCCCAGGACATGGTCGCGGTCAGCTTCGGTGGCGAGGTTCGCTTCATCGCTGTCGCCGCTCCGTCCTATCTTCAAAACCGTGGGACACCCAACACGCCCGACGATCTTCAGAACCATTCCTGCATCCGCCAACGCCTGCCCAGCGGAAAGCGCTATCGCTGGGAGTTTTCCCGACGCGGTGCCGAAGTTGCGGTCGATGTGCCCGGCAATCTCACTCTGGACGACAACGATCTTCTGGTTGAGGCGGCTGCTGCCGGACGCGGCATCGCATACGTGCCGCAATACTTCGCGCAGTCTCTTCTGAAATCGAGGCGGCTCGTGACCGTTCTGGCGGACTGGTGCCCGCCCACGCCCGGCCTGGCGCTCTACTACCCGCGCAATCGACACATGCCATCGTCACTGCGCGCGTTCATCGACATCTTGAGAGAGGCGGATAGGTCGGGGTGAATGCACCGTCTGACGTCGTTGGATCAACAGCGGCCAGCCCTTGACAATTCGTTCGGTACCTTTCATTTATCGCAAGGTACCGAACGAATTAAAGGGCCTTTGACCTCATGCAGGCATATCCTGACGCTGATCATCCGACCGTCGGTGCGTGGGCGAAGAGGTGCTATTTCGCCGGACGTGCCCTTATGGACGCGACTTTGCGACCCTACGATGTGGGTTCGACGCAGTGGTACGTCCTCTGGCATCTGGCCAACTTCGGCCCGACTGTTCAACGTGATCTCGGACGGGCACTTGAACTTGAACGGGCGACGCTGAGCGGGATCGTCGCCACGCTCGTTCGCAAAAAACTGGTTGAACAGACTTCAGATGGCGCAGATCAGCGTCAGCGTCTTCTGACATTGACCGTGGGGGGCGAAGCCCTCTGGCGTGAACTCCCTGATCTTGCGTTCATTCACGAAGCTGCTTTTGGCGGCATCGACGAGGCCGATCTAGCCACGACAATCCGTGTCCTTCAATCCGCGACTGATCGACTGCAGAACCTCTTGAGAAAGGAATAAGCCATGACAACAATTCTGATAACCGGAGCAACCGGCCTTGTCGGGGAACGTCTTGTTCCGCGGCTGGTAGATGCGGGTTTTGACTGCCGCGTATTGCTGCGGGCCGGGAAACCTTGCCCGCGGGGAGTAACGGCCGTGACGGGCGATATTCTTGACCCTTCAACGCTTTCGGACGCAGTCCGGAACGTTTCGGCTATCGTGCATCTGGCAGCGGTCTTTAGAACTCAGGACACCGACCTCATCTGGAAGAGCAATCTCGAAGGGACCCGAAACTTGATTGCTGCGGTGAAAGCGGATGCCCCGAATGCCCGCTTCATCATGTCGAGCACCAGCAATGTCTACAACATCGACAATCCGCATCCTGGACGGGAAGACGATCCGGTCGAGCCGAAGCAGGCCTATCCTGCGAGCAAGGTGGCGGCAGAAATGGAGCTGCGTGAAAGCGGCCTGAACTGGTCCATCGTCCGGTTCCCATTTGTGTATGGCGATGGCGACGGCCATCTTGAGTCTCTTCCCAAATATGTCGGCAACTGGCATCCGGCTCAACGAATGAGCACGATCCACCACCGCGACATTGCCACCGCGATGAAGCTTGCGCTGGACGGAGTGTTCGATCGACGTGTTGTCAATGTTGCTGACGAGGCACCAGCGTCAATCTACGAGCTTGCGGGCTTGCTCGACGCGAAAATAGCATCCAGCTGCGAACCTCTCGAAAATCCGTGGTATCTCCACGTCGACAGTTCGCTTGCGCGCAGTCTCGGCTTTCGAGCCAGCGTGAGAACCGTCCACCAGGCCCAGCAAGAAGGGCTTATATGACCAAAGCTACCGGCCGTTGTTATGTTTGACAACGGCCGGACCAGGTATTGCCGATGGCAGCAATGCCTGTGGAGGGCGGAGGGAACGAAGCCCCTGCATACCGAATGCAGTCGTTGAGTTTCCGGATGTGTGCGTCAAACTTCGCGATTGGCGACCGGCGCATCCAGAGCGAAATCGACCTTTGTCAGTTCCTCGGACACGTCCCAAAGCCGTTTGGCGGCGTGGGTCTCCAACGCTTGCGGAGGAATTTGCGCCTCGCTCGGGTGGCCTCGCGTCTCACCAAGTTTGCTGGGGCCATAGTACCCGCCTTTACGGGCGTCGTGAGACGTTGCCGCAAACAGGGTTGGTAGCGCGCCTTGTGCCGCCGGCTGGAACAGAAACCAGAGCAACGAGCGAAGCAGACCCTGGGCACTGCGTCGTCCCGGAGCATTGTGCAGGAGGTCCGTCCGCGAGATACCAGGATGCGCGGCGATACTGGTGATGCCCCATCCGGCGGCGTCGCTCCGGCGCTGCAATTCGAACGCGAACATCAAGCAGGCCAGCTTGGATTGGGCGTAAACCGGCATCGGCTGATAGTCTCGTTCGGCTTGCAGGTCATCGAAGTTGATAGCGGTGCCACGACCACGAACGGCGATGCTGGAAAGGGTCACGACGCGCGGATTGTTTCCACGCACGAGGAGCGGCAGCAGATGTGCTGTCAGGGCAAAATGGCCGAGATAATTGGTGCCAAACTGCAGTTCGAACCCGTCAGCCGTGGTCTTGCGTGTCGGCGGCGTCATTACGCCCGCATTATTGATCAGCGTGTCGATCTTCTGACGGCTGGCGCACAGCCGCCTGCCGAATGCCGCGATTGAGGCCAGGTTTCCGAGGTCTACGGGCTCAAAGGTTACGACGGCGCCTGGTACAGCCTGTTTGATCCGCCCGACCGCTTCAGTTCCCTTTGATGGGTTTCTGCCGGCGATGATTACATCGCCACCAGCCTTGGCAAGCGCGAGTGCGTCTTCAAAACCCAGACCGCCCGTGCCGGTCACGACAATGGTACGACCCTTTTGGGACGGAATGTTCTGAGTGGTCCAATTCGTAGGCATTGCAGTTCCTTTGTTTCGGTTGAGCGGCAGGCTTGGATACGGCCGTTTTAGGGGCAGGCGGCGATCTCGATGGATTCGAGGGAAGTAATCTCCAGAACCGATGTCAGTCCGCGGCGAGCGGGGCCGCGCCCAGCGGTTGCCTCGGTGGTACGTCGCGGATGCGCTGCATCCAGGCTGGGTATTCCTGCCTGATCGCGCTGATGGCGTTGAGAGCGGCAAGTTCGTCCGCGGTAAGCACAACCTGTGTGGCGCCGACATTGTCGTCGAGCTGCTCGATGCGTTTGGCGCCGATAATCACGCTCGTGACATGGGGCTGATGGAGCAGCCAGGAGAGGGCGATCCGGGCGATGCTCACGCCCCTGTCGACGGCGATCGTCTCCATGGCATCGATCACCTCATAGGCATGTTCCATGGCCACGGGCGGGAAGTTGAATGTCGTACGCCGACTGCCGTCTTCGGCTTGCTTGTCGCGGCCGAACTTGCCGCTTAGAAGGCCGCCAGCCAGCGGGCTCCACACTAATAGTCCCAGCTTGTCGGCCTTGATCAGCGGGACAATTTCCCGTTCGAGCTCGCGACCTAACAGCGTATAGTAATTCTGCGTGGTCGCGATCTTTGTCAGATTTAGTCGTTCACTATGACCCAGCGCTCGGGCCATCTGCCAGGCCGACCAATTTGAGACGCCGACATAGCGGACGAGCCCCTGGCTCACGAGAGTGTCGAGCGCCGCAAGGCTTTCCTCGATCGGCGTCACGCTGTCTATGTTGTGGAGCTGATAGAGATCGATATGCTCCAGCTGAAGGCGTTTCAAGCTTGCCTTCACGCTGTCCAGGATGTGCCCGCGGGAGTTGCCGGCATCGTTTGGGCCGGTCCCAACCGGACCATTCACCTTTGTGGCAACTACAACATCTTCGCGGCGAACGCCGAGATTCTTCAGCGACTGGCCAACCATTTCCTCCGATGCGCCGTCGGAATAAATGTCGGCGGTATCGATGAAGTTGACGCCGTGCTCAATGGCGCGGGCAATGAGGGCTTGCGCGTCATCCTGCTGGACGTTGCCCATATTTGCCCAAACGCCCTTACCACCGAAGGTCATAGATCCAAGGCAAAGTTCGGACACGAACAGGCCGGTGTTGCCGAGTGTTTTGTATTTCATGATGCACTCCTATTAAGTGATATCGCGAAGGGCCGGTTGTTTGTCCGCTCGCCTTGACATTGCGCTGTGCTTAGCCCAGCCCGCCATTGGCGTGGATCGGCTGGCCGGTGTTGATCCAATGCAGATCGCTCGTGCAAAGGGCCGCAATGGCGTTGGCGATGTCTTGGGGCTCGGCCAGGCGCTGGAACGGCGTCTGGTTGATGATGCCCTGCACGAATTCCTGTGATCGTCCGCCTGTGAACAGAGTTGTGTTGACGGCGCCCGGAGCGATAGGGACGACCGCGATACCGCGCCGGCCCAGTTCCTTAGCGAGTGAACCGGAATAAGCCTCCTGGACCACCTTAGTTGCTGCATAAGGACCATAGGCCGCCGGTCTCTGGGCGGCCGCGCCGGAGCTCAAGCTTACGATCCGACCGCCATCCCGCGTGCGCCGCGCCGCCTCGCGCAACACGTTGAAGCTGCCCTTCACATTGGTCGCCATCATCCGGTCGAAAGCTTCATCGGTCATCTCGGCAAAGGGTGCGAGGTTCATGATACCGGCATTGTTGACCACGACATCCACCCCACCGAACGCCTCGTCGTTGGCGTCGAATAGCGCCTTGACAGCAGCGGGATCGGCGACGTCCGCCTGGCGGGCAATGGCGCGGCCGCCTGCTGCCTCGATATCGGCAACGACTTGCGCGGCCAGATCGGCGTTGGTCAGATAGTTCACGGTGACCGCATAGCCATCCTTCGCAAGGCGGCGGGCGGTGGCGGCGCCAATGCCGCGCGACGATCCGGTGATGACGGCCGCTCGGCCTGAGGCCGGCAAAGCGCCAGGGCCGGTTTCGGAAGTCTGTGCGAAAGCCACGCCCCCGAGCGCAAGCGCTGCGGGAGCCGCCGCGGTAAGTGCCAGGAACGTGCGGCGAGAGGTGTCATCGTCAGACATTGAAGGGTCTCCTAGTTCTGCGGATGTTGAAAAAGTCTGGTCGCGGTCAACCATCACTGCCCTCGAAGCAGGGCGGCGACGCGCTGGTTTGCGATGAGCAAAACAATCCCGGTGAAGACGCTGGAGATCGGGACGATCAGCAAGCCAAGACCGAGGCCGTTGGGGATCTGTGCCGTCGTCGCCGCGTCACTAACTATTCCCACGATGAGAGGTCCGAGTGCGGGCCCCAAGAGACCAGAGGCGATCATCACGAGGCTGGACGCCTGCGCCTGCCTTCCTGGACCGGCCACCAGATGGGCAGCCCCAAAGGCCCAAGGCATCAGGAATGAAAAGGACAACATGCCTGGAACCAGCAACAGGACGGACACCCATCCAACGGGCGTGAATAAGGCCGCTGTAGTCGTCAAACTGGCGATCAGGAAGAGAATGGCGGGCGGGCTGAGGACCTTGCCGCTTCCCGAGCTTACCGCGCGGTCGAACCAGCGTCCGCCCAGCAACGCTCCGATGATGCCCATCAAGCCCTGGGGAAGTCCGAAGGCCAGTCCGACCTCACTGGCGCTGAAGCCATGTGTGCGAATAAGGAAAGGCGCCGCGAAAGCGTAAAACGGGGCTGCGGCAAAGCCGAGAAAAATCCCGCCGATAAACAGCGCGCGGAAAGCTGGAGACGCGAGCAAGCGCCGGCTGGATTCCATGAAAGGTTCGCTGTTCGCGACCGTACGTTTGAGCGCCGGTGTCGGACCCGTGACGACAAAGGTCAGCAGTGCGATCAGAATGCCGATAATTCCGGTCCCGATCATAGCAGAACGCCAGCCGAGCGTATCCCCGATCGCTCCGCCGGCAGCAAATCCAACCATAGTGCCAAGCGGAACGCCCATGGCGAATAGGCCGATCGCAAGGCCGCGGCGTTCAGGCCTGATTTTTCGGGCGATCAGTGCATGGCCGGCAGGGATCGCGCCAGCTTCGCCGAAAGCGACGCCGAACCGCGTCAGTGCCAGGAGCATGAAACTTGCAGCAATGCCGCCAAGTGCAGTCATTGTGCTCCAGAGCAGGATGCACGAAACTAGAACGAGGCGAGGCGATCCACGATCGGAGGCTCGAGCCAGCGGCAACGAAAGCAGCGCATAGCAGACCGCAAAAGCAAGCCCGGTCAGTAGACCCATCTGAGTATCGCTCAGGCCGAGATCCGCTTTAATCGATTCAGCTAGAATGAATGGAAGTATACGATCAATCTGAGATAGTGCATTTATGAGTAGAAGTGTCGTAAGTATTGCGGCAAGGCGCCATCCGCGAACATATTCATTGCTATGAAGATGGGAGCTGGATGGTTTTATTTGATCAAAATCAATTGACCTTGCTGCATTTTCTGTCATTTATTTCTCACTCCTAGCTTGACTGGCACTTTCAAGCTAAATGGAGTGTCCAATGATCAGAATGCCCGATCTCTCAAGAAACTTGCCTATTCATCCAGATGGCAATACCCTCTCGACCGAAGGCCGTGTGCTGCGCTGGCCCGGCACTCGACGGGAGGCCCAAATGTCGTCATCGCTACTCACTGCGGCCAGCGCCTACATTGAAGAACAGGGTGGTGGTCAGGGCCTCTTTCCCACGCCGATCGAAAGCTTCAATATCGTTCGTTCCTTCCAGGCGATGATGCCGATGCGGGCGCTATATCGTCCCTCGCTCTGCGTGGTGATCCAGGGCGCTAAAGAGATTCACTTCGGCGAGGACCGGCTTGATTACGGCGCAATGGAGTGTCTGGTCGTCAGCGTCGAACTTCCGGCCACCGGGCGGATCGTGGCCGCAAGTCCGACCGAGCCATATGTTGGTGTCACCCTAGACTTAGACGTGGCGACGATGCGCGAGGTACTCGAACAGTTGGGCGAGCCGCCAATCCCGGTTGCGAATTCCAGCCCCTGCGTGTTCGTGGGTAAAGTTGATGAGGCTCTGGCGGACTGCGTACTGCGCCTGATGCGGATGCTGGCGACGCCGAAGGCGATCCCGATCCTTTATCCCTCGGTGATGCGCGAAGTTTACTATTGGCTGCTGAGTGGGCCGCACGGCGGAGAAATCTGCAAGCTGGCGCTGCCAGAATCAAACATCGAGCGAGTTGTCAAAGCCGTCGCCATGCTGCACCTGAATTTCGCTCAGACCTTGCGGATTGAGCAATTGGCCGAGGTGGCGCGCATGAGCCCATCGTCGTTCCATCAGCACTTCAAGGCCTTGACCTCGATGACGCCGCTTCAGTTTCAGAAGCAATTACGCCTTCTGGAGGCAAGGCGCCTGATGG
Source organism: Devosia sp. ZW T5_3 (assembly GCF_044987315.1). NCBI lineage: Bacteria > Pseudomonadati > Pseudomonadota > Alphaproteobacteria > Hyphomicrobiales > Devosiaceae > Devosia > Devosia sp. ZW T5_3. The sequence continues at coordinate 209,612 of NZ_JBJDRE010000001.1, forward strand.
TATCAGAGGCGGCCAATGTGGCGGAGGCCGCCTATAAGGTTGGTTACGAGAGCGCGTCGCAATTCAGCCGGGAGTACTCGCGGACATTTGGTATTGCCCCGAAGCAGGACGTCTTAAACCAGCAGCGTCTCTATAGTGAGTATGCCAGCCGAACGGTGCAAACTGCGTAGTGGTGAGCAGGGGTGGAAGCCATGGAGACGCTGCACTTCGGACAGCGTAAGTCTGACAGTTGCGCAAAGCGCTGCCGCAGCAACTTGCCTGGGCAGGTTTTGGCCCCTGAGAGGGTGCCTAGTCGGCTTCGGGCACAACCTTGTTGTAGCCAACCAGAAATGCTCAACCTTATCGTGTTGTCCGCCTAAAGCGCATAAAATCCGAAAGCGGACTGGCTTCCCCCGAAGTAGCCGGTCCGCCACCGACCCCAAGTCGGGCGTTCGCGTAGGTCGGGAACCGGACCTTGCTTGAGACCAGAACCTCAGGCAGATATGCCGTTCGATACCCGGCAACGCCTTCAGTCGCGTGACATGTCGATCACAAAGCGAAAGCGCACATCATTGTTGCGCAGGCGTTCGAGCGCCTGGTTGATTTCGCTCTTGCCGACAACTTCCACGTCGGCAACGATGCCGTGTTCGGCACAAAACTCCAGCATCTCGCGGATTTCGCGTGTGCCACCAGCGCCGGAGCTGGCAAGGCTGCGCCGACCGCTGGCGAGCAGGTAGGGAGCCGGAGACAATGCGTCAGGAATGCCTACGGCGCACAGCACACCATTGTAGTGCAGGGCCGTAAGGTATGGGTTGATCTCATGGGTCGCCGATACTGTGTCGAGAATAAAATCGAAGCGAAATGCCTGGGCAGCCATGGCAGCTGCATCAGAGGAGAGCACCACTTCGTGAGCGCCGAGCGATAGAGCGTCCTGCGTCTTTGGGGCCGAAGTGGTGAAAGCAACCACATGTGCGCCCATCGCCCTCGCAAATTTAACACCAAGATGGCCCAGGCCCCCGATTCCAACGACACCCACGGTTTGGCCGGGGCCGACCTTCCAGTGCCGCATGGGCGCAAAACTGGTCACGCCTGCGCAAAGCAGCGGCGCTGCCCCGGCCAGGTCAAGCCCGTCCGGGATGCGGTGCACGAAACGTTCATCAGCCACATAGGTGTCGGAATAGCCGCCGCGTGTGCGGATGCCATCGACCCGATCGATGCTGTCGTAAGTCGACGTGGGGCCTGCCTCGCAATAAGTCTCGTCATGAGCCTGGCACGGATGACAGACACCACAGCTATCGACGATGACGGAAATGGCGACCAGATCGCCAGGCGCAAAGTCCGACACATGCGCGCCAACCTCCGTGACGCGACCGACCATCTCATGACCGGGGACCAGAGGGAATTCCTGCCCCCAGGGACCGATCATGTGCAGGTCTGTATGGCAGATTCCACAGAACAGAACGTCCAGCGCCACATCATGATCGCGCAGGGCTCGACGCGAAAAATCAAAGGGCACTACTGGAGCATTGCGCTCCAGGGCGGCAAATCCATGGGCGGGACGGTTGAGAACAACAGACGCGGTCATTGTGCAAGTTCCTATGTTTCGCCGAGTTTGCAGGTTTCGCTGATGCGCGATAAGCTGCTAATTGAGGCGCATATAGCTGGGTACAGTTCATCAATGATCCGGGCTTCCGAGTTCTCCGAATTGGTCGCTTTTGCCGCAGTGGCCGAAGCCCGGAGCTTCAAGCGTGCCGCGGTTGACCTCAATTTAAGGCCGTCGACACTCAGTCATTCGGTACGAGCGCTCGAAGAGCGGCTCGGGGTAAAACTTCTGGCCCGCACCACACGCAGCGTTGCAGCAACAGATGCTGGGCTGGCCTTGTTGGCGCAACTCAGCCCGGCGCTGTCGGCGCTCAATGGTGCCCAGGAAGCTATCAACCACCACCGTTCCGCACCTGTCGGCACCGTGCGGCTGACGCTCCCGCAAAGTGCAGCCAGGTCAGTTCTTGGGCCAAGGCTCTCCAAGTTCGTGCAATCCTATCCCGATGTCATGCTCGACGTGTCAGTCGACGATGGCTTCGTCGATATCGTTCGGGAAGGCTATGACGCGGGAATTCGGCTCGGAGAAAGCGTCGCGGAGGGCATGACTTCGGTTCGCGTCAGTACCAATATGAGCGCCGCCGTCGTGGCGTCTCCGGCATATTGGGAGAAGCATCCGGTGCCCATCGTCCCGCGGGATTTGACAAGCCATCTTTGTATCGGCCGGCGCTACGCAGCTGGGCGAGGCATCCATCGTTGGCATTTCGCGCGTGGTGACGAGAGCATTGAAATAGTATCCACCGGTCCGCTGATCATCAATTCCGAGCCCATGATCCGGCAGGCCACGCTTGACGGTATCGGTATCGCCATGATGGCTGAAGACGACGCTGCGGAGGACATCGCAGCGGGAAGGCTGCACCGCGTTCTTGAGGACTGGTGCCCGCCAATATTTGGTTTCTTCCTCTATCATCCCAGCCAGCGGTTGCCGTCAGCCAGCTTGAGGGTGCTGATCGAAGCATTGCGGGTTCAATAGAGTGTCAACTTATCTGCACGCGGCGTCCGACGCACTCTACTGCCGCCTCTATTGCCCGGAGAGGTTCGTCGCGAGAGATAGGCATAGATGCCGGTCGATCCGAGCAGGCCTATGGAGCGAACTCCAGCAGCGCAAGCCGCTCCTGCAATCGCGGCAGGATCTCTAACTATCCGCAGCGGGACCGGGAAGGCGCAAAGCCTATGAAGGGAGAGGGACTGGACATGATCAGCTCAAATGATTGAACGCTCCGATAAGGAGCGAAGCGGCAAGGCTTAGCATGACAATGCCGACTACCAAATCCAGAGCCTGCCAAGCGGATGGACGGATGAAGATAGGCTGCAGAAGACGGGCACCATAACCAAGGGTGGCGAACCAGATGAAGCTTGCCGCCGCCGCTCCCAGTGCGAAGATCGGGCGCAGATCTTCCGGTTGCGCCGAACCAGCCGTTCCCATGAGCAACACCGTGTCGAGGTAGACGTGTGGGTTAAGGAAGGTGAATGCGGCGCCGGTGACAATAGTCTGCCCAAGCGACATACCGGTCCCCTCCGCTACGGACATGGCGTTGGGCGAAGCCACCCGGCGAAGAGCTAAGATCCCATACCAGCCGAGGAAAACGGCTCCTCCTATCGCAAGGAGGGTGGTGAGTTGGGGAGCAGCTGAAAGGAAGGCGCCGACGCCGCTGACGCCGGCAGCGATCAACAACGCGTCGGACACGCCGAAGAAGAGCACAATCGGCCCCACATGCTCGGCTCTAAGCCCTTGGCGTAGAACGAACAGGTTCTGTGCGCCGATGGCGACGATGAGTGCTGCGGAGAGGGCAAAGCCTGAGAGGAAGGGTGGCAGGAGGGTTGTCATAGCTGAGCTCATGACTCCAGCCAGTCCGCAAGTAAAACTTGAAAAGCTTAACGTGATGAAGTTTAGCTTCATCCATGCTCGATTACCCAGCTCTTGCTACAGTTGCTGCCGTCATCAACGAAGGCAGCTTTGAACGTGCTGCTATTGTCCTGGGCATTACGCCTTCTGCCGTTTCTCAACGTGTGCGCGGCCTTGAAGAGCGACTGGGCGGCGTCCTTATCGTTCGAGGCCGGCCCTGCGAGCCCACCGAGTTGGGCCGAACAGTCACGGCCCATTTCGATCGGGTTCGCTTGCTTGAGACAGAGCTGGGACCAGAACTTGTGCTGGATAGAAAAGAGCAACGGCACCTTGCCCTGAAGGTGGCGGTGAACTCCGATAGCCTGGCAACGTGGTTCCCCGAGGCGGCAAGGCAATTTGGTCTTGCAACGGATATTCCGCTCGACTTGATCCTTGATGACGAGACGCACACAGCCGAGCGTCTTCGATCCGGGGAGGTCGTAGCAGCAGTCACTGCGGAGGCGGGTGATGTTCAGGGATGCCGCAAAATCCCCCTCGGTTCGTTGCCCTATGCGGCTTGCGCCAGCCCTGACTTCGTTGCCCGGTTCTTTCCACACGGGATAGATGCTCACGGGCTTGCCAAAGCACCCTGCCTACGTTTCGACCGACGGGACAGCCTTCAGGTGAGGTGGGCCAAGCAGATGCTCGGCTTTGAGCTAGATGCTCCCATCTATTCCGTTGCCTCAACCCATGCGTTCATCGATCTAGCAGTCGCCGGGCTCGCCTGGGGCATGCAGCCCCTCAAATTGGCCGAACCATGCCTTGCAGCCGGCACACTCGTGGAGTTGGTGCCTGATACTCGAATCGCAGTGTCGTTGTCTTGGATCGTCGCTCGGCTGCCGGTAGCCTCGCTGGACCGCCTGACCAAAGCTGTCCGGTCGACCGCAAACATCGCGCTGGACTGAGCGAAGTCCGCTTCACGGGTGACAAGGCTGAGAAGTCGACGTTTCGCTTACCAGCCCATCTCGACGTCCAAGGTCAATTTGGCGCAAACTTCCCGGGCCTCTTGATGGACACCGAAGCTTGAAGAGAAGGCTTGCGACCAAGGCCCGCAGTTTGGCCATCGTTGAGCGCGTTTTGGAGTAATTTGGAGCAACCATGGGGTAAACCGACGGCAGACCCCACTTTGCTCGTTATTCGTCCGGCGTCATCCCTAGACCGGCCAAATGGCGTTTCATCGATTTGAACTGCTTGCCATCGTCCAGCCAGATGATGAAACCCGGTGTGACCGATCGTGGCGCCATTTGACGCCAGTAATTATCTGGGTTGAGGCCGGATGATGACACGTCCGAAAGGATTACCTACTTCAGCATAGTTGTGAGCCGCAGACGCGTCCTCAAGGCTGAACACTCGATCGACCACAACATCTAATTTCCCTTCTGCCGCTTCGCCCAGCATTTGCTCGACGGCTGCATAAACCTCCGGCTTTTCGAGTTGCGTGCCCATGTAAACCCCGAAAAGTGACTGGTTCTCTCCCATGGCTGGCATAAGGCTGACCGAAAGATCGCCTCCACCAGCGTTCCCCACGAAGATTAATCTTCCCTCCGATGCCAAAGCGGACAGCGATTGCTGCAGAGTACTGCCGACTGGATCGATCACCATGTCGACGCCTTTACCAAGGGTCAGGGAACGGGCGGCGTTCGCAACATCCTCCTGCTTTCGGTCGATGACATGGTTTGCCCCGAGCTCCTTCAGCCGCCCAACCCGGTCTGTTCCGCTGGTAACGGCAATCACTGTCGCGCCAGCACGCCTTGCCAATTGGACTGCAGCCAGCCCGACGCCGCCTGCTGCTGCCAATATGAGAACTGTTTCCGCATGTTGGAGCTTCCCGCGGGCGTGCAGGCAATGATGCGCTGTTCCGAACGAAATGGGCACAGCAGCTGCGGCATTCATACCGAGACCTGCGGGCATGATCCATGTCCGGCTGGCCCTAACTGAACGCATCGCAGCATGGGACCCTGCCAGATCGAAGCTAGTCACCCGGTCGCCAACCTTTCGATTCACAACATTGGAGCCGACGGCCGCGACGGTTCCGGCCGCTGCGTATCCTACAACATGCCTCGGAGCAGGAGGCGGGGCGAGGCGTCGATGAATAAGATCACCCCCTTCGACGGAGATCGCCTCAACGGAAATGAGAACGTCGTCTGCTCCGACAACCGGATCGGGCACATCGGTATAGTGAAGCACTTCCGGGTCCCCCGGCTCGCTGTAGACCGCTGCTTTCATTAGTTCGCTCCGTTGTTGAATCTGGTTCAGGTAGTCACCCTTGCACTCGTATCAAGTGCGGATCGTTATCCAGTCTGGGTGCTAGGAGTTCGGAAGCGTAACGAACGATGCTCAGTTTGCTCGAGAGCATTGTGCAAAGCCATCGCCATGGAAGAACGCTGTCCGAGGACGCGGGAAAGAACTCGGGTGCAGGGAGCGACAGGTACGCTTAAAGGCGGACGGTCCGCAGACCACCCCTATCTTGCCCGTCAGCAACCGACCCCCAATTCGGTCATTGTGTCCAAGGTTACTGTTGCCCGAGACCAGACATTAATGCCGTCGGGAGAGAAAGCGTCAATCCTGCGCGGTGGGGCGCACCACAATGCTACCGACCTCTACGTCGTCAGGCTGTTCGATCGCAAAAGCGATGGCCCGAGCGATCGCGTTGGGAGAGATAGCTAGTTCCTCTTTTCTCTTGTTGATTGAAGCCTTCAAATGTGGGTCGCCAATCGAAGCGTCCGCAAAGGTCGTGTCGATGAAGCCGGGCGAAATCTCGGTCACGCGCAGGTTGGAGCCCGCTTCCTGGCGCAGCGCCTCGGTGGCGGTCCGCAGCGCGTTCTTGGTGGCCGCATAAACACCCATTGTGGGAACGATCTTGATGCCTGCAGTGGAAAGGACGTTTACGACGTGCCCTTTCTGCTGTCGGCCGAAGACCGGAAGTGCCGCAGCGATCCCGTAAAGCGTACCCCTCAGGTTCACGTCGATCATGGTATCCCAATCCTCTACTTGCAGTGCGTCGAAGCGAGAAATTGGGCCAATTCCGGCATTGTTGATGATCACATCCAAACGGCCGAACCGATCGCAAGCCAGACGGACCAATGCTTCGAGATTGGACCGTTGAGTTACATCCGTGACGAGGAACACGGCTTTACCACCTGCGGCCTCGATTTCATCGGCAACGGCTTCAAGCTCCGTTTCGCTTCTTGCGCCTAGCACGAGACGTGCTCCTCGTGCAGCCAAGTGAAGAGCGGTGGCTCGCCCGATGCCGCGTCCGGCGCCAGTGATAGCGATGATCTTGTTTTGAATGGTCATGATGTTTCCGAGGTCGAGTTGCATAATCAAACTTAGCTATGCTGACCATTCTGGATCATCTATACTTATTTGACCGTATTTTTGTCGCGATTGGCCAAATTGCATGTACGATCTCTTTTCCGAAGTCCTAGCCGTTCTTGGCACGCGGAGCGTTCGCGGAACTGCCCTTGAAGCAAGTGGCGACTGGGCGCTCTCCTTTGATGGCCGCGCTCGGCTAAAGTTCGTCGCGATTGTGCGCGGCGGATGTTGGCTAATGCTTCCGGACCATGTGCCAGAGCCGCTAGCAGAAGGCGATGTTGTCCTGCTCAGCAATGCGCACTACACGGTAGCAAGCGATCCCAACCTTGAGCCTGCCGATGGAATGGATCTTTACTCTTTGCCTGGGCAAGACACCGTTCGCCTCGGTGGCGGCTGCGACACGGTTCTAATAGGCGGTGGTAGCGGGTTCGCGGAGGGATGCGCGTCGTTTGTCCTGGATGCGTTACCTCGGTTTTTGCGCATCGACCGATTGTCGCCCGGTGCCGAAGCCGTCGCTAGGACATTGACATCCCTGCAGGACGAAGTGCACTCCGGGCGGGTCGGAGGCTCCTTGATTGCTGAAAAGCTCGCGGATATCCTCGTTGTAGAAGCTGTCAGAGCCTATGTTGCAGTCGGCCGCGCAGACAGTGTCGGCTGGATCGCGGCACTCGCAGACCCGCGCATCGCCAGAGCTATCGAGCTCATGCACGGCGAGGTGGCTCGCCGCTGGACCGTTCCAATTCTGGCACGAGAGATCGGCATCTCCCGCTCGGCCCTTACGCTTCGCTTCTCCCAGCGAGTTGGTCGGCCTCCGCTAGACTATCTGACACACTGGCGGATGCTGTTAGCACAGCGAAAACTTGCCAGGGGTCAGGCAGTTTCCGAGGTTGCCGCGGACGTTGGCTATACCTCACAGAGCGCCTTCGCCCACGCCTTCAAACGTACGATGGGTCGCACCCCGCGTAGTGATCGACGGTAACGCGATCAATTCCAGGAAGGCCTCTATATGTGCGCGAGACCTCCGCTTCTACAGAACATATGCTGATAGCAGACAGGCAGAAACCCACCCCATAGTCGCCGGGCGGCTACCGGCCCCATTATGGACATTTGGGCTCCAGGATCGCAGTCTCAAAAGCTGCCATCCGCTTGATTTTGAACTTCCGGCCTGATCAAGGCCGGAAGCGGCTCTATTCCTGCCCTCAGCCGGACTGGCGCGACGGTCAGGGTTTGAACGAGGCCAGTTGGTCGTGCAGCATGGGATAAAGTTCTTCGCCTTTCATGCTCAGCATAGACTTGAGGCCCCGCGTCGGTTCATCGGCCAGGATTTCCATCGCGCCGTCGGAAACGCCGTCATAGGCCTGTGCGACAACGCTGGCGGCACTCACCTTTGGAACATCCCATCGGGTAGACATCGGTGTGTCGATCATGCCGACCAACAGCCCGATGACCTGCGTCTTCTGGGCCTGTAACTGGAACCGCAAGCCATTGGTCGCCGCCCACATCGCGGCCTTGGAAACCGAGTATCCGGTCGACAGACCAAGCCACGCCGCTGCCGAAAGGATATTAAGAATCGTGCCGCCGCCATGTGTTGCCAGCACCGGGGCAAAGGCGTTGGCAACGCGCAGCGTGCCAAAGAAATTGGTCTCGAAAATCCGCCGCAGCTCTTCCTCGGGACCGGACATGGAGTCACCGGCGGGGGCAATGGCCGCGTTGTTAACCAGCAGGTCGACATCGGATGCTAGTGTCGCAGCATCGGCAACAGCCTGGGCATCGGTGATGTCGAGCGCGAGCGCCTGAATCCGTGTGTCGTCCCATTGGCGAGGCGTACGCGCCGCCGCATAGACCTTGCGCGCACCGCGCTCCAGCGCCTGATTCACAAACTGTTCTCCGAGGCCGCCATTGGAGCCGGTGATCAGCACCGTCCGGCCTTCGAGTGACTTTTCCATTTGAACTCTCTATGTAAGTGGGGACTGCCCCCGCAACGTTCAATATGGGGAGTGACCCCACTTATGCAAGGAGGATGCGATGACGCATTTGCTGTCCAAGCAGGAACCTGCTGGCACCACAGCCAAGATCCGCCGGGTGCGGAGCGATGCTTTGCGAAATCGTGAGGCAATTCTGGATGCGGCGCGCCGAACTTTTGAGGTCGAAGGGGTAATGGCGTCTTTGGACGGCATTGCCGTGCTCGCCGGGGTTGGCAACGCGACGCTCTATCGCAACTTTCCGACCCGTGAAGACCTGCTCGCTGCGGTTATCCGGTCGAGCTTCGAAGATGCGCTCGCCTATGGACAAGGGCTCTCTGTTGCGCTCGATCCCGGGCCTGCACTGGCAGAATGGCTGGTTGGGCTGGCGTGGCGGCTGCACATCTGGCACGATCTGCCATATTGCCTGGCCTCAGCCCATGCCGATCCTTCGGCGTCGTTGAACGACTCAAACCGACCAATGATCAAGGAGACAGAGCGCCTGTTGCAGGCTGCTCAGGCCTGCGGCCAGGCGGTCGTCGCTATTACGGCCGAAGAAGTCTTCGAACTTGTGCTCGCTTTGTCATGGGCCATCGATCGCTACAATGACACCGAGGCCGTGGCGCGTCGCCGCGTGATGATGGGGACTGTCGGGGTGTTTATGCCCTTCGACCGGTCCGGCAATCGTGCTGGACCTCACGGTGCCTGAGCCAAGGCCCTGAGGCAGGCCTCGATCACGCACCTTCGGCCCTTTGTCCGCTTTAAGACTAACCGACCCCCAAAGCGGGCAGTTGCCTTCCCACCCCGATGCTGCCTATCTGCAAACGACCTCATTCGGCCATTCATTTTCCAATGAAACACCTAATGTTGCCGCTCCTATCCGCGCTAGCGGCCCGGCCACATCGCCAGGAAGGTCGCGACGATGCCGCGTAGCTCCTGCTCGGTTGCACCGCTGCCGGCTGCAACCAGCAGCCCGTCAGTGGCCGCTTTGAGCGTGAGCGCGAGACTGCGCGCATCAAGCGATGTGGGCACATCGCCTTCGCGCGCCGCCAGCTCGATCCGCGCGATCAGCTTAGCGCGCCAGAAGTCGCCGCGCTCGGTAACGAAGCGGCGCACGTCCTCATCACCGGGCGCGTGGCTCAACGAATGGACGATGCCCATGCTGCCCTTGGGGTTGGCAGTGTCGGTTTGGAGCCAGATCGTGCCAAGGAGCAAGCTCTCCGCTACGCCGCGCGCGGTCGGCTGATCGAGGGCTTCGAGCATGTAGGCAGTCTTCTCGCGTTCGTAGAGGTCCATGACCTTTCTGAACAGCGTCTCCTTGTCGCCAAATGAGGCGTAGAGCGTAGCGCGGCTGATCCCCATCGCGGCGATCAGCGTACCGATGCTCGCGCCGGCATAGCCGTGCCGCCAGAACACGCGCATCGCCGCAGCCAGCGCCGCATCTCTGTCGAACTGACGGGGGCGACCCGGCGGACTGGGTGGGGCGGCACTGGCGGATGATGTGGTCATTTGCCTTTTCCCATTATCTAGCTATTTCACCTATCAATTATGGAACGATTGGTATAGCTATATGTTTCTGGAACGATCGGTCTACCTGAAAGGCCGGTCATTTTATCAATCGCATCAAATGAGAAACGTTCATGACCTACACCCCTATTGAGCAGAATAACCACCGCATCGTAACCGAGGCGTTGGCCGACGCGTCCGGCGATTTCTCCAAGTTTTTCGAGGCCATCTTCGCCGAGGATGTCGTGTGGACGCTGGCGGGGCATGGCCCGGTTGCGGGCACCTATCATGGGTTGAAGGAGCTTTTCGACAAGGCGGAGAATGCGCTCTTCTCGCGCTTTGCCGCACCACTCAAGCCCACGACGTGCGGCGTGTGGGCAGATGGCGACACCGTGCTAGCGCACATCAAGACGTCAACCACCGCGCTCGATGGCAAGCCTTACAACAATGAATATTCCTACATTATGCACATGCAGGGCGGCAAAGTGGTTTCGGGCATCGAATGGCTCGATTTCGACGCCTATTACGCGATCATCGATCGCGTTCAGGTCGGTGCAGGCTGACCTTCCACGGGCGGCTGCGGTACATAGTCGGCCAAGGTCACGGCCGCCTCGACGCCAAGATTGATCCGGTAGATCGCCTTAAAGTCAGCCCAGAATTATCAGGTCAACCTTTGTCCACGTGGCCTAGCAAACTAGTCCAGCTCGTCAGCGGGTCTGATAGCGCTGGTCTCGCAGGCATAAAAAGATCCTTCACAAGCAGGTTTCGGCCCAGAAGGCAGGCCGAGCTGGTGCGGCTGTGCTGCTACAGGTCAACGACCGGCTCGAAGCCGCCCATAGGCGTCCCAAATTTTTGGGTCGGGAGCAATGCGGGGTCTTCCATCAGGATTTTCCAGGCGGCGTCGCGCACTTGCTGCCATGGCTGCGTCCTGCTGGGTGGAAACCGCTCGCTGGAAGTCAGTCGTTTCGTCGGGAGGCACGTCATCGCACCACGTGTCGACGGCGCGCATTGCGCTATGCTCAATAAGCAGCGGCGCCTGGGCTTTAGCAGCGGCGCGATAGGCCCTTTGTTGGCGACGGGCCGACCCCATTTCGGACATTGACCAGTGTTGTTGGCCTGGCACGCTACACTATGCCATTTGCGATAAGGCTTTCGGCGGTGGCGAGAATGGCATCGTCAGCGGTGACAAATGGCCGGTTGAGAAGCGAAAGCGCTGCAGATGTGTCGACCATTTTGGCCTCACCCAATTCATCGACGATCGGCCGCATCATCGGCACTGCGATGGCTGCCAACCTGACCAACCAATCGGGTATCAGAGCCGTCGGTACGCGGCGGCTCGAATAGTGCTGTCGAAGAATGCGTGCCGCATCAGCTAAATAGTATCCGTTGACTGCCATCGGGTGACGCCTTCCCCCCGCCTCGGATGCTGTCATGGCTCGCAGATGAGCTTCGGCTACGTCACGCACGTCAATGGGGTTTATACCAAGGCGGGGCAGCACGGGCATGCGACCACCCAATAACATGCTCACCAATTGAGCCGAGGTGCCTGGGTCCTCGTCGAGCAGCGGTCCAAATATGCCGCTTGGATTGATGACAGCTAGGTCGCCATGGCGTCCGGCAGCATCCATTATCGCCCAGGCACGGCGTTCTGCGAGGGCTTTGGACTGTTGGTAGGCGGGCACCTGTCCGCCCTCGAGCTGTGTCCAATCGTCTGACGAGAACCGGCGGCGGTTCTGCGGATGGCCGTATGTGATGGCTGCGGTGGAAGAGGTCAGCACTATACGCTCGACATCAGCAGCGAGAGCAGAGTTTAGCGCCCGCTCTGTGCCTCCGACCGCGGGCCGGATAAGGTCCTGTGGGTCCTTTGGTGTTTCGAGCGAGAACGGAGACGCGGTATGCTGAAGATAGCGGACGCCTTTCATCGCCGCGTCCCATCCCGCGTCGCTGAGAAGATCGAGCTCAACCACTTCGAGACGCGAAACATCTGATCCAGCCCTTGCGAGGGTGTCCCGCACTTTCGTGGCCTTTGACAGGTTGCGCACGCTTCCACGGACGAAATAGCCAGAGTTCAGCAGTTGCAACGCGACGTGGCCACCGAGGAAGCCGGAAATGCCTGTTACGAGAACACGATCCATGTAAATTAGTCTCCAGGTGAACTGAACGAAACATACGAATTTCGTATAGATAGTTCAATAGCGCCTGAATTGGAAAGGGTGTCATGGCTGACAAAAGTGAGAACAGACGGCGGCACATCGTTGATACATCGCGCATGCTCATCCTGCGCCGTGGCCTTCGTGGAACGACAATGGAGGCTCTGGCGCGCGAAGCGGAGGTGGCCAAGGCTACGCTCTACGCCTACTTCCAGGACAAGGACGCTGTCTTTGCCGCCGTGGTTGACACTTTAGTGGACGAACTCAATGCGGCATTCGAGGTCAGCATGGCCAGCGGGGGCGATTTACCGGAGCGCATCGGGCGCGCGCTTGGAAGCCAGTTCAACGTGTTGGCCAATGCGCTTGCTGGCTCGCCCTATGCCACAGAACTCATGAGCGAACATCGTCGAGCCGGCCTGCAATTGCGCGAACGAGAACATCTTACTGAGCGGTTGATCACCGAAGCGCTCGATCAAGCCGGGGCGAACGACGCGCAGCTACTGAGCCACATCATCATCTCGTCCGCCTATGGCATTGCCCTTAAAACGAATGAACCAGATCGGCGCGCAGACGCGATCATGCTTGTATGCCGACGAGTTCTGGCGCCCGCCTTGAACAAAGGATAGTCGTGCGGTCCCAGAGATTGCGTTAGCGCGGAACGATCTCCGGTACTCCTTTAGTACACGGCTATTATATCTGAGGCGATGGCCGCATCGGCATCACCGTGCGGCCAGTTTCAACTTGATCTGTAGCGCTCTAATAACATTGACGGAAGCACACGGCAGGTACGTTATGTGCCGATACTTCCGCAACCTAGTGGCTACGTATATTCTCTGCGGATTTTAAGCGGGCTACGCTGCGCTACGCAGTTGCTGGCCGACCGTTGCAGCATCAATCAGGAACCACATGTCTACGAAGCGGCCGTTTTCAACCCTGTACGAACCGTACTCGATAATGCTGAACGCGGCACCTGTCGGCTGATGCCCTAGGAACGGCATTACCGGCTTGCCCGTGTCGTGCAGACGAGCGGCGACGCGGTGCTCATCAGTGAACAGATCCTGCACGGTCCAGTGAAAGTCGGGTACCGCATCAGCCATGCCTTTGAGGGAAGTGACCACTTCCTCGCGCTTGTAGGACGTCCCGTTTACTTGCACTTCGTCGGAGATCAATGTCGCGACGGTTGCGAAATCGCGGGCATTGAGCGCTGAGATGTAGCGACCGTAGAAAGCTTCGAGGTCAGGGTTTGTCATGAACGTCTCCTATTAATTACGATTTCGAGGCCTCAACTGTTCATCGAGCAGGCCTCATCAGTGCTAAATCCGTTCCTGCCGGGGCTGTGTGAATTATGCAGTGAACGATGCATAATTGTGTAGGAGCGGCAGTTGCAAGCTGTCAACTTAAATATGCAGTGATCGTTGCATAAATTGCAAATAGGGACCGTTTCGGGCGTTGAAATCGGCATCGCCGCGGCTCCGATGCCCGCACTGTTGGCTTGAAAGTGAAGTGCCAAAGTGCCCGTATCGCTGACAGCGCGACGGATGGCGGCCGGGTCGGCACTAGCAAGCTCGCAGTCTTTGTCCTCGTGCAGTGATCGATGCATTGGCAAGGGGAAGCAGTTGCAAATTGCCGCCAGCTAATTTATGCAGTGATCGATGGCAAATAGTTTTCTCATGCCCCTTTCCAGTTCATTGCCCAGTCGTCCCTCACGCGGTCGGCCGCGGGAATTCGATCGCCAAACTGCGCTTGCCGCCGCGACCCGGCTGTTTTGGATCAGAGGATACGAGGCGACATCGATTGCCGACCTGACGGACGCGATGGGGATCGGAACCAAGAGCTTATATGCGGCCTTCGGCTCAAAAGATGAGCTCTACGCGGAAGCGCTGCAATACTATTCCACGAGTTGGGAGGGCTTGGTTTGGAACCGCTTCAGGGAGGCCCCGACCGCGAAAGAGGCAGCGCTGGCATTTCTTCAGGATTCCGCAATCGCCATGACCGGTGGGGACCGCGATCTGCCGCGGGGGTGCATGGCGGCACTCGCCACTGTGGGCAGCGAAGGACATTCCGAATTGAGCGACCTCATGCGAGCAACACGTTCAGGCGGTTTCGAACGCCTCAAGGCGCGTTTTGACAGAGCTAAGAGCGATGGTGACCTTGAGATTGCAGCGGACACGACCAAACTCGCGAGGTTTATGCAAACCGTCCAGGGCGGTATGGCGATCCGCGCCCGCGATGGAGCGGAACGGGCCGAACTCCATGCTATGGCGGCAATTGCGATTTCCGGCTGGGACAATATCACCGGCAAAATCGATTAAAGATTGCAGGGCAAGAACTGATCCCTCTCGTGACGCAGGTATATCAAACCTAGGGATTAAGGCTCCTCCCTTATGCGGCGGGACGAGCTTTCAGCGAACTGCCTCGGCGAGCAGCCGACAGCACGGGTGAAGGCGGTGCTGAACGCACTTCCAGACTTATAGCCAATGGAAAAGGCAACCTCCTCTATTTTTGCCGTTCCAGACCCGAGCGCCTCTTTGGCAAGCGCTATCCGCCACTGCAAAAGGTAAGAGATCGGACTGACCCCGACGACGGCATGAAAGCGCGTGGCGAAGGTCGAACGCGAGACACCACAAAGCCGTGCCAGGGATTCTACCGTCCACTCGTGCCCGACATCCGCGTGCATGGCACGCAGTGCTTTCATCGTCACCGGATCGCCAAGGCCAGACAGCAGCCCGCGCCTGGCGGAGTCGACACCCTGTTCGGAGAAATCCGATGCGGGCATCCGAAGGATCTCGACGAGCGCCAGTTCGGCAAGACGAACGAGGATGAATTCGCTGGCCGGGCCGGGGTCACGACCTTCGGCATCCATCAGTGAAAGGAGGCTGTGAACCCGATGGAGTTTCTGAGAACGAGACGGAATCTGAATAATGGGCGGCAGAAGCGCTGTCAGCAGGTCCTTATTCGCGGCCGAGAAAAGGAATTTGCCCATGTGAAGCGAGATCGTCCTGTCTTGGCCGGAGCCCAGCATCAAGCGGTTGCCCTGATTTGCTGCAACGGCCGCGACGCTGTCGACTGGCACGACGTTAGGATTTGAAGTCAGCGTAAAGGGCACCAAAGTCCGCACCAGCGCAAAGTCTCCCTTTTCCAGCCTCACGGGAGGGTAGCCGGGTCGTGTCAGTTGGCATGTGCCGTCCTCTATCCACACAAAGAGAAGGTCTCCCAGCGACGGAAAACTCAGTCCCCAATCTCCTGCCGCGTCCAAACCCCGGCCTAGTAGGGCAGCCCGAGGACGCAGCAGCCGGATGAAATCAAGAAAAGGATCCATTTTGTACGGTCGATAAACTATTCCGGCGGTGGCATTATGGAGAGTTCAGGTAACATCGCATAATTTGCTGCGGATTTCACGAGGCCTTTGGCCAACGACCGGAGCATGACGATGATCACAGTTGCCCCTACCGATATAGAGCGTTTTCTAGCCGAAGATGACGACCAGCCCATCATCATGCTCAACCTGCTACGGTTCAAGGCCGACGGCGGCAGGCAGCGCTACTTGGACTACCTCGCGATGGCCGGTCCAATCGTCGCCCGGTATAGAGCGGAAATCATTTTCGCCGGCGATGGTGCGACCGCGCTCTGCGCCGAACCCGGTCAATCCTGGGATGCGGTGGCGCTGGTGCGCTATCCCAATCGCTCAACCTTCGTGGACATGATCGCCGACCCCGCATACGCCATCGCCGATCCGATCCGGATGTCGGCACTGGAAGAAGCGGTGTTGCAGCCAATAAGCACTATGGCGCTCTAGGTCGAATACAATCCAATCCACATCGGGAGAGATTCAATGGGCAGGTCGCACGGTCGTCGCGTTCGTCGATCGTGCGATTTTGTACAGGAAGGATATCGGACGCCTCTTCACGCCTTGGCGTGATCGGATCGCAGCACCATCACCTTAGGACTTATGGCTTTGCTCATGACCCCGTGGTCATGCCCCTAATGTAGTTGTCCAATGCCAAATTGAGGAGTGTGTCGGAATATTGAGTATCCTGCATTAGTCGCTCCTCGATCATGAGAATTGCGATCCCGTGTACCATTGCCCATGCGCCTTTTGCGTGCAGTTCTGCATCTTCCGGCCCCCGGATTTCCTCAACGATCTCGCAGACGCATTTCAATGCCCCCTGGGCCGCGGCGTCCAGTCCGGGGAATGCGAGCCTGTTCATGACCTGGCTGAACATGAGCAGATAGATAGAGCGATGCTGAGCCGCGAATGCCATGTAGGCGTGCGACACAGCCATTAACCTGCTCTTTGGATCGGAAATTCCCACGAGAGCAGATTGGAATGCTGCGATCAGCCGCTCGAACCCCTGTTGGGCAAGGCCGGCAAGCAACGCATCGCGGTTCGGGAAGTGGCGGTAGGGCGCGTTGTGGGAGACGCCGACCGCTTTGGCCACGGCACGGGTGCTGACTTCGTCGAGTCCTTTGTCCGCCAGCAAGCACTCGGCCGCGTCCAGCAACGCCTGTCGGAGATTTCCATGATGATAGGGCTCGGTGGTCATTGGTATTGCTTCAGGTCTGAGGACAGCGCGAACGGTTGGCACGCCGTAGGGAAAAGCTCTCGACAAGACAGTTGGTTTGTGAGATGTTGTCACTGACAACACTGAGCGTGGTGGTTCGTGCCACACTTCATTATCCAACGCGGAACCGGGTCTGTCGAGATCGAACCGACCGTCACTCCAGAGGATGACGGGCGATACGGTCACGCAATTTTTCGGGGGAAGGCGAGGGGCCTTCGATCCGAAGTTCCCGAGCACGGTGCCGATGCAACAAGGAGAAGATCATGAGTGAACAAAAGGAATCTGGTGTCGGCCGGCGCGGCTTCCTCGGTGCCTTGGGCGCGGGGGCGGCGGTTCTAGCCGCGGCACCACTCATTTCCGCAGCAACACCTGCCCACGCTCAGTCTGAAGCGGAAGCGACGAGCACAACGCCCGTGGCGCGGACGCGCCTCATTCCGAGGACCGAGCAGACCCTCACGACACTCGGTCTTGGCACCTTTCTAACCTTCGATGCGCTACCCGGTGACGACCGCAGCAATCTGCAGGAGGTGTTCCAGCGCTACGTGGCTGGCGGCGGCAGGGTTGTCGACACGTCGCCTCTCTACGGATCGGCGGAATTGTCTGTCGGTGCTTTCCTCGCCGGCACACCGGAGGCATCGGAGATATTCGTCGCCAACAAGATTTGGTCGACCGGCGAATATGCCGGTGATGAAAGCCATGCCGAGAGGAGCCTCGAACAGTCTAGGTTGCGCGTTTGGCGTGACACGATCGACCTGATGCAGTGCCATGCCCTCGTCAATGCCGGAGCTGTGCTGCCGCTAATGCAGGCATGGAAGCGGGAGGGACGCATCCGCTATGTTGGCGCGACCCACCATGAAAACGGGGCGCATGATCAACTCGCACAGTTGGTGGAGACTGACGCCGTCGATTTCATCCAGACCAACTATTCGATCTTCAACCGCGGAGCCGAAGATCGCTTGCTGCCGGCCGCTGCTGATCGCGGCGTCGGCGTGTTCATAAATCTTCCACTAGAGAAGGCTCGCCTGATGAGGGTTGTTGAAGGCCAGCCGCTGCCCGATTTCGCTCGCGAGTTTGAAGCCGCGACCTGGGTACAGTTCTTTCTCAAGTGGGTTATGGGGCATCCGGCGGTCACCACCGTGCTGTGCGGCACCTCGAACCCAGCCCATGCCGAGGACAACGTCCAGGCCATGTACGGCCCCCTCCCGGACGAGGCCATGCGCCAGCGCATGGTGCAGCATATGGAGACAATTCCCGGTTTTGCGGACATAGGTCGGATGCCTTGGTACCCCGGCAAGGAAGGCCGGTATCAGGGATTGATGCAGGCGGCCCAGGCAAGGGTTCTCGCACGCATGGCAGAATGAGTGCGTTAGAACGTACACTCTGGCCAACACATTCCGGCAGTTGATCGATGACGCCTGGAAGCAGAGCGGCAAGGCCTACGGCTACCGTAAGCTGCATGATGACCTGCTGGACCAGGTTGAGATCCGTTGTGCCAGCCGCACTGCGGACCTGGCCAGACTGGCCCAAATCGAATATCGGCGCAGCCTGGCTGGTCCACTTTGTTCAGATCGGCCCCGGATTCGTATAATATGCGGTCTGGAATGACAGCTACCGCACCCCTTTCGATCATTCGTTCCGCTATTTAATTTCCCGAAAGCTGCCATTGAGCAAGCTCAATGGCGTAGTCGGATGTCTGCGATGTAAGCGCTGGAGAGCCATCGTGTCGTGGTTCTGTTGGCTCGACACTCACTGTGGACGGCAGTGGAGTGGACCAATTAGTGTGGCGACCCCTCGAGGGTACGTCGCTGAGACCGCAGTGGCGCAGGGAATGGATTACAGCACTGCCGGCGAAACGGCTACGTTAGGTGGGCCGAACAGACCAGTGACCTCGCTGTACGTATCAATGGACCTGCATGCGCCCCGCAATCGGATCGAAGACTGTGGCAACCGCGTGATGCCAAGGCAAATCCGCGGAGTTCGAATACATTGACAATGTCTTGTCATAATGACAGATACTTGTCATTATGAAGCTGACCTCCCTTGGGAATATCTTTAGCGAGTTGGTCGTCGAGATCTTTCGACTCAATGGACTCGCGATAGCGGCAGGCGATGCACTGGCCGAGCCTGCGGGGTTGAGTAGCGCGCGCTGGCAGATTCTTGGCGTGGTAGACCACGGCGCCGCGCCCGTCGCGCACCTCGCGAGAAGCATGGGGCTCTCTCGTCAGGCCGCGCAGCAGACCGCTGATACACTCGAAAGAGAAGGTTTTGTGGAGTGGGCACCAAATCCGCATCACAAGCGGGCAAAGTTGGTCTCCATTACCACGAAGGGCCGCGAGGCGCTGCAAGTGGTGGAACGACGCCACGCTGCGTGGGCAAACCAGATCGCCAGCCACTTGGGTGAACAGACATTGATGACGGCGCTGACCGCGATGAGAGATACCCGCAAAGCAATGGATACCAAGTCATGACCGTCAACGCGATTCCCCTGCTGCCGTGCCGGGCACTCGATGACGTGCTACCGTTCTACCAGAAGCTTGGCTTCGAAGTGATCCAGCGGCAAGAGCGCCCCAACCCCTATGCAGCCACGCACTGGCGAGGGAGCGACGTGCACTTCTTTGGACTGGCGGCGCATGACGCGGCGAGGGCCTACGGCATGTGTCTGTTGATCGTGCCAGAGGTGGAGCAACTTCACGCACATTTCAGTCAGGCCATTCGGGCCTTGCTCGGCAAGGTGCCTGCGCGGGGCCTTCCGCGCATCACACGGATGAGGCCCGGTCAGACGCGCTTCACTGTCGTAGATCCCGCAGGAAACTCTGTTCTCTACATTCGCCGTGGAGAAAAAGACCCACACGAAGAGACGAAGCGACTTCAGAACGGGCTATCTCCGCTCGGCAAGGCGCTGCGGGCCGCCGAAGTGTTGAGCGACTACAAGAATGATGACGTTACCGCCGCCAAGGTTTTGCAAGCGGCGCTCGTCAAACACGCAGACGCAGACCCGCATGAGGTCACCCTTGCGAAGTCCAGACTCGCAGAACTGAGTTCCTCAGATGCGCTGCATCAACCGTGATGGGTTGCGACCTGCGGCTTGGAGCGCCGCATAATAGCGAACCCCGCCGACGCCGTAGGTGGCATCTCTTATTCTGTTTTGCGGGAACGCCGTGACGCGTCACTTCGGCCCAACGGGCGAGGTTAGGTGTGGCGAGAACGCTGGATGCAATTAACCTGCATTCAATTTTGAGATCGGTTCAAGGCGAACCTGGATTTTCCACTTGAATGGGAGACACACATGCCCACGTCACGATCATGACGACCATTGGTATGCCTTGTTATCGCGCTCTTTTTTGCTGGAGCTTTGGCAGGATGTCCCTGGCGCTCTTGCCCGGTTGCGGAGGCGGCGCCGGATCGATAGAAGGACGCGGCAGCACAAGGAGAATGCCTTTGATCACCTTCCCCGATTTCGCCTTAAATGGCGGTAGGGCGAAGAGATCGCGCCGGAACTGATCCGGCCTGATCAGTCCTACCGCTCGGTTTTCTGCGCAGGTCAAGCCTGCGCCTAACTGAGATGACAAAAGTGATTATTGAAGCAACTGCTACCGACTTTGCCGCGCTGCTTGCCGGGAAGGCGCCCCGGAATCTTTTTCTCGTAAACGACAGCGAACTCGCCCCGCCGGAGATTCTGGCCATGCTGGCGGGTCTGGCGGCGACAATTCGTACCGGTTTCGAACCGGCCGCCTGGATGCTCGTCGAAGCGTCCGAGATTGTTGGCCTTTGTTCGCTCGTTCGTGCGCCTGAACAGGGCGAGCTTAACATTGGCTATGGTGTGGCCCCGACGCGGCAGGGCCGCGGCATCGCTGGCCGGGCCATTGGCGAGATCCTGCACTGGGCCCGGCACGATCCGCGCGTCAACCTGGTGACCGCCGAAACGGCGATCGGCAACCTGGCCTCGCAGCGGGTGCTTGAACGCAATGGCTTCGCCCGCTGTGGCGAGCGTCATGATGCCGAAGACGGCCAGTTGATCTGCTGGGAGGTCCGCACCAGCTGAAACATCAGGAGCGGCGCTTGCGTGCCGCTCCTTCGATCGGTGTTGCTACAGGATTGGTTGGTTTGCCAGGACGGGCGGAACTTTGGGTGCCGCCCATCCATTCCAAACCAGATCCCCTGAAAATACCGGAGAGCACGCCATGCCGCTCACCCTCAACAGTCCCGCCTTCGCCGAAGGCCAGCCCATTCCCGTCAAATACACACGAGATGGCGAAAACCTGTCGCCGCCGCTGCAATGGACCGGCGCGCCGGAGCAAACCAGGAGCTTCATCCTGATCGTCGAGGATCCCGATGCGCCCAGCGGGATTTTCCGCCATTGGGCGACCTACAATATCCCCGCCGATCGGGACGGGCTTCCCCAAAGCGTCGATACCGGTCCCGACCGGGCGATCCGCTTTGGCAAGAACGATTTCGGCAATGCCAGCTATGATGGACCCGAGCCGCCCAAAGGCCATGGCGTACATCACTATCATTTTCGTCTGGGCGCCTTGTCCGTCCCGACCATCCAGGTTCCGGCCGGCATGGGCGTAGAGGAGATTTGGCGCCAAGCCGAAGAACATCTGATCGAAGAGGCCGAGCTGATCGGCACCTACGAGCGTTGACCGCATGCCAAGGTGTGCCGCCCCATGCAATTGATTGCGTCCAATCGAGGAGACCGGTCGATGAAATCCAGGTTAATGGCCGATGCCAGCGGCACCAATATCTTCGTGCTTGTGCTGGAGCCCGGCGAAGAGGCGCTGGCGGCAATCACGACCTTCGCCGCCGAGAACCACATTGGCGGCGCCTCGGTTACGGCAATCGGCGCTTTCGAGCGGGCAGTCCTCGGCTGGTTCGACTTTAAGACCAAGGATTACCGGCCTATTGCTGTCGATACGCAATGCGAGGTGCTCAGCGTCCTTGGCGACATAGCCGAAGATGACAGTGGCAAACCCAGCGTGCACCTGCATGCCGTTGTCGGCCTCAGCGACGGCTCAACCCGGGGCGGCCATCTGCTGGCAGGCATCGTCAAGCCAACGCTTGAAATCACGCTCGTGGAAACCCCGCGCAACCTGCGCCGCCGCAAGCGCCCGGAGCTCGGCATTGCGCTTGTCGATCTCGATCTCATGTCGCCCGGTTCGGTATCGCGATAATGAAGCGACGACACAAAGCCGATATATCCGAGTTTACGAAGCAGCACACTCAATGCTGCTTGCGAGCCTCCTCGGCCGATGGCGCAGATCGACCGCCTCTGTGAGGATCCTTGCCCGCCTTGGAGTCGCTCCATTCTCGATCGCCATCCTTCCGGCCGCGGTTTCCACCATGGTCGCCCTTGGAGCTCTGTTCGCCGACCGCCACGCGGTCACGTTCGTGTTTTGCCATTTTAGGATTCTCCCGTTGGAAGGGCAAAACTCAGTTCCCGGATGATGGTTTCAACTAAGCTGCCATAACTTTGGAGGTATGGCCGAGCGGCAGATCACTACCGCCGCCCGGCTCGTCGAGTGCCAAGTTCGCGCTTTTCCATGAGGAACGGCGGGCTGTATCCTGTGATAGGGGTGTCGCGCAGCGTCTGGGCGCTGACGCCCATGCCCCGCAACGGCCCTTTGGACGGGGCGGCTGCCAGGTGGTCACATAGCCCGGACAAGACGGAGCAAGTAATTGAGCTATTCGACAATCCGGGCCGAACGTCCAGCCGACGAACAAGCCATCCATGATTTGACGGTGAAGGCGTTTGCCCCAATGTCGTTCAGCGACGGATCGGAAGCACCTATTCTTCGAGCGCTACGGCGGTCGGGAGAACTATCTCTGTCTCTCGTGGCTTTGGTCGAGGAGGGCGAAGTCGTCGGGCACGTGGCTTTCTCCCCTGTCACCATCAACGATCTGCACAATGGATGGTTTGGCCTTGGACCTATCGCCGTCGATCCCGCGGTCCAACGTGCAGGCATCGGACGAGCATTGGTCCAGTCAGGATTGGGAATTCTAAGGCAGCGGGGCGCTTCGGGCTGTGCGTTGATAGGAAATCCCGCAATCTATAGCCGGTATGGCTTCGAAAGTGACGGCTTGTTGACCCATGGCGACCTCCCAGCCAGCATCGTTCAACGTGTGCTTTTTGTGGGTCCTGCCCCAAAAGGAGAGCTGAAATTCGCGCCCTCTTTCCAAGTTGGCAACCACTAGCCATGTGCGGAAGGCCCGCACCCGGTCGGGGCTGCGCAGCTCTTTGAGCGGACTGGCAGCTTTCGCGCGCGGCGCATTCGCGACGCCGATGAAAACGCTGGAGTGATGTTGGCGAGAGCCGAGATCATCGCGGATGAAGTCGGTGAGCTCCTTCTTCATCAGCTGAAAGCTTTCCGCTGCGGATTCGCCGTCACCTCACTCGCTCAGCGCTCCTGCCTCGTCCTCAGGGCTAAAAGGGGCGCCGGCGCCGATGGATTGCAGGTAGGTGTCGAGGGCGTCCAGTGCCGCGGCAGGGGCATAGCCTTCGGCCGTTGCGGGCGTGTCGAGCGCGAAAGCCACGCGCCATTCCCTCGCCGGCCGGCAGGCAATGGCGACAGTCGAAGAGGTGGCGTCCAGTTCGAACTCGCGGCAGAGCGCGCCCGAGGCGTCCCTGAAGGTTGCGATGGGCCGCATGATTGTGCCATCGCCAGTCCTTTGCTCACCACCCGAGGGGAGGGAAGCCAAAAGGGCCGCCAGCTCAGTGCTGAGTGGCGCACCGACGTTCAGGCCATCGCCACGGGGTGCCTGGCTCAGCAAGTAACCAGCGGGGCCCGCGACTATGGCGCCCAGACAGGCGGCCATCGCTAGGCCGGCAATCTCGCTACGGCCCAAGCCGCGCTTGCGAAAGGGCAGAACATTCAGAGTGCCGCCAGCATTTGCGACTGCGGTTTTGACGGCCCGGGTCAAGGGCGCGGGTACGGCCCTGTCGATCAGCGGGGCATAGACCGCTTTGGTCAAATCCTTGCCCAGCACCAGCAATTCCAGCCGTTCGGCCAGAGCCGGGTCGGCTTCGATGGCGGCGGCGACCTCGGAGAAATCGGGCTCGTCGAGCTGGCCGTCCGCGAAAGCCATCAATGTTTCATCGTCGTAGTTTTTCATGATGCCCTTCGTTCTCACAGCACCCGGCCCGATTCAACGCCGACATCCTCGGCCACGCGCTTGCGGGCACGAGCCAGCCGGCTCATCACCGTGCCCAGTGGAATTTCGAGAATTTCGGCGGCCTCGCGATAGCTGACATCCTCGACACAGATCAAAAGCAGCAGTTCACGCTGGTCCTCAGGCAGGCGATCGATCGCCGCGGCCGCCTTGGCCAAAAGCATGCGGCGCTCGGGAATGGCCTCGCCTTCGACGACCACCAGATCGTCACGCGAGCCGATCTCGATCTCCTCGCCGCGGCTGCGTTGCCGCCGCAGGCGATCATACCAGAGATTGCGCACAATCCTGAACATCCAGGCATCGAAGCGTAGCGTCTCGGACTGGCTCTCATGGGCGGCAAGGGCCCGTTCGCAGGCCGATTGCACGAGTTCGTCGGCCACATCGGCCATCCGGCTGAGTGAAATTGCATAGCGCCGCAAGCGCGGCAAAAGGTCGATAAGCTGGGTTTCAATGGTGGCAATCATGATGTCCTCACCACCATAGACGATCCATTGCCGAACTTATTCCCCGCCCGATCGATTTTTGTTTCTTATCGCGGTGCGCGCGCGAAACGGCGATACCAGCCGGTCATGGCCAGCGTGTTGCGAAACACCTTGCTGCGGCTCAGCGCCTCGGCGGGCCGCTCTGCCCGTATGTCGGCAGTCAGCGCCGTGGCGTCCCGTTTGAAGGGAATGACCTGAACCAGCGGGGTGCCCTTTTCCAGCTCATAGAGCCCGTCAACGGCCCGGGCGAAGAACGGGAAGTGGATCGGGGCGGTATAGGTATCGGTGTCGACAATGCCTGCGACCGGCTCGAATATGGGGCTGGCCCGGTTGAGCGGCGCCACGAAAAGGCAGCTCCAGCCCTTGGGTGTGCGGATCGACCAATAATTGTGGAACTTGCAGGGCGGTGTTGGGCTGGATGGATGCCCCTCCACCTGGTGAGCGCCGTGATTACTGACCATGGTGCGGTCGAAGTCCCAACCGGCAGTGACCGTTTGTCCATTGTCGCGAATATCGAGGCGAACCGTGGCGGCCAGGGGCAGTATGAAGCCGGTGGTCATGGCGTCGATAAACGGCATGCAGCGCTTGACCGTAAGGCCGGTGTCGGATGCTCCATATTTGGTCTTGTCGACCGCCGGCAATCGCCGGAACCATTCGGGCAGATGGGTCTTGGCCGGAACCGGCGGAGCGATGACGCCCTCATCTTCCGGCTGGCAGAGAAAGGCAATCCTGGTGTCGGGGCGATGAAACATGGCAAACCTCGTGCGTGCTTGCCTGGAAGACGCGGCGGCGCGGTATTTATTCCGGCGGCAGGATAAAAATTCCGGCGATGGTAGGGGAATAAATGCCCGGCTCGTCCGTCTTGTCCTTTCGTGGCGCCAGTTCGGTGCCCGAACACGCAAAGGACAGACCATGAGCAAGATAATGACGATTACCACGCTGGCCGTGGCCAGCATTGTCGCAGCGGCGGCGCCAGCGGTTGCGGATCTACCCAGGGCCATGAATGGCAAGGCCGCTCCGGCGCAGGCCGATACAGTGCTGCTTGCCGATAGCCGCGTTCGCTATGACGACGGCTGGATGGACTTCAAGAATGGCCGCTGGATCGCCCGTGACGGCTCGAGCTCCAACAGTTCATCCAATTCGAATTCGAACAGCTCGTCGAACTCGAGCAACAATAGCTCCTCCAATTCGAGCAATAACAGCTCGTCCAATTCCAGCTCGAACAGTTCCTCGAACTCCAGCTCCAACAGCTCTTCGAATTCGAGCTCCAACAGCTCGTCCAACTCGTCCGATGACGATAACGACGATTGATGGGCGTCGCGTTCGGCACGAAGGTCCCAGGTGGCCGCCGATAAATCTCCGGGTGGCGTAGCCATCCGGAGATTTTTGCATTGTGGGGACATCCGCTGTCATCGAACTGTCAAAAAACTCTCCCGCCGCTGGAATAAAGCCGAGGCCAGCCCGTCATCCCTTTCGCCAAGCCCAGTTTCGGGCGTCAGCGAAAGGTCTTTCCGATCATGTCTGCCGTCGCGCTCCTCACCCCAATAGAAGCCCAGCCTGCAGCATCGACTCCCACCCGGTCAGACACGCTGCCGCGCGCCACATCGGGCAAAGCGCTACGTCTTGGGATTGGCGCGGTTCTTATCGCTTTTGTCACGACGCTGCTCATTGTCGGGCTTGATGCGCCGAATTTGCCGGCCCGTACCGCCCTCGCAATCTTTGCGGCGACCCTCATTGCCTGGACGGTGATGGACCTGCCCGATACGCCGGTGGCGCTGAGCGGCGCCCTGGCCATGATCCTGGGCGGCGCAGTGGGCGAAGACGTGCTGTTTGCCGCCATGGGCAACCAGTTGATCTGGCTGCTGATCGCAGCCTTCGTGATTGCCGGGGTGTTGCGGCAGACCGGCATAACCGAACGCCTGGCCTTTGCCGCGCTGGAACGATTCACCTCAGTATCGGGAGTGTTCTGGGCCAGTTGCGTCACCATCGCGGCCACGGCATTCGTCATTCCCTCGACCTCAGCCCGCGCCGCCATGCTGGTGCCGGTTTTTCTCGGCCTCTCCGCGGCAATCGGTCGAGCTTCGGTCAGTCGCGCGCTGGCGCTGCTATTCGCTTCGACCATTCTGCTCTCGGCCTGCGCCTCCATGATCGGCGCCGGCGCACACCTGATCGCCGCCGATTTTGTCACCCGGCTGACCGGTAAGCCAATGGACTTTGCCTATTGGGCGCTGCTCGGCGCGCCATTCGGGCTGCTCACAAGCTTATTGGCCTGCGGATTGATCCAGCTCCTGTTCCTCTCCGCCGACGATCGCCGTGCCTCCGTGGCCCCAGGTTGGCATCCGCAAAGCGCGCCAGCTCGCAATCAAGGCCTGATCATCGCGACGATTGCATTGACCATAGCTCTCTGGGCCACCAGCGGACTACACGGCATCGACATGGCAGTGATCGCCCTGGTCGCCGCGCTGGTTGTCGGCTCGCGGTTGGTCTCCGGCATCGCCCTGAAGACGGCTCTCAAGGCAGTGGAGTGGAACCTGCTGCTGTTCCTTGCCGCTACTTTGGTGATGGGCGAGGCGCTGCTCAGCACCGGCGCTGCAGATTTCGTCGCGACCGGCATGGTGGAGCTGTTCGCAACATTCGGCGCGCCGGCGCCCTGGATGGTGGTGCTGTTCGCGGCCAGTATTGCGGCTGCCACGCATCTGCTGATCGCCTCCCGCACCGCCCGTGCCAGCGTGCTGATCCCGGCGGTGGCACTGCCATTGGCGGGCTTCGGACTCGATCCGGCGGCCCTGGTCATGCTCGTCACGATCGGCAGCGGCTTCTGCCAGACGCTGATGGTCTCGGCCAAGCCGATCATGATGTTTGCCGGCCTTGAGCCGACACCATTTTCCCAGCGCGACCTGCTGCTGCTCTCGGCTCCCTTGTTGCCCGCCTTTGTCGGATTGCTCGTGGCAATGGTGCTGTTCGTCTGGCCGCTGCTCGGCCTTCCCATCCTCTGATTGCTGCCAAGGAGACATGCAATGTCCATGACTATTCTGATTGCCCCCTCGGGGTTCAAGGAAAGCCTCTCGGCCAACGAGGTGGCCGATTGCATTGGCGCGGGCGTGCTGCGCGCCATTCCCGATGCCATTATCCTCAAGGCGCCCATGGTCGATGGCGGGGAAGGCTTTACCCAGGCCTTGGTGGCGGCAACCGGGGGCAGTTTGCATGCCGCCACGGTCACCGGTCCGGTCGGAGAGCCGGTGAAATCCTTCTTCGGCTTTCTGGGAGGGCGCGGCCCGCGCACCGCCGTTATCGAGATGGCAGCGGCCGCCGGACTGCGGTTGGTGCCACGCGAACGGCGTGATCCATGCCTTACCACCAGCTATGGCGTAGGCGAGCTGATCGCCAGGGCCCTTGATGCCGGAGCCCAGCGCATCCTGCTCGGCTGTGGTGACAGCGGCATTAATGACGGCGGCGCCGGCATGGCCCAAGCGCTGGGTGTGCGGCTGCTCGATGCCGATGGGGCCGACCTGGGCCGGGGCGGCGCGGCTCTGGCGCAACTGCAACGCATCGATATGAGCGGGCGCGATCGGCGGCTTGACCGGGTGCGGATCGATGCGGCGGTCAATTGGCACAATATGCTGCTCGGCCCGCGCGGCGTTGCCCGTGTATTCGGGCCTCAGAAGGGCGCGACCCCGGCCCAGGTCGAATTGCTGGATAGCGCACTTGAGCGCTATGCCACCGCCATCACGGCTGCCACTGGGTTGCATGTCGGAACTGCGCCTGGGGCGGGCGCTTCCGGCGGGTTGGGGGCTGCGGTGCTTGGTCTACTGGGCGGCGCCTTGCACCCGCGCTATGAGATCGTCATGACCTATCTCGAAATCGATAGCCTGGTGGCGCAGGCCGATCTGGTGATTACGGCAGAGGGAAGCCTGGACGGGCAGACCCCTTTTGGCAAGGTGCCGGCCGAGGTGGCCCTGCATGCCAAGGCGGCGGGCCTGCCGGTGATTGCGCTGGCGGGCACGATCGGGAAGGGCGCCATTGCCAATTTCGATCATGGAATAGACGCCTTCGCGTCTATTCTGACCCGGCCTTGCAGTCTCGAAGAGGCCATAGAAAATGCGCGCAAACTGCTGACTCATGCCGCAGAGGACGCCGCGCGCATGATCAATGTCGGTATTCGCCTGGGCACGCCGCCCGCACTGATAGCCCTGCCGGAAGAAGGAAGCTCGTCATGGTTCTGACCGCCTTGCATCGAACCGTTCTGGCGGTGACTCTTGCCGGATTTTGTGTGGTTCCGGCGCCGCTGCTGTTTGCATCATTGGTTCCCGGCTTCGCCATCCAAGCGGTGCTGGCCGACGATGACGATGATGGCGGGGATGATGATGACGACGATTACGGCGATGATGACGATGATGACGGGCCGGTTTTTTCGCCGCCTGCGCCCCGCATCCAGCCCGCCTCGGCCATCGTTCTGCCGGAGGCGGCGGCCAACGAGATTGTTGCCTATGGCTTGTCTAGTGCAAGCGTGGCGCAGCTGCTGGAAGCGGGCTACGTGTTGCAGGCCGACGATGAATTGTCCGAGTTGGGCCTGCTGGTGCGCTTGCAGGTGCCGGCGGGACGCTCGATTGCCGATGCACTGGCGCAGGTGGCCTTGCTGGAGCCCGACGCAACGGTCGCGCCGAATTCTTATTATTACAATCAGGCAGAACCGGCCCCCTGCAATGCCGCGATCTGCCAGTTGTGGCCCATGGTCGGTTGGCCAGACATGAGCGCCGGCCAATGCGCCGCAACGCCGCTGATCGGCGTCGTCGATACCGGGGTCAATGTGGAACACGAGGTGCTCAAAGGCGCCGATCTCGTGGTCGAACGCTTCATCGAGACCACGGACTCGCCATCCGGGGCCAAGCACGGCACTGCCGTAGTTGCGATGTTGGTGGGCGGCGCCACGAGCCAGGTCCCCGGGCTGTTGCCGAACGCCCAGGTGCGGGTCGCTGATCCCTTTGCGGTTCTGGACGGCGGCAGCGAGCGTGCCGACACCTATGCGCTGACACGCGCCATCGTTCACCTACTGGCTCTCGAGGTTGACGTGATCAATCTGAGCCTTGCCGGTTCTGACAATCCAGTCTTGGCCGGGGTGGTCGCTCTCGCCGAAACCAAGGGAATTCCGCTGGTTGCTGCTGTCGGCAACGCCGGCGCCCGCTCCCAACCCCTTTATCCGGCCGCCTATGGTTCCGTGTTGGCGGTAACGGCAATCGACACCCAGAAGCGCGTCTATCGCCGTGCGGTGCAGGGCGCCCATGTGGACATCGCCGCGCCCGGCGTCGACATCCCCACCGCCGCCTCTATCTCGGGCATGCGCCCCCAGACCGGAACCTCCTTCGCCGCGCCCTTCGTCACCGCCGCCCTGGCTGCAAGGCTGGCTGCCCAGCCCGAGTCATCGCCCGGCACCGTGGTGGAAGAATTAACCGCCGCTGCTGAAGACCTCGGCACAGCAGGACGGGACGAAATCTTCGGCTGGGGCCTGCTGCGCTCAGACGTGTCCTGCGGGCCCCGGGCAGCGCGGCCGGGATGAACGTAGG
Organism: Devosia sp. ZW T5_3; assembly: GCF_044987315.1. Classification (NCBI taxonomy): domain Bacteria; kingdom Pseudomonadati; phylum Pseudomonadota; class Alphaproteobacteria; order Hyphomicrobiales; family Devosiaceae; genus Devosia; species Devosia sp. ZW T5_3. Next base: position 239,779 of record NZ_JBJDRE010000001.1, read on the forward strand.
AGACGTTGCTTGCAACCAACCTCCCGCCCTCTTGGTCAGGCGAAGCTACCCCGATAGTGGTCAGGCAGGTTTCGGGCCGTCAGCGGACGGTCTTCTTAACAACCGTACGGTGATGACGAAGAGAGGCAGCTATGTGAGCCCCCTGACCGAGACGTTTATCGCCGTCAGAGCCGCGATCAGCCCTGCATGCCGCGCGAGGCTCGCAGCCGCAGTTGATCGCAGCTTGGGCGTCACGGCGCGATCGTAAACTGCGAGGCACTCAGCCGACGTCAGGCGAGAAGAATAGAGCACGCCATCGGCTGCGAAGTGATCATAGAGCGCCTTGCTGAGGCGACGGCCGGCGGCCTGGCCCTTGGCACGCACAGCATTAGTGGTCACGCCGAGCTTCAGCAGGCCCGTCGTTCGCAGGTCCACGACTGTGAGCGGTTCGATTGCCGAGACCTCCGCCACGACCACTCCTCGACTTCCGTAATGTCGAGAACGCGCCTGGCTTTTCCCTCGAAACGATCGCGGACCACGGTCTCGGCGATCGCCGTGGCAAGATTGCGTGCGAGATAGATCAACTGGAACGCGTTGTCGGGCGCAGCAAAGCGCGTCTGCCCGAACCCCATGCCAAGGGGCGTGGCGACATGGGCCTTGGGCATGATGCGTAGATAGGCTTTGGGCTGAAACGGAAGCGCCAGGTCCGCAACGACTCTAGAGTCCAGCTTCACGATCAGCCGAAATCACGTTCGGCTGCATCGAGAACTTCGGAAACATGCCCCTGCTTGAGCTGGTCGAGAGGCGTGCCTCCGATGCTGGGTTTGGGCTGAACCAGCCATTGCCATGCCACACGGGGATTGCCGATGATCCTCGAGACCTCGGATATACCCTCGATCGGCCGACCGTCGACGAACTGAGCCAGGGGAAAGACGTGCTTTCGCTCCCCTTTGAGCAGTCCGATGACCGCGCCGCGCTTGTGCCAGTCGTGCAATGTTGATCGGCGCGTGCCAAAGATTTTTTCGATCTCGCCTGGCCCTGCGACCGGGCCGGCCCAATCTTCGAGGCGACCCGGCGTCGCATAGGCGGCAAGCCGTAGCCGACCCACTTCGATGTCGACCACTTCGCCGAGGCCCTCACCCTCGCTAACCTCTACAGGCCGCTCAACATCGAGCTGGATGAGCCCCCGATCGTCCTGACTGGCAAGACCCGCTGCGACCGTACCCATCGCCTCCACCAGATTTCTCTCATGGGCCACAATCTGACGCTGCTGTTCGTCCGAAAGCCGTACGACGGCGGCCGTGACCGCGGCCACGACCCTGCTCTTGCCCTTCAGCATCGACCTTGAAATTCCTGGATTGTGTCGGGCAAGCACGTCCATAATGTCGGCAACTGCTGCGCTGCCCACATTGATCTGCCTTGTGGCCTCGGACTTCCGAATTGCTGCGACCATAATCGCCTCCATCGCGTATCCGCATATATAGTCCGGATTGTCCGGAATGTCCAGATTGTCTATTGCTGCGATTTCATTATCGCGGGAGCTGGTTCGCGGAGGTCCGGCGCTGAAAGCGGCGCCGGAGAGCAAATTGCGCGAACAGCTGACGACGATGGCCTAGCTTACCTGGAGACGGTAACTGCTATGGTAGCCTAGCGCCCGCAATGGGCGCTGTGGGATTGCGCCTTGTTGATGAATATTCTGCTGTTTGCTGAAGAAGGTCGTCGACATGGAAGACTTAACGAAACTTCGGGTAATCTTCGATCAATCTATCTTCGACAGCTTTGGCGAGTTCGTTGGACTCAATGGATTTAATATTGCGCAGGACCTTCCAAGGCTCGTCGATCAGAGCGTGATCAGCGTCGAACTCAGGGAGCTTGTACCTGCGCCGTAGAGCCTGGATGGCGAGAAGCTCTGCTGGAAAAACACGGTCGATTGTGGCGTCGAATTCGAACCTGATCTTGTCCGTGTTATCCTTGCTTCGCGAGATGTGGAGCTCAGCTGCCGTTCGCATAGCGGCTTGGAACTGTGCCTCGTCATCGGTGTTCCAGGCGTCGAGCACAGCTTGATATTGAGGGACAAGCACTGACGGGGGGACGAAGATCGTAGGGATTTTAAACTCTGCCGAGAAAATACTCAGCAGGTAGGCGTCAGAGGTCCCGTGCTTGATCCTGCGCATCCCAGGCGTCGTGTTTATCGCCTGGTCCTTCTCAGCCATTTCGATGAAAAGCTGGGCGCAAGTGCCAGCTTGATCCCACCACGAAAGCATACACGGGCCAGCGGCCTTCATGCCGTCGGAGAACTCTGTCGGCCAATTGCCCAAGTCTTGGCGCATGTCGCTATACATGCCATCCCAGCGGAAGATCAAAGAACGCAAATGAACAGCGTGTTGAACAAGGCGCGTGAGTTCTTGGATGTCGGAACGCAAAAAAGCGTCGCAGCTCGCCACGTCATAAAAAAGCGCAAGACTTCTAAGTTGCAGTCCCGCCTTTTGGTCCAGCTTGCCGGGCATGCTCAAGAAATTCTGAACCGCAGATGTGTAGCGCTCCATATGCTCTTTCTTGTGCGCGTTCTCCAGCCACTCGCTGCATTCCTCCGCCAGTCTCTTGAGAGAGGGGTGTGGGTTCAGTGTCACGATGTCAGTTGGTCCTGTGTGGTCGGCCTCACGTCAATCATTTCCCCTGGGGCGCCTTGGACGTAGAGTAGGCAGAGAGAGCAAAGGGTTTGAATGACGCCTTTCTGCTGTCGATGAGAGCGACACATCCTAACAATATGTCGAAGAAAACCGATTTTATCGACGGGTAGAATGACCTGACGTCCCGGTTACCTTATTTCAGCACAGACGAGTACGAGCCGGGCCAATGTCAATAATTCCGCAGACTAGCAGCCGGTAAAAACAGCCGCAGCGGATTTGAGGGCAGGGCGGTAAAGCGGTGTCCAGTCAGCCCCCATCGCCGATGGCGGCGATCGACGCCGCGATATCGGCGATAGACCGGAACAGAACCAATGTATCGTCACGCGAGGGCATGAAACCCCCTTCGGGTCCAAAAAGCAGCGGTCTCCGGATCGATGGCATTGACCACGAGGGCACGACCCCCGATCAGACCAGAGGCCTCGACACAACGCGTCAGGGCGTGCTTGACGAGGCCGGTACCGATCCCACGTCCAGCCCACGCAGTGTCCGTCGCTAACTGCCCTAACAGTAGACAAGGCACAGGGTCTGGCGGCTGCCCGGTTCGAATGGAGCGCGGCATGGTTGCCGCAACGATGGCGTCGGTGCGAGACCGTAGAACCCGACGACACGCCCGGCCTCATGCACCACCATCACGGCGGTAAAGCCCTTGGTCTGATTGGAGAGTGCCCGGTTTTGTAGCCAGTGGTCGGAGGGCCGGCTTGCCGCAGGAGAACTCGGAAACGTCATGATGCGACGCAAACGGTTCAGGCGAAGATAGGGACCACGGATCAGTCCCCGTCGCTCTCGGTCTCCCATGGCGCCGGACGCCGCATGGCCTCGACCATTTCTGGCACAGGCCGGCCCGGCTGGGCCAAGGCGTCCATGAAGGTCCTGAACCCCTCCGCGCTCATACGAATGGCCATAGCTTCCATGATGACATTCTCCGCTTCCCGCACCGCCGCATCGCGTACGAAATCGGTCCTTGAGCGCCCCCGCAGGCTGGCGGCACGGTCGATCATGGCAATGTCTGCTGACGGCAGCCGCATTGAGAGGGGATGATCCTTGCGTTCGATGATATTGGGCATGGCAAGACCTCATTTGTTCATGACAATATAGCTGGCCGCAGTGCAAAATACATGCGCCATGGCCTGTGTGGTCTCATGACGTGACCCATCATTCATGGGGTCAACTTTGCCCCCGGTCCAGCGAGGGGCGCTGCCGGCATCCACGGCGGACGGTTGGTCGATTGAGTGTAGGGATGCTTGGGCGATTGGCGGCGGACAACCCTATGGCACCTAACCGACTTAACCACCCAAAAGCGACAGACCGCTGCCGGCCCCAAAGTTGACAGTCAGCGTGCGGTCCGCTGACGGCAGAAAAGGGCCAACAGCTGTCTGTACGCTTTCAGGATCGGAAGGCGAGGAAGCCGCCGTCCACTAGCGAATACGCTGAGGCTGCTTCCGCGCCCATTTTGGTCATATGCGGGCAGAATTGAGTTTCCCGAAACCGCCCATTCATTTCGACCATTCTGACGAGAAGACGACAAATGCCTTCATGAGGAGGGCATTTTCTTCCTGGAGCTTTTCGAGTTGTCTGCGCAGCCGCCTGAGCTCGGTTGCCATCTGGATCTGGTCGAGGTCGCCAAGCTTACGCGCCTCGCCGTCGGCGTCTTGCGGATCGATCCGGGCGTAGACGTGCAACTGGTCATTCGCTGCCGCCGGTGGGGTTCCCAGCTAGGTGCGCCGTTGACGTTCCCGAGGATCAGAAATATCTACCATCTCTATCCCAGATAGTTGGATCAGTCCGCCGTGAAGCGCAGTATGACCGTCAGTGCAGCGGAGGCGAAACTAGCCAAGCGGTTGGTCGAGCGCGGCTACGTACGACGCGGGCAGACTAGGTCCGGCCTTGGTGCCAAAGTCCGCGAAATGTTACGCGGGATGGCCGATGCCGGTGGAATTCTTCATCTGGGGGAAGCTGAGGGTGAGGCCTTTGCTGAATTGCTTGGGGCAGCCACTCACCCTGGCTCGCGCGAAATATTGCCCGCAGAGGCCGATGCTATCGAACGTTTCTTCGCCCGAGTGGAAGTGACCTTGGCGGTCAAGCTTCGGAAGTGAGCCTCGAAAAACCACGCGCCTCGATGATCACGTTACCTCCGACACTGGAGATATCTCGTCGTCCTCCCAAAGAGCCGGGCTGTCGATAGAGCCGATCCCCCGTGGTCGGGTCTTCGCCCTTACGGGCATTCACCCTTGAGGCGACGCCGGCCACGTCCGTTGGCGGAGGGGAACGTTCGCCGGCCCGAACGGCGCCTGGCGTCCTATCGCTCTCGCGAGGCCGGCACGTTGGTCTTCTCGGATGAGCTTGTCGACAAGCGCCGCCAATTGGGCAAGGTTGAGAAGTCGCTGGCAGTAGATGTCGAGGGTGCTGCGAACGGGGAGGCGATTGCTGCCTGATCCAACAAGAGGACCGCTCGCGCATACCAGCCCCTTTAGCCGGCGACAGCGAAGGCTTTTTCAGCCGGATCTGCACTCACGATACAGTTCCGGCCAGCCGCCTTTGCTTGATAAAGACGCCGGTCGGCCGCAGCCATTAGCACGCTGCCGGCGGGACCACAGGCCAGGCCGATGCTTACCGTAACCGACAGGTCCGCCACCAGATCGCGCCAATCCATAGCCTCGATGTCGGCGCGAATGGCCTCGCAGCGCAGGGCGGCTTCGGCGATATCATCGTGCGGCAGCAGCACGGCGAATTCCTCGCCGCCTAGGCGAAATACCTCGAAATCGTCGCGGCTTCCAGCCGCCAGCAATTCCGCAGTTCGCCGCAATACCGCATCGCCTGTGGCATGCGAATAGCGGTCGTTGATTTGCTTGAAGAAGTCGAGATCGAGAATGGCCAGGGCTGTCACTCGCCCTTCGAGCGCCGAGAACACCCGGTCAAAACTGCGGCGGTTCGACAGGCCGGTGAGCCCGTCACGCGCCGCCTCGTCGGCCAATCGCTCGGCCGCCGCCCGCAGCCTGCCGTTTTCGAGCCGAATATCGGCGATATGGGCGCGGCGCCGCGTCACCTCGCTGAGCTGCTTTTCGTACAGCGCGTGAAACCGCTTATACAGCGCCAGCGCCTCGGCAAAGTTGCCCATGGCTTCATGTACTTCCGCCAGTCGTCGCGCGGTATTGCCCTGATGGTCGATGTGGGTCGTTGTCTCTGCCAGTCTTACGGCCTGCTCACAGATCTCCAGCGCTTCGGCCAGGTGACCACCCCCGGTCAGCAATTCTCCGAGCGTATAAAGGTAGTGAATCTGTTCGCGCAGCCCGGTTTCGCCCGCGACAGCTTCCCAGCGCCCCAGCAGCGCGTGTGCTGCCTCGGTATGCCCAAGAAGACCGAGATATTCAGCACCATTGCACAGCGCGATGCGCAGATTCCAACTGTCGCCGCCGCGTTCCGCAGCTGCCATCGCCGCCTCATTGGTTTTCACCGCCGCCTCGCGCCACCGCTGACCTTCAGCAGCATCGTCGGCCCGCTCATGCATCTCCGCCTGCGTGACTTGGCCAAAGGCCAGGTTGATGAGAAACTGCGCTTCGGCGCTTGGCTCATCGCGGCCCCGCACTAGCGCCAGGCTGCGTTCAAGCAGCGGCGCCGATAGGCTCGGCTGGCGGCCATACATCAGCACGCAGGCCTTGGCGCTGAGAGCCTGCGCTAATACGCCCTGGTCCTCCTGCCCCCCTGCCAAACTCATCGCCAGCTCGGCCTCTTCATATGCCTCTTCACTCAGCCCCATTTCCAGCAGCAACCAACTGCATATGGAGCTGGCATGCGCCTCGCCCGTCTTGTTGCCGCAGCGCAGCCACAACCGCTTGGCCGCGATAACCGCGTCGAGACCATGTTCTGGATGTCCCAACTGCAGGCAGAACCAGCCGATCTGGGTAAGGCTCATGGCGATCGAGTTTGTGTCTCCGGCATCTCGCGCTGCCATGAAAATCATCTTGGACTGCGATAGCGCTGCCACCGACTGCCCGGTGCGCCCGAGGCGCCAGCATAAGTCTAATTCCGTGTTGAAATCCATGATGGCATCGACGGACAAAGTACGCTCGGTGGCCGATTAACAGGCCATTAGGGTAGGCCGACCGCGTTAAGAAACTTAAAAATACCGCCCGACAACTCCTGTCCGACCGTTGCCACGTCCGAAGTACTTGTTTCGGACAGCAGCACAGGTGCGGCGTCCGAAGAACACTACAAATTTCGGACAGAGTAAGGGCGGGAATAGTTCGCATAATATTCGGTTTGGAACAGGCCAGCTCACCGCAACGCGGATCAGCTGCGGTCGATTTGCCGTTCGAGGCGGCCATCGGCAATCCTGAAAGCTGCTGTGGGCCGGTGCGCAGTGGCACGGTGGGATTGCGCCCCCGTAGCGGGTAACCCATCTCAGCCGTTCGCAGCAATCATGCCGCTGCCCGGAATACGATCTGAAGGTCCAACGGCGGCAAACCAGGCCTCACACCGAAGTTCCTCTACCAGCCTGCATCCATGTTCAAGAGGTCTGCACCGTGCGGCCGGCATACTCGCTATAGAGGCGCTGCTGGTTCAAGACGTCCTGCTTTGGCGCGGTGCCAAAAGTCCGCGAGTATTCCCGGCTGAACTGCGATGCGCTCTCATAACCAACCTTGTAGGCAGCCTCCGCCACGTTGGTCGCCTCCGATACCATCAGGCGCCGCGCCTCCAGCAGGCGCAGTTGCTTTTGAAACTGAAGCGGCGTCATTGAGGTCAGGGCCTTGAAGTGCTGATGGAACGAGGATGGGCTCATTCGCGCCACGTCAGCCAATTGCTCGATCCGCAACGTCTGAGCGAAGTTGAGGTGCAGCGTGGAGATGGCTTTGACAACCCGCTCGGTATTGGATTCCGGCAAGGCCAGCTTGCTGACTTCTCCACCATGCGGCCCGCTCAGCAACCAATAATATAGCTCGCGCATCACCGAGGGATAAAGGATCGGAATTGCCTTCGGCGTCGCCAGCATCCGCATCAGGCGCAGGATGCAGTCCGCCAAAGCTTCGTCGACTTTACCTACAAACACACAAGGACCGGAACTGGCAGCAGCGGTTGGCGGCTCTTCCAATTGTTCGAGCACGGCGCGCATATCCGCCACGTCGAAGTCCAGGGTCACACCGATATAGGGTGCCGTCGGACTGGCCTCGACAATCCGCCCGGTGGCCGGAAGCTCGACGCTGACAACCAGACATTCCATTGCGCCATAGTCGAGCCGATCCTCTCCGAAACGGATCTCCTTGGCGCCCTGTATTACGACGCAGAGCGACGGGCGATATAGCGCCCGCATCGGCATCATCGCCTGAAAGGAACGGACGATGTTGAAGCTCGCGATCGGCGTTGGAAAGAGACCCTGACCGCCGCCCTGTTCCTCGACATAAGCACTCACGACAGCAAGTAGCGATGATGACATTCGAGGCTCCGGTCGAGTGCCAGGCCAGCGCGGCACCTCAGCCGGGACTATGTAGCCATCTGTAGGAATAGGCAAGTTTCTTGAGGGTTCGGGCATTCTGCTCATCGGACGTTCCGTCTAGCTTGAAGTGCCGCGCTGAACCGTCAGCGGGGTTGCGCCGGAATATCCGGTCGGGACGCAGTCGTACGCCCCCCAATGATGCGGTGGCTTCCGCCGCTGCCGAAGGCGCCTCGGTCGCACCAATCCTGCCGTTCGCCTGAAAAGGAAACACGATGCCTATGAACTGGACTACAAAGAACATGCCATCCCAAGAAGGTCGTACGATCATCGTCACCGGCACAGGTGGTCTTGGCTTTGAAGACGCACTCGCGCTCGCGCGGGCCGGCGGCGATGTGATCATCGCCGGCAGAAATCCTGCGAAGGGAGCCGAGGCGATCGCGCGGATTAAACAGGCTGTGCCCGGTGCCGCCGTGAGCTTCGAAGGGGTAGACCTCGGAAACCTGGCCTCAATCGCGGCATTCGGCAAACGGCTGAGCGCCAGCCGTCAGAAGATCGATACCCTGATCAATAATGCGGGTGTAATGACGCCGCCAACCCGCACGACCACGGCTGACGGGTTCGAACTACAGTTCGGCACCAATTATCTCGGTCATTTTGCGCTGACAGCCTATCTGCTGCCGCTGCTGTTGCGCGGAAAAAATCCACGCGTGGTGACCCTTTCGAGCATTGCCGTTCGCGGCCGCGGCACCGCTATCAACTTCCATGACCTGCAGGCCGAACGAAATTACCAGCCGATGCCGGTTTACGGCCAATCCAAGCTGGCTTGCTTGATGTTCGCGTTCGAATTGCAACGGCGGAGCGACGCCGCCGGATGGGGCATTACGAGCATCGCCGCGCATCCCGGTGTGTCGCGGACGGACCTGTTGCACAACGCTCCGGGTCGACGCAGCGTCCAGGGCCTCGCTCGCTCGTTTATGTGGTTTTTGTTCCAGCCGGCAGCGCAAGGTGCGCTACCAACCCTGTTTGCGGCAACGTCTCCCGACGCCCGCAAAGGTGCCTATTACGGTCCGGACAAATTGGGCGAGACCCGAGGCTACCCAGTCGATGCGAAAATTCCTCCGCAAGCGCTGGAGGCTCACGCCGCCAAGCGGCTTTGGGAGGTGTCCGAGGAACTGACAGGCATCAATTTCGCCGACCGGACCGGCCCAGCCACGATCATCCCGGATACGCCGGACGAACGATAGCTTTGGTTACATCAGCCCCTCTTGCTGGGCCTGGTAAACGGTCCTTACGCTAGCGCGAAAGCCGAGGCTGCGCGCAAGCGAAGCGTCGACGTGCAGATACCAGGGATTTGCGAGAGGCTCGCAACTCGACTCCATTCTCGCATCAAGCAAGCCTGCAAGCTCGTAGACGGACGCGGGTGCCTCGTCGGCGACATTGACAACATGCCCATCGAACACTCCGTCCAGCGCCAGTTTCACCGCATTGGCGATGTCGCGGTGATGTATCGTGCTCATCCGTTGAGCCGGATGCCAATTGCCGACAAATTGGGAGAGCGAATCCAGATGTCCGTCACCGTCGCCGTACACAAATGGGAACCGGATAATGGACCAGTTTAGGCCGCTTTCGCGCAGTTCTTTTTCCGCCGCCACCTTGCTCGCCGGATAGGCTTGCTTCGGATCGACCGGGTCCTCCTCGCGTCCGGGGTGCGGATTGTCGATGTTATAGACATTGCTGGTGCTCGACATGATGAAGCGCGCGTCAGGCGCTTTCGCTTTGAGGGCAGCGATCAAATTGCGCGTCCCCTCCAGGTTGCTCTTCCAAATGAGGTCCGTATCCTGAGTGCGAAAAACCGCCGCCAAGTGCACGACCGCTGAAATACCGCGGACGGCATCCGAAAGCGTTAAAGGGTCAAGGATGTCGCCGGTCACGGCCGTTGCCCCCAGCGGAGAGGGTTTTCCGGCCCGCAGCAGCACCCGGCAGGAAAGACCTGCTTCAACCAGCCGCGGCACAAGGCGTTCGCCTACCAGGCCAGTTGCTCCGGTTATCAGGATCGTCATGCCTTATTCCTTTCGCAAGAGATTTTGTAGTCGTTCGGTGGCGGATTGTAGGACACGGATTGTCGTGATCAGGTCAGCCTCGTCGATGCCGCCAAAGGCAGTTTCGTGAATGAAAGAAAGATCGGGGAGCTCGAGCCACAGGGTTTCCCCGGCGGTCGTCAACGTCAGAAGACGCTGGCGCTGATCTTCTCCGCTTGAGCTTTGATTGAGCAGGCCCTTTCGAACCAGAGTGGCGACAATCCCGCTCAACGTCGCCCTTTCGAGTGAGAGGGCTCGCCCGAGGTCCCGTTGAACGGTTGGACCGAAGTTCGTCAGATGCCAGAGAACATACCATTGCGTCGAACCCAAATCGTATGGCCGCAGGGTCGCGTCCATCAGGGCGCGGCCCGCGAAATAGCATCGTTTCGCCCACGTCCCCGCGGTCAGCTGCTCGGCGTCACTACGTTCACCCAAAGACCAACCTTCCCATAATTCGTTCGCTAGCTTACAAATATTGCAAGGTAGCAAACGAATTGTCAAGCGCGCGTCGCGACGATGCCCAGCGGCAACTTGCAGGTTTGCCCTTTGCTCAGGGGCCGGGTTTTCATGTTCCCGATTCACGGTCTGCACGGCCTCTCCCCCTTCGATGGCACCGAGAGATGACCGCAGTGGGAACGGCCCAGTGTGTGCATCAGCCGAAAATGGAGGCAGAATGCGCTAGATCGAGAATATCGGTGTCGCTTAGGCCCTCTTGGCGCAGCGTCGCTAAATGGTCTTGGTGGCCGATGGCGGGGTACTAGAGAGGGCTTCGAGAAGTCGATAAGGGCACGCGCGGGCTTTCGGCTTCGTGCAGGCCGAAGCGGTAGACGCGCTCGACGGTGTCGGCATTGCCGGTCAGCTCGATATAGCGACGGGCATGGACGGAGGCGCAATTGGCGCAGCCATTGATGCAGGAGGCGATCAGCGCGCCAAGTTCGCGCTCGGCCCGATCACGTCCGCCCTTTACATACATGATGTCGTTGAAGAGGCGGGTCCGCGTCACGTACGAATCGGGGTCATGCGCCAGCGTGCGGACATAGTATCCTCGCCGGCCTGATGTTGCCATTGGCCGCTCAGGCTGCCACGCGAGTTGCGCTGTAGGCCCTTGGATCAGGTCTGTGCGGTAGGTCGTACGACGATCTCGCCTATATCCACATTCGCCGGCTGCCCGATCGCGAAGGCGATCGCCTCGGCAATAGCCAGGGGGTCGATCGCGATTTCGTCGCGAACACCGATGTAACGTGCCCGGACGTCCGGGTCGCCGATCTCTTCGACAAAGGGGGTCCTGATCGCTCCGGGGGAGATAACGGTGACGCGAAGTTGCGGTCCAGCCTCCTGCCGCAGTCCCTCGCAGATGGCGCGGACGGCGAATTTGGTCCCTGAATAGACCGCTTGTGTCGGGACGGTCTTCATGCCCGCCGTGGAAGCCACGGTCACGAAATGACCTGAACCCTGCGCGCGAAAGACCGGCAACGCCGCCGCTATCCCATAGAGTATCCCCTTAATGTTGACATCCACCATCTGCTCCCATTCCGAGACCCGGAGATTGTCGAGTGGCGAGATCGGTCCGACCCCGGCATTGCTCAGGAGGACGTCGAGCTTGCCGAAGCGCTCTTGTGCGCTACGCACCAAGCCGGCGACGTCGTCCTGCCGCGTGACGTCCGTCTGAGTGCACTCGGCCTGTCCGCCAGCGGATCTGATGCGCTCGACCAGAGCGACAAGCGGCTCCAGCCGGCGCGCTCCCAGCACCACCCGGGCTCCCTTCTCAGCTAAGAACAAGGCCGTTGCCGCGCCTATGCCGCTGCTCGCCCCCGTAATTGCGACGACCTTTCCTTCAATCTCAGACATGCTCAGTCTCCTTGCTTGCACCGAACATTGCCGAACTTGGCAGGATGATCTATGCGTGTAGATCCCAATTTTCGTCGCAATCGTCCAGCCCTCATGATCGACTCTCTATCTGAGATCCTCTCTTTGCTCGATGTCCGCAGCGCCCGCTGTACACGGTTCGAGGCTGGTGGCGGGTGGGCGTTCAAATTTCCCGCCAAGCCCCGGCTCAAGTTCGTAGCGGTCCTGCGCGGGGAATGCTGGATCATGCTTCCTGGGGAAGACCCGCATCGCCTTCTGGCCGGAGACACGTTTCTGCTCGCCGAGGCACCCGAATACATTCTGGCAAGTGATCCGCGCCTGATACCGCAAGATGGAATCGCGGCCTTCGACTGGGAGCATTCCGACGTGGCCCACCATGGCGGATCGGAGACGGTGCTTCTGGCGGGCAGCTTCGTTTTCGAAGCGATCTACATCCGGCTGCTCCTGGATGCTTTGCCGTCATTCCTGCTTATTCCCTCGGGGGATTTGGCGGCCGCCGCGCTGCGCGATTTGCTCGCGGTTCTCGATCGCGAGATTCGGGTCGGACAGATGGGCACATCGCTGGTAACACAGCGTCTCGCCGAAGTGCTTCTGGTTCAGGTTCTTCGAGGCTGTGCCGCCCGATCCGGCGGCCCCCGTTGCGGTTGGATTGCCGCCGCTGCCGATCCGCAGATCGGGGCGGCGCTCAATCTCATGCATGCCGACATCGCCCATCGCTGGACGGTTGCAGATCTTGCTCGTGCCGTCGGCATGTCCCGGTCCGCCTTCGCCTTCGCTTTCAAGCAAAAGGTGGGCGCTCCTCCGCTCGATTACCTGCTACGCTGGCGCATGGAGGTCGCTCGCGACGCCCTGCGCAGAGGAGAAACCGTCGCTATTGTCGCGACTAGGGTGGGCTACGCGTCCGAGAGCGCGTTTGGCAACGCGTTCAAACGTATCTACGGAACGGCGCCGAAGCGGTATTGGTCGAGTACCGATGCCCAAGAACACTATGCAAGCAGCGAACCGGTCAATGGGCTGTGAAGCGACAACGGACTTGCCTTCGGTATTCGGCCTTTGCGTGGCGTAGAATGTCGCGCCTGGGCGGCAACTGGCTCACGCCCGGCAAGATGAGCACTCTAGCTATTGGTTAGTTCCGACTGGATGTAGAGCCGCAACAGTTCCGCCAGAGCTGTGAGGGAGGCCATGTGGGTGCGTTCCCAGCCGTGGGAGGAATCGAGGGAAAAGCAGACGAGGCCGACGCGGATGTCCCAGCCGGCTTCGACGGCGGCGGCGCTGTCAGAGCGGTAATGGCGGAAGGTGTCGCGTTCGTATTTGATGCCATTGTGTTGGCAGAGCGCTAACATTTGGCGTGTCATTCGGGCGTCAAAGGGACCCTGGCGGTCACGCATGGCGATGGTGGCGGCATTATCGCGCGATGTCTGGTTGGGAGCGGTGACGGCGTTGTCGATGGCGAGCAGTTCTTCGACTTCGGGACCAAAGCCGTGGGTGCCACCGATGCCGGTTTCTTCGGCGACGGTGAACATGGCCTGGAAGGGGACGGCGACCTTGGTGTGACCCTCGGCCACGGATTTGAGGACCGCGAGCAAGGTGGCGCAGCCGGCCTTGTCGTCGAGGTGCCGGGAGACGATGAAACCGTCGATGACTTCGGGTTGAGCATCGATTGCGACCATGTCCCCGACATTGAAGCCGGCGGCGATGAGCGCCTCTTGGTCGGACAGGATGGCGTCCACGCGGATTTCGAGATTGTCCCAATCGGCGGGTTGAGTATCGACCTCGGTGTTAAAGCGGTGGCCGGAGGCTTTGAGCGGCAGGATGGTGCCCCGATGTTCGGCATTGTCTGAGAAGATGGTGACGCGGGCCCCCTCGGCGAAACGAGCGGCCCAGGTGCCGGTGTTGCGCAGGGCAAGGCGGCCATTGGGCTTGAGTTCGGTGACCATGGCGCCGAGCGTATCGAGATGGGCGGCAAGGGCGCGGCGAGGTGGGCCCCCGCCTACTTCGACGTAAAGGACGCCGCGGCGGGTATATTTGGGATTGTAGCCGAGATCGCGCAGCCAGGTGTCGACCAGCGCCACGACGCGCTCGGTCATGCCGACGGGGCTCGGCGTTTTGACCAATTGCAGCAAGCGGTCGAGGAGATAATCGGTATCGATCATGCGATGCGGCGCTTTCTGGTGCGGGCCGGGGACACTTCTTCGAGGAAGCGGTCTTCGAGCTTTGCCTCAAGGGTCAGCATGTGCTTTTCGGCTTCCTCCATATGTTCGGCGAGGATGGCGGCAGCTGAGGCGGCGTCGCGGCTTCGCATGGCCGCGATGAGATCGCGCTGGTGCTGGATGCCGCTGGCGCGCGAGACGGGTTCGGGCCGGACATAGATGTCCTGCGCGACAGTGAGATCCTTTAGCAGGCGCTGGAGGAAGCGGCAGGTGAAGGCGAGAATGGGGTTGTCGGAATACTCGGCGACGATGCCGTGGAAATCGAGTTCCGCCATGCGCTGGTTCCAGCGTTCGTTCTGATCTGCTGGCTCGTGATCATAGATCAGAATGACGGCTTCGAGGCGTTTGAGGCCGGCTTCGTCAATATGGGGTGTGGCGCTCGCCGCTAGTTGCGGTTCGAGGACCTTTCGCATCTCGTAGATATTGGCGATCGTCAGGTTTTTGGCGAAGAGGAAGTTGGAGAGCAGACTCATGGCCCGCCCCTCAGACATGCGCTCGATGAAGGCGCCGCCGCCAGGGCCGGTACGGACCGAAATGAGGCCCTGGACTTCGAGAGATTTCAGCGCTTCGCGGACGGTGCCCTTGCTGGCAGCGAACTGGGCCAACAGATCGCGCTCCTGCGGTAGGCGGTCGCCGGGCCCGAGGCCATGTTCAACGATCATACGCTTGATGGCATCGACGATTTCGTCGGTGCGCTTGCGGCGTGGGGGAACGGCAATTGCCGCTGTTTCGGAGGAGTCAGTGTCGCTCATGCGGCGCGGTCCGTTGCGGAAAGGCGCGGTGCGCTGGCTATGAGCGACCGCGTGTAGTCGTGCTGCGGGTTGGCAAAGAGCTGGGCCGCGGGCCCGACCTCTACCACTTCTCCCAGATACATAACGGCGACACGATCGGAAATCGATTCCACGACGGCCAGATCGTGGCTGATGAAAAGGTAGGAGAGGCCGAGATCGTCGCGCAATTGCTGGAGCAGGAGCAGCACCTGCGCCTGTACCGACACGTCGAGCGCACTCACCGGCTCATCGAGAACGAGAATGCTGGCTTCAGCGGCAAGGGCTCGGGCGATGGCGATGCGCTGGGCCTGTCCGCCGGAGAATTCGTGTGGATAGCGTTCGAGCGTGTCGAGCGGCATCTTCACGGCGTCGATTAGCTCCCGTTTGCGAATGGCGCGCCGCGTGCTGTCATAGGTGCAGAGCAGGCGCAGCGGCACATCGAGAATATCGCCGATGGTCTTGCGCGGGTTGAGCGAGGCGATGGGGTCCTGAAAGACATATTGGATAGTGCGACCAAAGGCGCGTGAGCCGGAGGAAGCGAGCTCGGCCCAGGGTTTGTTGTCGATGAGCATGGTGCCAGAGGTGGGGTGTTCGAGGCCGACCAGCATACGGGCGAGTGTCGATTTGCCCGAGCCGCTCTCGCCGACGATACCGAGGGTTTCGCCACGCTTGAGATCGAGCGAAATGCCGCGGACGGCCTGCACCTCGCTGGCCTGACGTCCGAAGAGATTGCGGCCACCGCCGAAGGTTTTGATGAGATCGCGGATTTGGATGGCGTTCTGGCTCATGCGCTTGCCTCCATAAACAGGGGCCGGACCCGGTCGAGGAAATTGTGGCCTTCTCCTAGCTCGGGCACGCAGGCGATGAGGCGCTTGGTGTAGTCGTGCTGGGGGTCGCGCAGCATCGCCTGCGTTTCTCCCTGTTCGACGATTTCGCCATTTTTCATAACCGCGACGCGGTCGCAGACTTGGGCCACGACGCCGAAATCGTGGGTGATCAGGAGAAGGGCGAGACCGCGCTCGCGGCGCAGGTTTTGCAGAAGGTCGAGAATGCGGGCCTGCACCGTGACATCGAGCGCGGTGGTCGGCTCGTCGGCGATGATGATGTCGGGGTCATTGGCGAGCGCCATGGCGATGCCGATGCGCTGGCGCTGGCCTCCTGAGAGTTCGTGGGGATAGGCGCTGGCGCGGCTTGCTGCATCGCGGATGCCCACGGTTTCCATCAGTTCGACGGCGCGCTGGCGGGCCCCGTGCTTACCGATGGGGTTATGGGCGAGGACTGCCTCGGCGATCTGGTGGCCGACCGAGAAGAGTGGATGGAGCGTCGTCAGCGGGTCCTGGAAGACATAGGCGACGCGGGCGCCGCGGAGGGCGATGAACTCCTGCTCGCGCATCGACAGCACATCCTTGCCTTGGATATAGACGCCGCCATTGGTGATGACGCCGGGCGGCGAGGCGACCAGGCCCATCAGCGAGAGCGCCGTCACCGACTTGCCCGAGCCGCTTTCGCCGATGAGGCCGAGACACTCGCCTTTGCCGAGACGGAAGCTGATGTCGCGGACGGCGGGGGTTATGGAGGCGCCGGTATCGAAGCCGGTGGAAAGGTTTTCGACGACGAGGGCAGGGGCGTCCGAAAGGGTTGGGGCAGGCTTGGTCTGGCGGCCGATTTTTGTGACCGGCATGGGGCGGCCGAGGGTGCCGGAACGGAGGCGGGGATCGAGCACGTCGCGGATGCCGTCGCCTAGCAAATTGATGCTCATCACCAGGAGGAAGATCATCACGCCGGGAATGATCGAGGCATGCGGGCCGGTGAAGAGCTGGGCGCGGGCCTGGCCTAGCATAGAGCCTAAGTCGGATGTCGGCGGCTGGGCCCCGAGGCCGAGGAAGGAGAGGCCGGCGGTTTCAAGGATCATCCAGCCCACGGTGGTCGACATGGTGATGACAATGACAGGCAGGACATTGGGCAGCACTTCGGTGAAGAGGACCGCCGCGTGGCTCTTGCCCGAGAGGCGCGCGGCATCGACGAATTCGCGATTGCGGATCGAGACGGTGACGCCGCGAATATTGCGGGCAAAGAAGGGGATATTGACGAGCGCGATGGCGTAGAGCGCGTTGAGAAGGCCGGGTCCAAGCGCAGCGACGATGGCAATGGCCAAGAGGATATAGGGGAAGGCCATCAGCATATCGACAAAGCGCATGAGAATGCTGTCGGTCGCGCCGCGGGCATAGCCGGCGACAAGGCCGATGAGGGAGCCGAAGAAGGCCGCGAGGGCTGTGGCGCTGACCCCGACCAGTAACGAAACCTGTGTGCCCCAGATGAGGCGCGAAAAAATATCGCGGCCGAGGTGATCGGTGCCGAGGAGGTGCCCAGCGCTGAGCGGGGGCAGCAGGCGATTGGGTTGGTCGGTGATGTCCGGGTTTGGGATCGGGAGGATCGGCGCGAGGAGCGCCAGGATGACGATGAAGCCGAAAATGAAAAGACCGGCCGCAGCAAGGCGATTGGCCATCAGCAATTGCAGATTGCTGCGGCGCTTGCGGGCGGAGGTTGGGATGGGGGCGATGAGATCGGTCATGCTTTGAGCCTTGGATCGAGCATGGCCTGCGCGACATCGGCCAGAAGATTGACGAGCACATAGACGGTAGCGGCAACGAGCACGCCGCCTTGCACCAGAAGCAGATCGCGAGTGGAGACGGCCTTGACCAGCATTTGGCCGAGGCCGGGCCACTGGAACACGGTTTCGATATAAACGGCACCACCGAGCACGAAGCCGGCCTGAATGCCGAGCACCGGAATGATGGAGACGAGTGCAGCGCGGAAGGCGTGACGATAGATAACCTTGGTTTCGCTAAGGCCCTTGGCACGGGCGGTGCGGATGAAATCCTGACGCAGGACTTCGAGCATCGCGGCGCGGGTGAGGCGGGCGACAACGCCGGTGGCGACGATCGCGAGGGTAGAGGCCGGCAGGATCAGGTGGCGCAGGAGGTCGGGCAGGTCGCCGCCGCCATAGACGGCGTACATGCCTGAGGCTGGCAGCAGGCGCCATTGCACGGCGAAGAACAGGATGAAGACCAGGCCAAGGAAGAAGGCCGGCATGGAAATGCCGATAAGGACAAAGAAGGTGACGATCCGGTCGGTCCAGCCGAACTGGCGCACTGCCGAGACGATGCCGGCGAGAATGCCGAGGACCGAACATATGACCAGCGACGCCCCGGCAAGGATCAGAGTGGCGCCAAAACGTTCAAGCACTTCATCGAGCACGGGCCGATTGAGAATATAGGAGCGGCCGAAATCGCCGTGGAGAAGGTTGCCGATCCAGATGACATATTGCTCGGGCCAGGAGCGATCGAGCCCAAGGGCGCGGTTGATGCGCGCGACATTGTCGGGCGTCGCATAGGAGCCGAGAAGGGCTTGGGCGGGATCGCCGGGGATCAGTTTCATCACCAGGAAGACGATGACGGAGAGGCCGAGGATAACGGGGATCGCGGCCAGGAGGCGTTTGCCGATATAGGCGGTCATGGGGGCCTCCTTTTGGCGGTGCGGGTGGGGAGAACCCCCACCTAGCCTCCCCCTGGTTGGGGGAGGGATGGATCGCGTATTGTTGTGGGCGATGGTTTGCAGCTGGTGGAGTGCTCCCAACCCTACTGTTTGGTCACGTCTCGCAGGACCAGTGAGAAGTCCGGCTGCAGTTCGAAATTGCCCACGGTGCTGGTGACGACGGCGTTTTGCTTCCAGTTGGCGACGAAGAGCCAGGGAGCGTCTTCGTGGGTGATGGCCTGGACTTGCTTGTAGAGTTCGCCGCGCTCAGCCGGATCGGTGGAGAGACGCGCCTTGTCCAGAAGGTCGTCGACTTCCGGGTTGGAATAATAGGACGAGTTGAAGCCGCCTTCCGCCGGGAAAGCCGCCGTGCGAAGGGTCAGGAAGGGCAGGGTGTCGGGGTCGGAAGTCATCCAGGCCATTTCGGCCATGTCGCCCTTGCCTTCGAGGCCGGGATTCACTTCGGAGAGGAAGGTGTTCCACTCATAAGTCTTGATCTCGACATCAAGGCCCACGGCGGCGAGATCGGCCTGGATGGCTGTGCCCATGGGGACGGGATCGAGCATGCCCGAGCCCCCTTCGGTGACGAGGAAGGTGAGCTTGGCGCCTTCAGCGCCGGCTTCGGCAAGGAGCGCCTTTGCTTTTTCCGGATCATAGGGATAGGGCGCCACGTCTTGGTTATAGGCCCAGTTGAAGGCGGGCGGGATGGGGCCAGAGGAGACGTCGGCCGTGCCTTGCAGCACGTCGTTGACGAGGCTTTCCTTGTTGACCGCGTAGTTGACTGCCTGACGCACGCGCTTGTCGGCAAACGGGCCGTCCTTGGCGTTGAGCATGACATACCAGACATGGGGCCCGACGGCTTCCACCACCTGGTAATTGGCGTCACTAGCGAACTGGGCGACGTTGTCTGGCGGGGTTTCGAGCAGCACGTCGATGCCGCCCGAGAGCATTTCGGCAACGCGGGTATTGGCGTCGGTGATCGGGCGGAAGATGACCGCTTCGAGCGAGGGAGCGCCGTCCCAATAGGCATCGTTGCGCGAGGCGACGACGCTGGTATTGGACTGCCATTCCTCGAACTTGAAGGGGCCGGTGCCGACAGGATGGCGACCGTAATCGGCGCCATATTGCTCGACTGCGGCGGGCGAGACGATAAGGCCGGTAGGGGAGGCCAGATTGCTCATGAAGGGGGCGAAGGCTTCGTTGAGGGTGAATTTGACCGTTAGGTCATCCACCACTTCGACGTCCTTGACCGAGGAGAAGAAGAAGGCGAGCGGGAAGGGGCCGGTCGAGGCGAAGGGGTGGTCTTCCTTCAACATGCGATCGAAGTTGAATTTCACCGCTGCGGCATTGAACGGGGTGCCGTCGTGGAAGGTGACGCCTTCGCGGAGGTTGAAGACGTATTCGAGGCCATCTTCGGAAATGGTCCAGTCGGTGGCGAGCGCCGGTTCGATCTCCAGCGTGCCGGGAGTGTTGCGCACGAGGCCATCGTAAATGTTGACGGCGATGCGGAAATCGTTGGCGGCGGTCGAGACATGCGGATCGAGCGATGCTGGCTCGGCGATCTGGCCCACCACCAGAATATTGGGCGGCGTCTGTGCCATGGCCGGAGAAACCAGGGCAAAAGCGGTGGCGGCGAGCAGGAGCGGCGCTAGGCCCTTCCAGGTGCGGATCATTGATAACCTCCTTGCGTTCCCTCGCCCTTGCCTTGCGGTGGGGACCGTGTGAGAAGGGCTTGCATAATTTATCATCATAAATTTTCGGTCTGTCAATTTATGATGATAAATAACTTGAAGAGGATGTTGCATGACCTTTTCCATCGTCGCTCGCGATCCGCAAACTGGCGCCTTTGGCATTGCCACTGCGACGGCTGGGCCGATGGTGGGGGCTTTGGTGCCCCATACACGCAGTGGCCGCGGTGCGGCGGCGACGCAGGCGATGACCAATCCGTATCTTGCGTTCGATGCTTTGGAGCTGCTTGATGGGCGAGATGCCGAAGCGGCTTTGCAGGCAGCGTTGGCTAGGGATGAAGAGGCTGCTTTGCGGCAGATGATTGTCGTTGATCAGGTTGGCAGGACCGCGGCATGGACCGGCCAAAGCTGTATCGCTTTTGCGGGGCATCTTTGCGGCGACGGCGTGGCTGTTGCTGGAAACATGCTGGCGGGTCCAGAGGTGATTGCCGACATGCTTTCAGCATATCTGTCGCTTAAGGGAAAAGTCGATTTCGCGTCGACCCTGCTTGGCGCGCTCAACGCGGGTGCCGAGACTGGGGGCGATATCAGGGGCATCGGTTCAGCGGCGTTGCGGGTCCATGGCGCCGAGTCCTTCGCCGAAGTCGACATAAGGGTGGATTGGTCGGAGGAGCCACTGGTTGACCTCCAAGGGCTGCTTGATCGGGCGTCTGGCGGTCCTTATGCTGAGTTTTTCTCAACGTTGCCGAGGCGTGCTGGGCATTTCTGAGCGCTAGTGGGTAGGAGCTTACGGTTGGGAAGCATCCCTCTCTAGACCATCACGGACCAGAGAACATGAGTATTCCCAGATGTATGCTTCTGGCTCTCGCATTGACCGTTGCAACCGCCATCTCGAGCCTGGCGCAGGAAGCGGAGGATGCCTATCGCATACGAGCTTCGATCTACGCCAACAAGGCGCTGGTAACGGCTGCGACTTGGGTTGGGGTATTGAATCGGGCAACAACGGTCAAGCAAACGTTCAGCACGCCCTATCAGCGCGATATCGCGCTAAACGAAAACGGCAAGTCGGCCGAAGGCACCTTGGAAGGGGAAGTCACGATGATGGTCCGTCCGTTCCAACACCGCGGCGCGCTCTGCCTCAATGTTGAGATCAACAGTCATACAGTGAGCCAGTTGCACCACTATCATAGCGATGCTCTGCTAGAAGTCCTGCCTGGGGGAGGCGGGTATGCGGTGAGCGGCGATTACTGCGATTTCGAGCAAACCGAAGACGGCCTCCTCTACAGCCTATCCCACAGTGAAAACGAGGATTACGCAGAGATCCTCGTCACTTCCGAAAAGCCGGTGGAAGAAACGGACTAGACCAGGGATCCGGCTTTGCCGAGCAGGCGGGTCGAGCGAGCCTAAATACCTGCTAACCAAGCCTGCGGGCTCTATTCCCCGCATACGGCGCTACGGCAGATGCTCGACGTCTGATCTCTTCCTCTCGCCCATATAACTGTGTCGCGGAGTTCGGTACATCGCCTGCGCTAACAGCGAGCCTGATGCCCTCTTCCAGAAGCAACAGGTCTTGAGGCTAGCAGTTGGCAGGCTCGCCCAACATCATGCTCTGGGCTTTCTAAGCAGCCAAAACGCAGGCCGTACTATCGCATGATCGCAGCGATCATGATGGCCGCAAAAGCAATGAACATCACAGATCCCAAGACCATCGCGATCAGCGCTTGACTTGAGATATAGGTACCGGCCACGCCGCCAATGACGCCGGGCCAAGCGCTCCTGCCCTTCTGTTGCACCATGGGGAAGCCGCAATGTGGGCAGGCAAAAGCCTTGTCGGATAGTTTGCCCTGACAATCCGGGCAGCTCATCAATGTCATTGCTGTTTTCCTATTATGAATTCAACCCGGCGGTTCTGCTGACGGCCCTCGGGATTGTCGCTACCATCGGCCTGTTCATTGGGGGCAACTGGAGATGTCTCCCCTTTGCCAGTGATGGTCATGGGGGAGGGAACGCCGGCATCGGCTAGCCAGGTTTGGGCAGAGTTTGCGCGATCTTCCGACAGGTTCTGATTGTAGTCATCGCTGCCCATAGAATCGGTGTGGCCAACAATAGTGACCGCGGCGTCTGGCATGGCCGAAAGCACGTCGGCTAGTTGCGACAGTACCGGCCGCGCATCCTCGCGGATGTCATATTTGTCGAAGTCGAACAGGACATCGCCGGCAAGGGTGACCACAATATTGTCGCCCTCCTTCTTGGCGCCAAGCGCAGTCAGCGATTGTTCAGTCGCAAGGCGGGTTTCAGAATCCATGTCCACCAGACCGAAAGTAGAGCCTTCCGATGCGGTCGAAGCAGCGCTGTCGATTGGGCGTTCGGTGAAGCTGGAGCGACCGAGGTCGAATTCCACGAACCGGCCGGGCTGGTCCGAAAGAGAGCCGGCACCTATGGTCACCGTGTAGGCCCAAGCCGTGGTCGGCATGGCGAGGATAAGCCCAACAATGATGCCTCTGATCACTGCGCGATCTCCAGCGGGATAGTAACGCCGGGCGCGCTGGTATCATCGCTGGCGTTGCCAGGATTGAACGCCAACGTGAGCTTGGAGGCGTCGGCGGGTATAACACCAGGAAAAACGAGGTCACCTTCCATGCTCTGGCCACTGGAGATGCGCATCCATTTATTGTCGGCGATCTGACGCATGAAAATGCGCTCCTGCTCGCTCTCGCCCCAGGCGAGATAGGCGTCTTCTTCGTCGTTCAGGTTGATGAAATTTGTCTGACCGCTGTCAAAGCTCGCAAGCAGCCGGACCTTGGTGGCATCCTCGCCAACCGTTACGCTTTTCACCTGCACTGTCAGCCCAAGGGGGACACTAACCTGTCCGCCAGCAATATCGTGGCTGCGCTCTTGAGCGAAGGTGGAGGCGGGAAGAAGCAGAGCCAGCACGACAACCAGAGATTTCAACATTTATGGGTCTCCCAAATGAGAATCTTGTGTTCATGCCGTTCTGGGCAAACTTGTGGCGCACTCAGGCGTCTTTCGAGTGGAGTAGGCAATTGGCTCGAGGTGGAGGCACAGGCCCTAGTCAGGGGAATGCGCGCCTACCGATTTCAATTTCTGAGGGATTGTGGTTGCTGCCTTATTGGTGTCGTTCATTTTTGCACCCCTATCGACACTCTGAGGGGGACGACATTTGAGACGCAGATCGTTTGTTGCCGCATTGGCATCTTTGTCTTTAATCCCGAAAACCGCGGGCGCCGGCATGCCGCACTTCAAGGATGTAATAGCCGCTACGCTTCCGAAGGGGATCGTTCTGCCACCCGCCTTTGCGCAGGCGATCGACTGGCTGGAAGCGACCGGCTATGTCTTTGAGGACAAATACGTTGCGCTGACGCCGCCTGACAAATCTAGGTCGATAATCCTGCAGTTCGAGCCGGTCAGCCAGGGGCACGTAGCCGCCTGGCTGGGCACCGATGATCCTGCCTTTACCAACCGGCTAGCACCTATCATCCGCACCGGCGGGGACGGGTCATACGCGGCACTCTGGCGCGCTGACGATGGCACTCTGTCAATCGTGCATGTGGGATCAGGGTCTGGCTCGATAATGATGCAAACGTTGGTCGAAAATCCCGTCGATATGTTGCGGCTCATGGCGATCGGCTATTCTGAACTTTGCTGGCCCGAGAATTTCAGCATCACGCCAGCCGAGGAGCATGCGGAGCTGGTTGCGGCAATCGGTATTGAAAACGCTCCGGTCTATCGCGCGCCCAACGAATTCCGCCGTTTTGTCGAAAAGACGTTCGCCGTCTCCGTTCCGCAGCGAGCTATCGACATTACTGGCAACGTCATGGAGATGGACGATCCTTTCCGGCGGTGGTTGCAGACAGTGCAGGAAGGGTAAGAGGGTAGACGTCATGGGTCACGCCGCTGGAACTCCATTGGACATGCACCGGCTCAACGGATCGGCTGGATCTCCTAGGACAGACCGGTTGTCCTGCGCATGGGCGGTGCTAGCCTGTGTGTTTCTGGCATTTTCAACGGATGCAGCGACCGCGGCGGAGTCGCAGATCACAGGATTTTTCGCCGGCCAAGGCTGTGCAATCGGCCCAGCCACCCGAGCGTTGGCGACAGCGGAAGGTTTCGACTCAGGCTCGATAGATGCGCTGATCGAAACGGCGCGTGCCGACCCGGACAGCATAGAGACTGGCGGCTGGCTAGTGATGTCATCGACCTTGTGTAAAATCCGTCCGCCTCAGGTCCGAAGCGAGCTCCGCTTGAGCGACCCCGAAATCCTGTCGCGCATCACCGCCATCGACGAATACGAGGATGAGACGGGTTGCTTCCTTCATGCGGACAATCTTTATGAGGAACTGTTGGCCACCCGCGGCTGGCCGCCGGAGAAGGCCAATACCGAATACCTTCGCTTCCTCGCCGAAAATCTCGTCGCAGGCGACTTGGCCTTTTACAGCGACGATCCGCTCAGGACACCGGCCGGTCTACAGCAGACAAGCGGCGCATGCGCAAACGTGCCGGCAATAGGCGAGATAGAGCGCAGCCACGAGAGCTTGATTGCCAATTTCGACCAGCTGATCCGCATCGACATGGGAAATGTCATTTGCGAGAGCGACGATGCTCCAAGCTGGAAGGCCTCTCAGCTCTACAAGGACATCGAGACCTTCGATAGCAGCAATGCCTGGACGTCTGCCGAACTTCGATTCATTGCCATGGGCGCCGGGTGGATCGAAGGCATCACCATGAGTGACAAAGGCATTCCCCGCCCGCCGCTGTGTGTTTTCAAATAAGAGGGACGGGAGGGCACGGCTGCGCCAGGGCGTGGACCAAGTCTGGACCGTGCATAATGGACCAGTTTTGAAAGTCGATCGCCTCTGGCAGATGAGACGTGTCGGTTCCCCGGCGAGCAATTATGCACAGCTGAGCTCATCCCCACTGGAAGTCCCGATGCGCTTTTTTACCCTTGCCTCGCTCGCGTTTGGCCTGCTGTCGGCTGGTAGCACAGGCTGAAAAACCCGTCCAACAAACTGCGCTGAGCTCCTAAACAGCCTGGATCTGCTGACCCGCGATCCCAAACTGCCGTCGACGACACCGCGACAGGCTGCACCCTCACCGACGTCTATTTCGGCAGCTCGTTTTCGCGCTTCGTGATTGGCCAGATCACGCTCGACGCTAACAATCGTTTTGGTGCCATTGCCGCAACACCCGCCCGACCCAGCTCAAGCTGAGCGTCACCGGTATCCGTTCTTAGCCCGAAATCGACGACAGCCCCCCAACAGCTAAGTGGTTATTGGGGTTTGTCGCTACGAGCCGACGAAGAGACGAGCGAACGATATTTCAATGCGTCTCCAACCGTGCCCTTCCTTCGCGCCGATCAGGCTAATCTCGGCTCCCGAAGCGTATCTGCTGAGCTCATCGCGACCGAGACGGACGGGGGCAGGCGCTGCGTAGGGGGCCAGGTAGTGCCTCGCGAGGTCACCCCGCCGGTCAGGCGGCAAGGCCGCATCGATGAGCGACCAGGCCTCGACGTCATCGAACACTGCGTCCCTGTTGGGAAAGATAACCATCTTGTCGGTGTGATGGCCGGGCTGGCCATAGCGGATCACAAAGACTTCCGCGTCTGCCTGCCAGTCAGTTAGGTGACGAATACGGTTCTGATCGGCGCGAGGGTGCCGCAGCCTGTAATAGTTGGCCAGGTGGATCTGGGCTTGGACGGCCAAGCCAGAGTCTGGTTGCTCTGCCAGTTCGTAAAGGACCAGGCCCATGCCAGGGACCTCATCCCGGATTTCGGTGGCTGTCATCACTGCAAGATCGGCGCGGTTGGCGGATAGGAGGCGGCGAACGGCCGACGGATCGTCGGCGGCCAGCTCATGGATATGGAAGTCGAGTCCGTTGAAAGGCAGGTCGGCAGGCTCCGGGCCGGTGCGTTGCTCAATTATCCCCAGCATCCATTCCACCGGATCGAAGTCGCGCCCCTCAAAGTCGACTCCCGACAAACCAGCTCCCGACCAGTAAGGGCCTGCAATTCCAGGCCGGCTCAGCTCTTTTGCCGTCAGTTTAGCGATGAAATCGGAATCCAAAAGCTCATCTGGCTTCTGGCTTTCGCCTTGACCGGCTCTTCCCATCATGTGAGCGGCGCAGGCCCTCACGTAATCAGATGAATGATCGAGGACGGGTGGCAAGTGCCCTTCCTCCCAGGCGTCGAGCCCGCCCAGAAGCACAATTGCGCCTTCAATCCGTTCAAGTGGAATGCCAGCCGGAGACCGCCTGGCAAGCTCATGTAGCCAAGGTAACAAAACCTCTGGAAAAGGCGACCGGTCGCCCTGGTGGCGCAATACCTTCAGGAAGGAGAGCAAAACGTCTGCGTGGAGGCGGCTCGCCTTGTCCACCACGTCAATCAACCAAGTCGTTCGCCTGCGTTCCGCCTCCGCCAGGAATTCTCGCGGTCCTCCTTGGGAGGAGTGCTCGGCCCAGAACGCACCCATGGCAAGGCGTTCGACTGCAGCGTCTCGTACCGCGGCGTCTTCCTGGTGCACGAGTTCTGCGACACGCGGATACCACTCGGACCAGTCTTCAGGTCGAAATTGATGGAGTGGAGCGTTCAGCAGCGCCTGGATTGAGTATTCTTCCATCTTCCGAACCTAGCATCCATGGCGTCGGCATGCCCACGAGGGGACTAACATTATCTCGCCTGAAAGGGATAGAAGGTTTGCGGGTGGCAAATGCGATGGGTTGAACCTCTATGTTCCAACACAAATTTGCCACGAGCGGCTGAGTTTCAATCCAGAGACAGACTTTTACCTTGAGGATTCGCAATGGGCATTATGGACGCGCTTGGCCATACCTTGATGGACAATGACGCCCTTCATTTCGACAGCGCCGCGGCGCTGTCACGAGAAGAACAAAAGCTTGTCACCTTGAGTGCGCCGCTGTCCGCATTCAACGGCGACTTCGTCAACAGCCTGGCCACTGGCAAGAGCAACGACGCTTTGCGCGAAGGCGTGGCGCAGGTCTGGAACGTGCATGATCGGGCCAGTTTTGAAGAGGTCGCCCATCGGCTGGCAGAAGAGGGGCAACGGTCTGCCTATCAGCCCGTGTGGGAGGCAATTACCGCCACGGACGAAGCGGTTCAGACGACGCATCCGCTGCTTAAGGCTGCCATGGAAGCCTGGTTTCCCGCCTTTTTCCAGATCAAGGCGCGCAACAATTTCGACTATCGCAACCTGGCATCGCAGGCTCGCGCGCTGGGGATAAACCTGCCGCAATTGCTGATTGGTAGTCGGGGATGGCTCGAGGCCATCCGTCTACGGCTTCATGTTCAGCCGGCGCAGATTCCGAATTTGGTGGCGTGGGACGCCGTGCGCCTGGCCAGCCTGTCGCGCTGGGCGGTGCAGCTGGGTTTCATCGATCGTGTGGAATTCGTGGACTTTGCCGGCGCCTTGATGCCGCAGGTTCGCAAGGCCTATACGGCGTGGCCCCAGGTGAGCGCGGCGTATATCGCCGGGGGTCTAATCTGGAACGCGTCGGAGGCACGCGAGGAAAATCTGCTGCGCACCAATGCTCTGCTGCTGAGCGACGTGAACAGTCCTTATCGTACCGTGGCTTTTGGCTGAGCCGAGCCGCAGAGTGGGCCCGCCAACCGCCCCGAGCGGTCTGTTTTCGGCAAAGTGCGGATTGTAGATGGCCTAGATAGCGGCTTCGACCTCTTGGCGCGCCCAAAGATAGTTGAACGGCACCACGTTACAGGCATTGAACACCGGCCTAGCGCGGCGGTAACTGGGCGAGGCCGGTCATGAGCTCGTCCATGACGGCCGGAGGGACATCCTACAGGGTAAATGCTTGTTTCCACTGCGTTCGATCAATTTGGCTAGATGCGACGCACTCACTCGCGGTGGTGAGCTGGACAGTTCGGCACGCCCAATGCTAGTTCGCCATGCGAACGCCGATGGGCTGCAGCAACCCCATGGCATATTCGACTCCGGCTTGCGCCAGGCGTTTCTATGGTTGCGGGGTACTTCTGAGGCTGCCGCCGGTTTCGGCGGACAATACCAAGCATGAAGTCAGTTCCCGGCGGGCGCCATATCATTATCCTAATTCGTTGGAGCATCACACAGCTTGGAAGCCGCCATCGACCGGCAGGCTAACCCCGTTGACCATGGCGGCCGCATCGCTGAGCAGGAACAGCACGGCCTCCGCCACATTGTCGGGGGTGGCAAAGCGGCCAAGCGGGGTGCGCGACAGCATCGGCCCGGATTTGGCGGGATCACTCCAGGCTTCGGCGGCAAGCGCGGTCAGGGTCACGCCAGGATTGACGGTGTTGACGCGGATGCCGTGTGGCCCCAATTCGTTCGCCATCACCCGGGTCAGAGCATCCAGCGCCCCCTTGGAGGCGCAATAGGACGCGTGATCGATAAAGCCATTGAAGGCGGAAATGCTCGAGATATTGACGATGGCGCCGCCTAGCCCCGCCGCGATACGGCTCCTGGCATAGAGCTGCGATACGACGAGGGGTGCCCGCACATTGATGGCCTGGACCTGATCGAAACTATCGGGGCTGGTGTCGAGGAACGGCTCCAGGATGTTGATCCCGGCGCAATTGACCAGATAGTCGGCGGGCAGCGCGGCCCGGCTTGCGGCGCGGGTCGCCTCGGTATCGGCAAGATCGACCAATACCGGCACGATGGCGGGGTGAGCCAACGCGTCGAGGTCGGATTGACTCCGCGACAGGGCAAAGACCCGGGCGCCACGCGCGGCCAGCATCTGGGTTATGGCGCGGCCGATGCCCTTGCCGGCACCGGTTACGATGGCTGTTTTGCCCGCAAAAGCCATGGGACTTCCTTCAGATGAGGCCATATTGCTGGGCCTTGTTGCGCAGGAACGGCAAGCCCTTGCTCATGACCTCCTCCTCGCTTTCGGCCACCGGCCGCCACACCGCCAGGCCATAGGCGAATTCGGGCGGCATGTTGATAAAGCTTTCCATGGCCAGCCCGCCGACAAATCTGATGGCCGCCAGGGCAGCGAAAATCTCGTCCCAATCGCAGGTACCATAGCCTGGCGTGCCGCGATCGCTCTCGGACAGATGGATGTATTTCAGGTGTTCCCGCGCCGCCAGAATGCCATTGGCAGCGCCCTTTTCCTCGATATTCATGTGATAGGTGTCGAGGTGGACAAAGATGTTGTCTGCACCCACGCGCTCTATCATCCGCACCGCCTGCCAGCCGGTATTGATCAGATGGTTTTCGTAGCGGTTGACCGGTTCGATCCCGAGCAGGATGCCGCGAGCTTTCGCGCGCCGGGAGGCGTGCTGCAACACGCGGGTAATATTGTCGTATTCCGCCTCTGTGGGCGGCAGGCCCGTGCGCTCCCCGATGCCGCCGAAGATGACGCCGGACAGCGCCTGGGCGCCTATATCGGCAGTCTTGTCGATAGCAGCGTCCAGAAATTCCATGGCCGTCTCTGGCCGGACCGACGCCCAGGCGCGCTCGGGCAGGCCGAGAGAACAGACCGACGCGAGACGGTGCTTTTCGAGCAGAGCACGGGTATGGGCGGCGTCGATTGCGCTGGGATCGGGCATGGCGATTTCGATGAAATCGAGGCTGTGCCGGAGTGCTGCGGCGACGGCATTTTCGGCGCCCTCGCGGGTCCACACCATTGCCCACATGCTGGTATGCGCGCCAAAACCTTTCATGCCGATCTCCCTCGATATCTTGGTTTCGGCGCGGCCGGATCAAGCCCAGCCGCACCGGAATTGGACGCTCAAACTCTAGAAATTGAAGTCGCCGATATTGTCCTTGGTGAAAACGAACGGCGCCCCGAGCAGGATTTCGCTACCATTGATTACCGAAAGGTCGCCCAGCTTGCCGGCCGCAACGCTGGTGGCGCCCGGCTGCAGGGTGCCGTCGGCGGCCGCGCGCATCACATAGGCGGCCGCATAGCCCAGATCGACCGGGTTCCACAGCACGACCGACTTGACGCAATCGGCCTCAACATAAGGCTTCATGGCATTGGGAGTGGCGAGGCCCACCACCGCCACCGAACCGCATTTGCCCGCCTGAGTCACTGCATCGGCGGCAGCGGGGGTGGCCACACTGGTCATGCCCAGAATGCCCTTGAGGTCATCGCCATATTTGTTGATCAGCGTATTGGCCTGGTTGAACGAGAGGATATTGTCTTCCTGGGCCTCCACTGTTTCCAGCCATTTCAAGCCCGGATGGCACTTTGCGGCATAGGCGCCCATTTCGGCGATCCAGCGCGCCTGATTGGGCGTGGTGAAGGTGGAGGTGACGATGGCAAAACTGGCATCCGGGCCGGTCTCAGCAGCCAGGCTATCGATCATCGACTTAGCGATGCCATTGAACTCGGCCTGGTTGACGAACCACTGGCGGGCATCGGGCTCCGAATTGGCATCGTAGCCAACTACATTGATGCCGGCGGCGAGCGCCTTTTTCAGCACCGGAGCAATAGCGACCGGATCGTTGGCAGCAAACAATATACCATCGACACCGCTGGTGATGTAATTGTCGATCAGGGTGATCTGGTCATCGATATTGGCCTCGGTGGGACCGTCCGTCGTAGCCTTCATGGTGCCGATCTCGGCGGCTGCTTCGGCAATACCCTTGGATGTGGCGTCGAAATAGCCGATGCCAATCAGCTTGGGCACATCAACGACGGTGATCTCCTTGCCCTTGCGATCGGGCGGATTGGTGGGCACGCCACCATCGTATTCCATGGCTGCCGGGGTCGCCGCCGTCGCGTCGCAAGCCAGCGGATTGGTGGGCAAGTCGTCGCCGCCGGTCCAGGCCGATTGGGCCTGAACGAGGCTCGTAGTCAATGCGAGGGTGGTCAGGACTGTCATACCGATGCGGAACATAGTCGTCTCTCCTCATTGCGCTTTGGCTTATTGGTTCGGCAAATACTCGCTTAGGGCTCTCATCGGTTGCCGTTCCGCTGAAAGATGTTGGTCAAAAGAATTGTCAGGATCAGTGCCGCGCCGATCAGCACGATCGTGCCGTCGCTTTTGATGCCGGCCAGCGACAGCCCGTTCTTGAGGGTCTGGATCAGCACAAGGCCCAGCAGCGTGCCGATAATCGTGCCGCGCCCGCCAAAGATCGAGGTGCCACCCAGCACCACCGCCGTGATCGCGTCCAGCTCCAGCCCCGTCCCCATGTCCGAGCGGGTGGTCGACACCCGGGACACGAAAATGATTGCGGCCAGCGCCGCGGCAAAGCCGGAAGCCGAGTAGATTGCCAGCTTGGTCAGATCGACCTTGAGCCCCGAAAAGCGGGCGGCCGTCTCGTTCGAGCCGATAGCGTAAGCGACCCGTCCCCAGGTCGTGTAGGCCAAGATGATACTTGCCAGCAACGCCACGAGCCCCAATAGCCACAGCTGAGTGGGAACGCCCAGCACCTGGCCTTGACCAAGCACGAAGAACCAGTCCGGATAACCGCGCACCGAACGCGCCTGGCTGATGCCTTCGGCAATGCCACGGTAAAGCGCCAGGGTTGCCAGGGTGGCAATCAGTGGCGGCACGCGGAACCGGGTGATGATCAGGCCATTGACGGCGCCGGCAAGCGTGCCGACGAACAACCCCAGAGCCATGGCGACGGGTAGCGGCAGGCCTAGGTCTTTCCAGAACACGCCAAGCAGAATGGCGACAAGACCAAGAATGGAGCCCACCGAAAGGTCGATCCCGCCGGTGACGATAACGAAGGTCATGATGATGGCGATCAGACCGACCTCCGTCATCAGCCGCCCCTGATTGAGCAGGTTGTCGAGGGTAAGAAATCTGTCGGACTGATTGCCCAGAACGATCAGGGCGATGACCACTAAAACGGCCAGCAGAATCTCGTGCCGGATAAGCTTGCGCCAGTTCATCCCTTGGCGCTCCGCGTCTCATTGGTGCGGCGGGCCATGTCGATCAGTACGGTGGTAAGAATCAAAAGGCCAATGACGGCGCGCAGCCAATAGGCCGACACATTGATAAAAATCAGCGCCGATCCAATGGCCGAGAACAGAATAGCCGCCAGCGTCGCCCCCACAACGGTACCAGTTCCTCCGAGGATGGAAACGCCGCCGATCACCGCCGCAGTAATCACCGTCAACTCGAGATTGGGGGGGACCGTCGACTGGATGATTTTGAGCTGGGTGGCAAACAAAATTGTTGCCAGGCCCGCAAAGGCCCCGTGGATCATGAAGACCAGCACCGTCCGGCGCTCGATATTAATCCCGGCAGCGCGCGCCGCTTCGGCGTTGCCGCCAATGGCGTAGATCGAACGGCCGGTTGCGGTATAGCGCATCCACAGCGCCGCCAGCCCGGTGAGGACGATCATGGCAACAACAGGCGCCGGAATACCGAGCAGGCGCTGCTGGGCGAGGAGGAATTCGGGCGGCAGATTGTTGATCCAGGCGCCGCCGGTGACGCTGACCAGCCCGCCACGCAAAATCGACAGCATGCCCAGGGTGACGACGATGGAGGGGATACGACCATAGGCTACCAACATCCCGACTACGGCGTTGACGGCCATGCCAACCACCACCGGCGCCAGCCAAGCAACCCAGACGGGATATCCTGCCACCGCCAGAGTGCCCGATATCGTCGCCAGCACGCCAATCAAGGCGCCCACTGAAACATCGATGTGGCCGGTGATGATGATCATCGACATGCCAATGGCCGCCACGGCGATATAGGCATTTCCAGAAAATATGGTGGTGAGATTATTGGCTCCAAGAAAGCGCGGATTAATGGCCGACACCAGAGCAAAAAGGATCAGAATGGCGCAGAAGATGACGATCTCCTGACCATAGCCGGACACAAACCGGACGAGAGTACTGCGCCGGGCGCCGCCGGAGTTCGGGAGCGGTTGAGCCATCACGAAGCCTCCCCGCGGACTCGCGTCATCGCGGCGCCAACGCTTTCAGGATTGGCATCAGCCCGATCCAGCGTGGCGGTTAAGCGCCCGCCATTGATCACCAGGACCCGGTCGCTCATGCCTAGCACCTCAGGCAATTCGCTCGATATCATCAGGATCGCCATGCCCTGGGCGGCGAGCCGCCCCATTAGCGCATGAATTTCCGCCTTGGCGCCTACATCGATACCGCGCGTTGGCTCATCCATGATCAGGATTCGCGGCTCGGTCTCCAGCCACTTGCCCAGCACGATCTTTTGCTGGTTACCGCCAGAGAGCTGACCGACCGTTTGTTGCGGCCCGCGCGCTTTTATCTCCAGCCGCGTTATAGCCCCGGCGGCCCGCGCAAATTCCCGCTCGGCGCGGATGAAAATCCCGTTGCTGACCCGATGCAGCGATGCCATGGAAATGTTCTGACTGATGGTCATAGGGCGCACCAGCCCTTCGAGTCCCCGATCCTCGGGCACATAGGCAATGCCCAAATCTCGCGCCTGCCGCGGCGAGGTGATCGACACAGCCCGCCCGTCAATTTCGATCGTGCCAGAGGTTGCCGGGGTGATGCCGAAAATAGTGAGGGCCATTTCGGTACGGCCCGAGCCGACCAACCCGGCCACACCGAGAATTTCACCGCGGTGCAATGCGAAGGAAATATTCTGCACCCGTGCGCCGCAGGATAGGCCCGAAACTTTGAGAACGACCTCTCCGATTTGCGGCGTGACCTTGGGGAACAACTGGCCGATTTCGCGCCCGACCATCATGGTAACCAAGCCTGTTTCATCAACCTCGGTTATAGCCTTGGTACCGATCAGGGCCCCGTCACGCAGCACAGTGACGCGGTCGGCCAGCTCGAAAATCTCGGGCAGCTTATGGCTGACATAAATAATGCCGACGCCTCGCTCACGCAGCCGCTTGATCACCGCCATCAGGCGCCTGACATCCGCATCGGCAAGCGCCGCCGTCGGCTCATCCATGATCAACACGCGGGCATCCTGGCTGAGCGCCTTGGCAATTTCCACGCGCTGTCGATTGGCCACCGAGAGCGTGCCGACCTTGGCGTCGATATCAAGATCGGGACTTTCGAGGGCGTCGAGCAGGTCGCGGGCTCGCTGGCGCATTACCGTCCAGTCAATGGCGCCCCATTTGGTGCGAGGCACATTGCCCAGAAAGACGTTTTCGGCCACCGTGAGCTCGGGAAACAGCAGCAATTCCTGATAGACCGTGGCAATGCCTAGTCGCCGTGCCTCGCGCGGCGAGAGAGAACTGGCCCCTTCTCCGCCGATACTGATGCTGCCAGCGTCGGGCGCGTGGACGCCGGCGATCACCTTGATCAGCGTGGATTTTCCCGCACCATTCTCGCCCATCAGGGCGTGGACCTCACCGGCACGAACGTCGAAGTCGACATCCTTCAGCACGGTTATGCCAGCGAAGGACTTCGACACCTTGCTCAGAGTGAGGAGTGCGCTCATGGCACAATCGCCATGACGGTTATCGGGCACGACGCTACCCGCGTCAAAGCGCCGCTGGCCGAGCCAGACCAAATTCGCATCAATCTCCTCCACCGGGCATTGCCCGCTGTCCTCTCAAGTGGCCGTCATGCGGCCCGCGCCCGGTTTCACCGATGCTGCGAGCAAATATAAGCACGGACCAGCGTATATGGTCAACGTATGATCATAGATCGTCTTTTTTGTTGATCCAGGCGTTACGTCATGCCAATTTCTGGCAAACAAATGACGATTGGCAATCATGGCAACTGAACATAGTGAGGCTGAGCGCCATCGCATTATTCGCGATGCGCTCGCTTATCGGCCCTTCGCCACGGTACGCGATCTGCTCGATCTGCTCACGGTTTCCCCGGCGACGATACGACGCGATATCGCCAAATTGCATCAGAGCGGGGCTATCCGGAAAGTGTTTGGCGGCATTGCGCTACCGGAGAACGCGGCTTCCCAGCGGCTCCATGCCAGGCCTTTCGAAGAAAATCGGGTGCTCAATGTCGCAGTCAAGCAAGCCATCGCCATAGAGGCCGAAAAGCTTTGCCGCGACGGCGACACCATCATCGTCAACGGGGGCACAACCTGCTTTGTCTTCGCCCGCCAGTTGGCGGCGCGGGCGCTTACGGTGTTCACCAATTCCATGCCAGTCGCCGCAACCCTATGGGAGAGCGGGGTCTGCCATCTGGTGGTCGGCGGTGGCGAACTGCACCGCGAACCCGGCGTACTATTTACGGCAAACCCACCCGACAACGAGTTCTACGCTTCCAAATTCTTCGTGGGCGCGCAAGGGATTGGGCCCAACGGCCTGATGGAATCCCACCCATTGATGGCGCGGCTAGTCGACGACCTGGCGCGGCGAGCCGACGAAGTGGTCGTACTAGTCGATGCCAGCAAGTTCGCGGTGCGCGCCCGCCATTCGGTTATCCCACTATCGCGCATCAGCACCCTGATCACCGACAGCAATCTCACCGATATGGACGCGCAAATGCTCGCCGATGAAGGCGTTAACTTGATCCTTGTTGAGGCGAATAATGCGCCCGGGCTGAGGTAAAGCACTCAAGCGTTCGTGGTGCCGAAGAGTGATCGCGCGTCAGAAGTCTGAACGATGGGTTGAAGCGTTCACTTTCTCGCCGACCCCAGGCGCGGCTAACCCAGCCGGCCTTTGGAAGAAAGCGCCGGTTGCCAGCAAACCAGCGGCCGCCGCGGATCCGGTCGTTACCGACCGATCAGCGTCAACGGGGTCGGTAGCGGGCATCCAAGGTTCGACTGGCGGCCTATCGTTCGGCCATCCTGCACTTAAAGCCGCAGTGATGCCTATCGAAGCCTGGTACCCGTCTCCGCGTCGAACAACAAGGCCTGGTCTAGGTCAAAACCGGTCTCAAGACGCCGGCCGGGACTGAGCTGGAGGCGATCGCGGAATTCAACGATCAGGGGATGCTCCGTGTCCGAACGGGCGTAGGCAAATGAGCTTCCCCCCAGATGCTCGACGAGATCGACGTCGATGGACAGTGTGACCGCCCCGGCGGGATCAAACCGATCAGGACGAATTCCGAGCAGGAATTTGCCGCCAATCTTGGGTGACGAGGCCAGAGCAAGCGGCACCGCAGCATCACCGAAATCCGGCAGTGTCAGCCGGCCATCGCTGTGGGCGAGTACCCGGAGGAAATTCATCCGCGGCGAGCCGATGAAGCCGGCGACGAACAGATTATCCGGATCATCATAAAGTTCGAGTGGCGTCCCTACCTGCTCAATCCGCCCGGCGCGCAGCACCACGATCCGGTCGGCCAACGTCATCGCCTCGACCTGGTCATGCGTCACATAGATCATCGTGGCGCCCAACTGCTCATGCAGCCGCGCGATCTCGATCCGCATTTGCACCCGCAATTCGGCGTCGAGATTGCTCAGCGGCTCGTCGAACAGGAAGACTTCAGGGTTGCGCACGATGGCCCGGCCGATCGCCACGCGCTGTCGTTGGCCGCCCGACAGCTGCTTGGGCTTGCGCTCCAGCAAGTCCCCTAGGTGCAGGATCGCCGCAGCCTTGTCGACCTTGCGCTTTACCGCGGCCTTAGGCATGCCGTTCATGCGGAGACCAAAGCCGATGTTCTCCGCCACGCTCATATGCGGATACAGCGCATAGGACTGAAACACCATCGCCACGCGCCGCAGCGATGGATCGAGCTCGGTGACATCTCTGCTCCCGATGCTGAGAGTGCCGCCTGAGGCCGTCTCCAGCCCGGCGATGACGCGCAGCAGCGTCGACTTTCCGCAGCCCGACGGCCCCACAAACACCACGAATTCGCCATCGGCGATGTCAAGGTCGACGCCGTGCAGGATGGCGGTATGCCCGAAGGATTTCTGAATGCCGCGCAGCGATAGACCAGACATGGACGTCTCCGAAACTAGCCCTTGATGCCCGCACCCGCGAGCCCCTGGACGTAATAGCGCTGCAACGGCAGCAGCAGTGCGATTGGGATGAGAGCAGTGATGACCGACACCGCGAAAAGCTGGTTCCAGATCGTCTGGTACTGCTGCTGGAATGCTGCCATGCCGACCTGGATTACCTTGAACTGCTGGCTGGGCATGGCCAGCAAGGGCCACAGGAATGCTTCCCATTGGAAGATGAACAGCAGCAGCGCAGCGCTGATGCAAGTGGGCATCGACAGCGGCACATAGATGCGGAACAGGATATTGGTCCAGCTCACGCCATCGAGGCGCGCCGCCTCCATATAGTCACGCGGCACTTGGCTGAAGAACTGATAGAACAGGAACACCGCCAGCCCGTTGGCCACGCTGGGCATGATCAGCGCCAGCACATTATCAAGCCAGCCCAGTTGCTGCGTCACCGTATAGAGCGGTAGCGCGATCGCCTCGAACGGCAGCATGAAGCTGATGATGATCAGCGACAGGATCAGCTTCTTCCCCTTGAACTCGAACATGGCAAAGGCAAACCCCGCCGCGCCATTGACGATCAGCCCGCCCACCATCGTGACCAGCGCAATGAACATCGTATTAGCAATGATCATGCCGAAACCGCGCTCGAACACGCCGGTATAGGCCTCGAAGGTCAGCGGCGAGGGGATCAGCGCCTTGGGCGTCATCGGAAAAATATCGGCGAACACCTCGCCATTGGGCCGCAGCGACGACACCACGGCCCACCATAGTGGCAGCACGAAGATGAAGGCGACCAGCGCATAGACCAGGTGCCGCGCACCCAGCCCCGCCCCACGCTTGATCTGCGTCGACGCACTGGCCATCACGCAGCCTCCTTGCGGCCGTTTAGCAGCCTGAACTGCAGCCCGACAATCACCAGCAGGATCAGCACCACCACCACGATGATCGCCATGGCCCGGCCCATGTCGCCGAACACGAAGCCGGACTTATAGGCCTCATACATCAGCACATTGGTCGAATCCGCCGGTCCGCCTTGCGTCAGCATGAAAATCGGCGCGAACAGCAGGAAATTGATCGATACATCCGCTACCAGCACGAAAAGCAATGTCGGCTTGAGCAGTGGAATGGTGATGAACAGCAGTCGCTGCCAAGGCTTTACGCCATCGATCCGCGCCGCATCGTAGATTTCCGGCGAGATATTTTGCAGCCCGCCAATAATGAAGATCATCCAGTAGGAAATGCCCTTCCACGTCGCGATGGCGATCACCGAATAGAGCGCGAAAGACGCCGAGGTCAGCCACGGCTGGGCGGGTACGCCGGCAATGCCGATGATCCCGTTCACCAGCCCATCCTGGCTCAGCATGATACGCCATATCAGCACCGCCGTCGGCAGCGACACCCCGATGGGAATTAGAAACAGCACGCGATAGAGCGTCACGCCCTTGAAATTCTGCACGTAGAGCAGCGCCAGTCCGAGGGCGAGCGCGATCTGGATCGGGTTGATCAGCAGGTTGAACCACAGCGTGACCCTCAGCGAATTCCAGAATACGGAATCGGTTAGCAGCGAGACATAGTTGTCGAGGCCGACAAAAACCGCCTGGCCGCGCAGCACGTTGAAAAAGCTGTCGTTAACGGCAAGGGCGATGGGATAGAGTCGGAAAACGACAAGACCGATCAGGGCCGGTGCCAGCAGCAGGGCAATCAGCAGCAATGGCGATCGGGATCTGGTCATGCCGTTTCCAGTCAGGGCGCCGTGGGGAGAACCGCAGGTGCCGGTTTCAATCAGGGCGCAACGCGCGCCGCTGCCGCCTCGAATTTCTGCACGGCGCTGGCCAGGGCATCGGCCACTGGAACGCCGTTGGCAATGTCGACAAAGGCGGTCCTGAACGCATCCTGCAACTGGCCGTAGGCTGCCGTAATCGGACGCGCCTTGGCGGTATTGAGCGAATCAAAAACCCCCATCCGGAACACGTTCTGTGGGAAGGCGTCAAACGCCGCGTCCGTGCTGATCGTATCGAGCAAAGGCGTATAGGTCGGCAACTGCTGCAGCGAGTCAAACCAGACCTTGGTCCCCTCTTCCGAGGTGGTTAGGAACTGCGCGAAATCCAGCGCTTCGGCTTGGTTAGTCGAGGCTGCGTTGACACCGACATACCAGCTCCCCGTCGGGGTCAGCACTTTGCCACCTTCGAAATAGGGGAAGGGCGCCACGCCGTAGTCGACGCCACTCGCCGTCAGCCCCGGCAGGTTCCAGGTGCCGCCCGCCATCATGGCAAGCTGGCCGTTGCCGAACAGTTGCGCGGCTTCGCCATAACCCAGGCTCTTAGGGCTGACATTCCACTCGTTGTAGAGATTGGCCCAGAACGTCGCGCCCTTGATCCATGCCGCGCTGTCGAGATAGCCGGCGGCGGTATAGCCATCCGCGCCGATCACGTCGGTGCCCAGCGATTCACCCAAGGGCTGCAACTGATACAGCTCGCCGAACTGCTCGACCGTAAAGCCATAGGTAGTGATGCGCCCGCCATCGCTGACCGTCAGCTTCTGTGCCGCATCGCCCACCTGTTCCCAGGTCCAGCGCTTCGTCGAGGCCAGTGTGTCGACATCGGCCTGAGTGGCTGTCTCGCCTGCTGTCAGTCCCTCCGGCGGAGTGATGCCGGCCGCCTCGAACAGCTTCTTGTTATAGAACAGCACCTGCGCCGAATTGTTGATCGGCAGTGCGAACTGTGTGCCCTCGTACTTGCCGGCATCCAGCGCGCTGGTCACTAGCGTCGAGATATCCACGCCCTCGATCGGAGACAGGAAGCCGCGCGACGCATAGGCGGCCAGCAGGGGTGCATCGACATAGACGAGGTCAATGCCGGTATCGGCCGACCGCAGCCGCAACTCTGCCACCTGGAAGAACTGCGCGAAGGGATAGGGCTGCAGGTTGATCGTGATGCCCGGATTGGCCGCCGTATAGGCATCAGCCACCGCCTGCATCGCAACCGTGTCCCCGCCCTCGATGACGATCATGTTGAGCGTCTTGTCCTGCGCGAGCGCCGTGCCGGCCAGCATGCTGGCCATGAGCGAAGCGACGATGGCAGTCTTGATGAGTTTCATAATGGCACCCGTGAGCTGAAGGGATTACGACTGGGCAGAAAGACGGCCGGCACCCCAGATCAACGCCTGGGTCATCAGTTGAGCAAAGCCTTCGGCATCGGCCTTCATGGCCACGCCGACATTTTTTTTACGCGCGTCGTGCGCGGGATCCTGAGGACGAATGTCGATCAGCGTCTGTCCGTAGCTCTGGTCGCCGCCGACGATCACGTCGCCCGGCAGCTGCTGGATTTCGAACAGGTCGGGCTGGATCAAATAGGCAATGGCGCACGGATCATGCAGCGGCGCGCCTGGCTTGTCCTGTCCGGCAAAGCGGTAATAGGTGCCGCAATAGAAATCCATGATGTCAGGCACGGCATTGTCGCCCGGCTGTGCCGCGCGGACCGCCGCAATATCGCTGCGGCGCAGCAGCGTCTGATGCGTCAGGTTCAGCCCGAACATCACCAGCTTAACGCCCGAACGAAACACCATGCGCGCCGCATGGGCATCGGCCCAGATGTTGAACTCCGCAGCCGGGGTAATGTTGCCCTCGGTGGCCGAGCCGCCCATGAAGACGATCTGCTTGATCGTGCCTGCCAGATCTGGCCGCATCGCCAGCACCAGCGCCAGGTTGGTCATCGGACCCACCACCACGACAGTGATCTCGCCCGGATTGGCGTCCACCAGGTCGATGATTGCCTGCACGGCATGCTTGCTCTCGGCCCTGATCGTCGGCTGCGGCAGGTCCACGCCCGCGCTGTCTAGCCCGGATGGGCCGTGGAATTCGGCCGGAAATTCATAGCGGTTGAGCAACGGAAGTTCCGCCCCGCGATAGACCGGCACATCGAGCTTGAACGCCTCGACGATGCGCAGCGCATTGTTGGTCGTGTTCTCCACTGAAGCATTGCCGCAGACCGAGGTGATCGCCTCGATGACGATGTCGTCGTGCCATGCTGCCAAAAGGATGGCGGCCATGTCGTCATGGCCGGGGTCGCAGTCGATGATGATGCGGTGGGGCAGGGTGGTCACGCAATATGCTCACAGTCAGTTTCGGTCCAATAAACTGCGCATCAGCAGAGCGTTAACTCCGGTGTACCGTTGCCCGGGAACGCTGCTAAACCCTACAGCTTACGGGGTGAGCCTAGGATGGACGACAGTTCTGTAACAGCATACAATTCCGCTGTTCGGTTGACTTTTACTCAAGGGTCGAATGCTTCATCTGCTCAATGCCGTTCGCGCCTTCGAGGTAGCTGCCCGCCTCGGCAGCGTGAGCAAGGCTGCCGACGAATTGCACGTCACCAGCGGCGCCGTCAGCCGTCATATCAAGAATCTAGAGGACGAATTCGGCATTTCGCTGTTCGAGCGCGGCAACCGCTCCATGCGCCTCACGCCCGAGGCACGGACCTTTGCTGCCACCGTGACAGAAGCCTTTGCTTCGATGACACGGGGTGCCGAGCACTTGCGCGCGGCCGCGAGCCAGTCCACCATCATGATCACAGCCCCTGATACCTTCATGCTGCGCTGGCTCGTGCCACGCCTGCAGAGCCTCGAACAGGCACTGGGTGGCATTTCCGTCCGCCTCACCACCTGGACACGAGAGATCAATCCCGCCGATCGCTCGATCGATATCTATGTCGGCGTTGGCCCCCTGCTCGACATCCCGGGAATGACGGTCAGCGCCGTGGCGCCGGAAACCTTCGGTCCGGTTATCAGTCCCATGCTGGTCAAGGGCCGCGAACTGACGCCCGAACTGGTCTGGAGCCTGCCCCGGCTCGACATCCGCTGGCCGCCGGATATGTGGACCAACTGGGCCCGCGAGGCCGGCTGCACTCTGCCACCGCGCGACACCATATGGTATGACGCACTCTCGTTCAGCGTGCAGGCCGCAGAAGCTGGCCTTGGCGTCGCCATCGGTCCCGGTCCCGCCATTACCGACGCCCTCCAGCACGGCCGGCTAATCGCGCCGTTCGGCATGGTCACCCGCAACGGCTCTTGGTTTCTCGCCTGGCGCAACGACCGCTCCGGCCGCACTATGCACCTGGTCCGCCGTTGGTTTCACCAACAAATGTCGGCAGACGCATCCTAATGGCTGTCACTGCCCCCCTGGCGAGGCGCGATCAAAGCATCCCCTCAGAAGGTCTGGGCGGCGTGCTCATGCCGATGAGGAAAAAGCCGCCAGTCCCCCTACCGAGCGGGTGACGACAGGCAAAAAGCCGCCAACGCTTGATTGGACGGAGAAGCGGTTCGAAGTCAGCGGCGTGTTGCACAAGTCCATGACGAACTGGGATCACGTGACTACCGACCATTGAATTGAGCTGAAGTGCGCGCATATTGATCACGACGCGCTCAAACGTGGATCGGAATGAGTGATGCGATTCCAGGGTCTCGAAATCGGCGCCACGCGTTTTGGCGAGAGCGGTTCGCCTTTCCTGTCGGCCCGCCGGCTGTCAGAACAGCTCGGCGTAACCCAATCCGAACTTGCTAAGCTCATCGGAATTGCCCGCAACACCCTCACGGCGAAGTCCGCGACCCGAAAGGTGGACGTGGCCCTGAGCCCGATCATACGCATTCTGGCTATGGCCACAGAAATGGCCGGCGGCGAAAACCGGGCGGTGATTTGGTTCAAGCACCAGCCGATCCCCGGTTGGGCCGGCAAGACCGCCTACGATCTTGTCGGACAAGGCAAGTCTGATCAGGTTCTCGCCTATCTGGAGGCTGTTCGCTCAGGCGTTTATGCCTGAGTTGGTCGACACAATGCCGTTCATTCTATAGCGGGCCTACGTTCCT
Organism: Devosia sp. ZW T5_3; assembly: GCF_044987315.1. Classification (NCBI taxonomy): domain Bacteria; kingdom Pseudomonadati; phylum Pseudomonadota; class Alphaproteobacteria; order Hyphomicrobiales; family Devosiaceae; genus Devosia; species Devosia sp. ZW T5_3. The sequence goes on from NZ_JBJDRE010000001.1 coordinate 282,670, forward strand.
CAGTGGTCACATCTGCCGCTGTCGGTTTGAGGGGCACCCGCTTCGGCGGCCGCTGGAATCCAGTCGGTATCCCGACCATTTACGCGGCGCAGGAACCGTCGACCGCCTGGGCAGGGATTCGTTCAACACCCTACGTTGATCGCTCTAATCGAGCTCAAGGGCGCCCGGCGCACTATTGGGTGGCGATTTCAGACTGACCGCTAGCGCGCTTCGGTTCGCTGGGCTTTTCCTTTCCGGGCCAAGCCGCGTTGCCGCGTCTGTCAACGTATACTTCGACTTTAACCAACGCTTCGGTTTGTGCGGCTAGGTTCTCAACTGAAAGCAGTGCCAACAAGGGAACCGGCATGAGCACGACACTGTTCATTTCGGTGCTGATACCGACGCTGGCGGTGATGCTGGCTGGGGCCTTTGCTGCGCTATGGTGGTTTCGGCCGAGCAACCTGCATGTTGCATTGCTGGCATTTTGCTACCTTGCGCTTGCAGCTGGCTTCACGTTCCAGGCCACTACTTTGGGCCTGCCGGATGCATTTGCGAGGTTTTTCTCCAATCTGCTGCTTTTCGTGGCGGTGTTTCTGCTGTGCACCGCGCTGCTTATTCGCGGCGGCCGGCCGGTTCCCACCCGGGCTCTTCTGGCGTGCTGCGCCGCGGCAATGGTGGCTTTTTGCTGGTTCCTGTGGGTACAGCCCAGTTTTGTTGCGCGCGTGACCATTGTCGCCTGGGGGATTGCGGGCATGTTGGCGTTGGCTGCCATGCGGCTACGCCGATCAAAGCGGCGCGCAGCCATAGACAATCTGATCCTCCTGGTTATCGGGTTGGGCGCGGTCTATTTTGTAGCGCGACCGTTCCTCGTCATCTGGTTTGAAGCTGGCGGCACCGCCACGCCCGATATGACCTCGTCCTATTGGCTGCTGACCTATCTGACAACGTTTGCCTATTCGCTCCTGATCGCGCTGACTCTGCTGACGGCGGTGGCCCTCGACGTCATTCGCGAATTGCAGGCTGAATCACAGACCGATCCGCTCTCCGGCCTCTTGAACCGTCGCGGCTTTGACCTGCATGCGGCGGCGCTGATGCTCGAATGCGAGGCATTGAAGCGACCGCTCGTGTTGGTCCTGGCCGATCTTGATCACTTCAAAAAAGTCAATGACCGCCATGGCCATGATACTGGGGATCGAGTCATCGTGTCATTCGCGCGGCGGCTGACGAGCGTGGGACACGCCGGACTCATTGCTGGCCGGCGCGGCGGCGAGGAATTTGCCGTGCTCCTGCCCCTGACTAATCTCCAAGCCGGCGTGCTTTACGCCGAGGCCGTGCGGACTGCGGGCCCGGCGGACTGGGCGTCGGGCCTCAAGGTCACCGCCAGTTTCGGCGTCGTCGAACGCCAGGCGGGCGAGACCCTTGAGCACATGATTGGCCGGGCAGACGCAGCGCTGTATCAGGCCAAACGTGATGGTCGCGACCGCGTCCGGAGCGGGGGTAAACCCATCGGCGGACTGCGCATGTTTGCCGGATAAAGCTGATTATGCCGCCTTGTCCCAGAGCGGGGCCAGCCCGGCACTGACACTTAGAGGCTTGGACAGCGCCAGGAGACAAGATTCCGCGGAAAATACCCTCTAGTTCATTAGGTCGAACGCATCGCCCCAGGTGTCGGATACCGAAAAGCCCTGCGGATAGGGGTCTGTCGGATCTACGCCGATCTGGTGGATGCCGTGGATCCATCCCCGACCCGAAATGATCGGCTGCACGGCGGGGCGGCCGGCGACGGTGGTCTCGCCGGCATAGTGGACCTCGAACGTGGAATCTATGATCGAGCGCGCCGTGAAGCGATCGCCCGGCTTGGCGAGGCCGCGCGCCGCCGCAACGGCGAGACGCGCCGAGTTACCGGTGCCGCAGGGCGAGCGGTCGATGCGGCCGGGCGGCATGATGGTGGCGCCCTTGAGTTCGCCTGCCGCGTTGTGGCTGACGAACATGGTGTAGGAAATGCCCTTCATGCCGGCCAGCTCGGGATGCGCGATGTCGAGCTGGGCATTGACGGCGCGGTGCACGGCACTGCCGGCCTCCACCAGCTTGCGGGCCTGGTCCGGGCGGATTTCGAGGCCGAACTGGGCCGGATCGATCAGCGCGTAGAAGATGCCGCCATAAGCAATGTCGACCTTGATCTTGCCAAATCCAGCCACGTCGACGACGGCGTCGAGTGCGTGCGCATAGGACGGGTTCATGGTCAGCGTAACGCGTTCGACCTTGCCGTCCTTGCAGGTGGCGCGGGCCGTGACCAGGCCGGACGCCGTGTCGATGCGCACCACTGTTTCGGGCTCGGTCATCGGCAGCATGCCCGTTTCAAGCACGGTGGTGACGAGGCAGATCGAATTGGACCCCGACATGGCATGCGCCTTGTCGCCCTGCAGGATAATGAAGCCGATATCGGCATCGGGCCGGGTCGGCGGGAAGATGAGGCACGTGCTCATCTGGGCCGAGGCGCGCGGCTCGAACACCAGGAAGCGGCGCAGGCTGTCATCCACCTGATTGAGATGGCGCAGTTTGTCGGCGATGGTTGTACCGGGAACGTCGATGACGCCGCCCGTGACGATGCGGCCCACTTCGCCTTCGGCATGCGCTTCGACTAGCGTGACAGTTTTCGACCACCGCATGGCCGGATCCTTCCCAGTACAGAACGGAAAGCGGGGCGAATAAACGCCCCGCCAGGAGATCAGATCGTGACGTTATAGACCCGCGCGGCCGTCTCGGCATCAATATAGCCGTTCTTGAAATCGCGGCGCACTGCGGCCTCGCTGCGATCGGCGGGCCGGCCGAAGCCGCCACCCACCCCCGTCACCACATGTACCACGTCGTTCTTCGAGAGCGGCACATTAGTGGCAAAGGCATAGCGTTCCACCTCCATGCCGGGACGCAGCACTTCGACATAGTTCGGCGAGCCGTCATTGCCGCCATTCTGGCCCCAGGGCGGAATGCGCGAGCGGGTATAGCCGACGCTGAGGAAGTTATCGTCGGCCCGCACGCGATAGCGCACGGAAATACCCTTGCCGCCACGCCAGGTGCCGTCGCCGCCCTTGTCGGTGTTGAGGGCCAGCTCGTCCACGGTCAGGCCGTAGCGCGCCTCGGCAACCTCGGCGGGGCAGTTGAACGTGTCGCCGTGGAAGCCCGAGAAGATCGCGCTGTTACCGTCGCGACCCTGCTGAGCCCCCCAGCCGCCGAGCTGCGGCTCGACGATGGTATAGTGACGGCCGGTATCGGGATGCTTACCGCCGATAACCGTACCGCAGATCGAGGCGAAGTTGCCGGCCGGCAGCACGCCAGGGAAGTGGTGGGCAAGGCAGCGCAGGATTAGGTCGAAGACGCGGATCTCGACTTCCGAGTAATAGCCGAGCGCGCCAGGCTCGACGACATGGAATACCGAACCCGGCCGGGTCAGCAGTTGCAGCGGACGGAAGAAGCCGCCATTGCCGGGCGCTTGGGTATCGGTAAAGGCCTTGAAGGCGAGCTGGGCGGAAATCTCGATGCCTTCGCGGCTCGAATTGCTCGATCCCTTTTGGTCGGGATTGTCGCGCAGATCGATGATGAAGGCATCATCGGTGATTTCGACGACGATCTTATGGATGTCGCCATTGTCCTGTTCTTCCTCGAACGGATAGACGCCCTTTTTGATGGTGGCGAGGGCCGCGCGGGCGCGGCGCTCCCCCAGATCCATGAAATCGGCGATGGCGGCGGTAAAGGTTTCTGAGCCGTATTTCTCGATCATCTCGAGAATACGCTTTTCCCCGATCCGCACGCCAGCAATGCCGGCCCACAGGTCGCCCCGCAGGAAGTCGGGCAGGCGGGTATTGACATAGAGAATGTCGAACACGGCCTGGTTGGGGACGCCGGCATCGATCAGCTTGACCGCCGGGATACGGATGCCCTCCTGGTAGATTTCGGTGGCTTCCGATGACATCGAGCCGGGAACATTGCCGCCAACATCGTTCCAGTGAGCAATATTGGCAGTCCAGGCGACGATCTTGCCATCGGCAAATACCGGCATGGCCAGAATCATGTCGTTGAGGTGGGTCACGCCGCCCCAATAGGGATCGTTGGAGGCGAACAGGTCGCCGGGCTTGATCGTTTCGACCGGGTGCTTCTCGATCATGCGTTTAACGGCCTTGTCGAGCACGCCGACAAAGGCAGGGATGCCGGCGCCGGAGGCGGCGATCTCGCCCTGGGCGTCGCAGATGCCGGTGCCCAAATCGAGCACTTCATAGATGATGGCGCTCATCGAGGTCTTGCGCTGAGCCGCGAACATCTCGTCGGCGACGGCTTCAAGGCCATTCTGGATGATGTCGAAGGTGACGGGATCGTGGGAGATCGTACTCATCGATCAGCTCCGCAGATGGATTTGGGTGTTGCCGAAATCGTCGATCTCGACCCGGTTACCGGGATGGATGACGATGGTGGTGCCGGGGTCTTCGATGATGGCGGGGCCGGTAAAGCTCATGCCGGGTTCCAACAGTTCGGCATTGTAGATTGTCGCTTCGCAGACGCCCTCGGTGGCGTAATCCACCTCGCGGCTGCCCTTGATGGCGTCTTCGAGCCTGGCGCCGGTGCGCTGCTGGGCCACCATTTCGAGCTTGCCGACCTCGGCCGAGGCGATGACGTGGATGCCCACGATCTCGACGGCGACATCGAGGCGATAGGTGTATTCGCGCTCATAGATGGCGTGGAAATCCTCGATCAGGATCGCCATGCTGGCGCCGTCGAGCAGGTCGGCCCGCAATGGGACCTCGACCGAATGTTCCTGATTGCGGTAGCGCATCTTGACGAGAGGCTGGATCTTGACCGCGTCGGGCGCGACCTCTTCCTTGCCGAACTGTTCAGTGGCGTGGCCGGCGATCTCGCTCACCAACGCCTGCAGGCCGGAACGGTCGGTGCCGTCCATCAGGCGGGTGACAAAATAGTCGCGGCGCAGGTCGCTCATCATCATGCCCCAGGCCGAGAAGACCGGCGCGCCGCGCGGTACGACAACCTTCTTGACGCCCAGCTCCTGACCGAGCGCCACGCCATGCATGGCGCCGCCGCCGCCGAACACGACGAGCGTGAAGTCGCGCGGGTCGTGCCCGCGGTTGAGCGAGACGAGCTTGAGCGCATTGACCATGTTCGCATTGGCGATGCGCACGATGCCGCGCGCCGCTTCCTGTTGGCTGACGCCCAGCTTGTCTGCCAGGGCGCCCAGGGCTCTGTCTACCGACGCCATGTCGGCGATGACCGAGCCACCGCAGAAATAGTCGCGGTTGATCCGACCGAGCACCAGATTGGCATCGGTCGTGGTGGCATTGGTGCCGCCGCGGCCATAGGCGGCCGGGCCGGGCATGGCGCCGGCCGATTGCGGGCCGACATGCAGCTTGCTGAAATCGTCGACCCAGGCGATCGAACCACCGCCATTGCCGATTTCCACCAGGTCCACGACCGGCACCATGATGGGATAGCCGGCGCTTCTGCGGTCGCGCTCGATCCAGTAGTCGGTCTTGATGGTGACCTGGCCGTTCTGGATCAGCGAGCATTTGGCGGTCGTGCCGCCGATATCGAGCGCCAACACATTGGGCTCGCCGATGATGCGCCCCAGCTCCGCCGCTCCCCAGAACCCGGAAGCGGGACCCGATTCCACCATGGTGATCGGAATAGCCTTGGTCGAGGCCAGTGAGTCGACGCCGCAATTGGACTGCATGATGTAGAGGCGACCCTCGTAGCCTTCCTGCTGCAGGCCGGCTTCGAGGCGTTCGAGGTAGCGCTGGGCGGTCGGCTGCACATAGGCAGAAAGCACGGTGGTGCTGGTGCGTTCGTATTCGCGCCATTCGCGCGTGATCTGGTGCGAGGCGACGGTCGCGACCTCGGGCCACAGGCGTGCGATCTCGGCCTGCACGGCCTTTTCATGCGCCGGGTTGGCATAGGCGTGGATCAGACAGATGGCCACGGCCTGGACGCCATCGGCCCTGAAGGCGTCCAGAATGGCGGGCAGGCCGCTCAGGTCGAGCGGAGCGACTTCTTCGCCGCTGTAGTTCATGCGGCCGGGCACGACCTGGCGCAGGTAGCGCTCGACGAATGGCGTCGGCTTTTCGTAGGAAAGATTGAAGAAATCGGGGCGGTTGCCGCGCGCTATCTCGAGGATGTCGCGGAAACCTTCAGTGGTGATCAGCCCCACCTTGGCGCCCTTGCGTTCGGTTAGTGCATTGATCACCACTGTCGTGCCATGGGCGAAAAAGTCGGCTTCGGCGACGCTGAGCCCGGCCTTCTTGATGACGTTGAGCACGCCCTGTTCGAAATTGGGCGGCGTCGTATCGGACTTTTCGGTCCGCACGGTCTGGCGGCCCGTGGCCCGGTCCGTCTCGAAATAGACGAGGTCGGTAAACGTACCGCCCACGTCAGTGGCGATCCGGGTGATCGTGTCGCGCTTGGTCATGCAATAATCCGGTTTGCGTCGTTCCCTCCACCCTGGCGGGTGGTTCTGTCAGTCATCATCATATCCAATATCCAAATTGTCGACAAGCAATTTGGCGGCGGATGCACGACCGCTCCGGACAGGGCGAGCGTTCCCTCGCAAGCCGGCCTTGGTTGCAGGCGACCGGGTTGGGATTGCCGAGGCGAGGAAGGCGAGCAGCTAGGGCAGCAGCGCCGACACGTCGGTCCAGCGCACGGGCAGCGGTCCGATCGGATCAAGCAGCCATTTGGGCACCGCGGTCAGAATGCCGGGGCAGGGCGATCAGCGCCGCGTTGCTCGAGGCAGTGGGCAGACCATTGATCTCGGGACCGCATGACCCGCGCCGACGACTGCTATCCTGGCCATCAAATCCGTTCCGTTCCGAGGGAGATGCCCGTGACCGTCGCCCGGGCGATATAGCTCTGGATCTGCTTGACGATCTGAGCCGCATGCTCAGCGGCCAGGGTGTCGGCCCGCTCGGCATCGCGGGATTCAATGGCGAGGATCATCTGTTCATGCTCATCGACATAGCGGCGGGGCAAGTTGTCGTCGAAGGAGCGGTAGTAGAGCCGCAGGATGCGGCGGCCTTCGTCGAGCAGGCGCCCGAATAGGGCGGTGAAATATGAATTCCCACCGGCCGTGGCGATGGCCATATGGAAATCGCGGTTGGTCTGGATCATTCCCGGGGCGTCATGTTGCCGGACCGTCTCTGCATAGCTGGCCGCATGCTGGCGGATATCGTGCATATGCTCGTCGCGCCGGTGCACCGCCGCCGAACGCGTGGTGACGCGATACATCAGCGTCAGCGCCTCAAAATAGACCGGCAATTGCTCGAAATCGATAGTGGCCACTACCGTATTGCGATTGGGCAGAGTCTTGACCAGCCCTTCGGCCACCAGCCGCACCAGGGCTTCGCGGATCGGGGTGCGGGACATGTCGAACCGCTCGGACAGCGTCGCTTCGTCGAGCGGGCTGCCCGGATCGAGGCTGAGATCGAGAATGGCCGTGCGCAACGTGTCATAGACGGTGCGGGCGCCTTGGCCCCGCACCCGGCCCTTTACACTGCCGTTTTCCTCGTCCTTCGCCTTCATACTGTCCCCCGGTATGGCGTGCCTATCTACGCTTTTTACCTGCGCTCAGGGCAACCGCAACCACGATAATGACGCCAGTGGTCAGGTCTTTGAAGAACGGATTGACGTTGAGGATGTTGAAGCCGTTGCCGATCAGGGCCAACAGCAGCACGCCGGCAATGGACCGCCAGACCGCGCCGGCGCCGCCATAGATGCTGGTGCCGCCCAAAATGACGGCGGCGATGGCCTCGAGTTCGAGGCCGACACCGGCCTGGGGCTGGCCCATGGAAATGCGCGATACCGCGATGATGCCGGCTAGGCCCGCGGCAAAGCCGGTGAGGCCAAAGCAGGCAATCCGCACCAATTTGGTCCGCACGCCCGACAGAATCGCGGCTTCTTCATTGCCGCCCACGGCGATGACGCGGCGACCGAACGTGGTGCGGTTGAGCAGGACCATCATGGCCACGGTGAAGACCAGCAAGATGAGCACCGCGACGTTGACCATGCCGACGCGGCCACGGCCCAGCCACGCGAATTCCTCCATGCGCACCGGGATCAGTGCACCGCCGGTGATCAGGACGGCGATGCCGCGATAGACCATGCTCGAGGCCAGGGTGGCGAGGAACGAATGGACGTTGAAGCCGGTGATGATGAGGCCATTGATCACCCCGAGCAGCAGGCCGAGCAGCGGCCCGGCGATCATGCCAAGGGTAGGATCGACATTGACCGCAAGCCAGGCGGCCGAGACGCTTGCCACCCCGAATATGGCGCCAGTCGACAGATCGAAGCCGCCGCTGATGATCACCAGGGTCAGCGCGGCTGCGATCAGGGCCAGCGGCGCACTCTGATTGAGAATGTTGAGCAGGTTGCGCGGCGAGAGAAAAGACGGGCTGAGCAGGGTCAGGCCGATCATCAGCAGCGCGATGATGATGAGAATGCCATATTCGCGCAGGAAGTCGCTGAGCAAGAAGGTGCTGCGGGTCGGCGCAGCCGGGGCGGTGACGTGGGTTTCGGCCATGGGTTTCAACCTTGTTCGGGCAAAAGCACAGCTTGCTCTTGCGCCTTCTGGACGTTGAAGAGACGGAACAGCGCATCTTCGACACTGATAGTGGCACTCTCGACCTCGCCGATGATCCGGCCCTGGCTCATCAGGTAGGCGCGATGCGACAGCTTCAGCACCTCCTCCAGTTCGGAGGAGATCAGCAGCACGGCTGCGCCGGTCTGCGCGAGTTCGACGATGAAATCGTGGATACGGCGGCGGGCGCCGATATCAACGCCCCGGCTGGGCTCGTCGAGGATGACGACGCCCGGCTTCCCATAGGCCCATTTGGATAGCAGCACCTTTTGCTGGTTGCCGCCCGAATAATAGGCCACTTCGCCATCGATCCCGGCGGGGGAGATGCCGAAATGCTCGATCATCGCCTTGGTGCGGCGGCGTTCCTCGCCCATGTCGAGAAAGCCGAAGCGGCTGATCTGGCTGAGATGTGGCAGGCTCATATTGGGCCGTGTGCGCTGCACCAGGTTGAGGCCCTGCTTGCGGCGGTCTTCCGGAATGAAGGCGATGCCGCGCCGCACCGCTTCCTTGGGGGTCAGCCTGGGCAGGTCCTCGCCGTCGAGGGTGATCGTGCCGGTCAGCGCCTTGTCTGCACCGAAGAGGGCGCGGGCCACTTCGCTGCGGCCCGACCCGACAAGGCCCACAAGACCCACGACCTCACCCGGGCGGATGGCGATGTTGATGTCGCGAATGCCCGCATGGCTGCTGACGCCGCGCATCGCAATGCGCGGGGCAACCGATGCATCGGGCCGGGCCGGCAGTTCGGGATAGGCGACCTCGGCACTCTTGCCGAGCATGGCTTCCACGAGGCTTTGTTTAGTCTCGCCGGCAATATCTCCGGTGCGCACGACGCGGCCGTCGCGCATGATGGTGACGCGGTCGCAGGCGGCTAGCACGTGATCGAGAAAATGGGTGACATAGATGATGGTGCGACCCTGCGCCCGAAGGTCTGCGATGACCCGGTGCAGCCGCTCGGCCTCGTCGGCCGTCAGCGACGAGGTCGGCTCGTCCATGATGATGATGCGGGCATCGCGCGCAATGGCGCGCATGATCTCGACCTTTTGCCGGTCGGCAATGGACAGGTCTTCCGCCTTCCGGCGCGGATCGAGGCCGAAGCGGCACCGTTCTTCCAGCGCTGCAAAGCGCTTGTTGTCCGACCCGCTTAGCAGCCCGGCGACATTTGCTTCCAGGCCGAGAAACACATTCTCAGCCACGGTCAGCTGCGGCACGAGCTGCAATTCCTGGTGGATCATCGCCACGCCCAGTTGCAGCGCACGGCGCGGCGTCGACTGGTCGAGCAGCGTGCCCGAGATTTCGACTTCGCCGCGATCGGCCGAGTAATAGCCGCCGATGATCTTGCCGACGCTGGACTTGCCCGCGCCATTCTCGCCGATCAGGGCATGCACTTCGCCGGCCCGGAAATCGAGCTTGATGTCATGCAGGATCTTGCTAGAGCCGAAGCTCTTCTCGACACCCGACAGCCGTACCGACGTCGTCCCGTTCGTTACCATGGCAACGGACCTCCGCTAGGGTGGAGGATGGGCAGGACCACGCGGTCCCGCCCGACTCTTTAAAAGCGCTCAGCCCTGCCACTCGGCGACGAAATCAGGGTTGGCGTCGAGCCATTCCTTGGTGACGATCACGGGCGTTTCGACCAGGTCGTTGGGGTTGATCCAAGTCGGCGCGGTGCCGCCTTCCAGTGTGGTGACCACCGCTTCGAGCGCGGCCCTGCCCATGCTGTGCGGGACTTCGGCCAGCGTGGCCGAGACAGTGCCAGCACGGATCGCATCGACCGTGATCTGGTTGAGTCCGCCGCCGATCATGTAGACAGAGCCCGGCTCGTAGCCGAAGTCGCTCAGTGCGATTTCGGCACCGATCAGGTGCTGGTCGGCATTGGACAGGACGGCGTCGATTTCCGGGTTGGCCTGCAGGATATCCTGCATGGCGGTCAGCGATGCGTCGGGATCGTAGTTGCCCTCGCCGGTTGCTACGATCTGGATGTTTGGATGCTGCGCCAGCACTTCCTTGAAGGTTTCGTTGCGCAGGTTGTCGAACGGATAGATCAGCTGACCGATGATGACTGCAACCCGGCACGGGTCCTTGTCGGCGCAGTATGCGGCAACCGCTTCGGCCTGGGCGCGCGCGCCGTCGGCAGGGTTGGCGGCAACCGTGGTGGTGAGGCCAGGAACCTGCGGCTCCATATTGGTGAGGTCAGGGCCGACCGGGAATAGGGTCGTGGCAACCTTGATACCGGCGGCGGTCGCGTCTTCCAGCGCCGGGGCAATGCCCACGGTGTCGTTGGGCGTGACGATGAAGGCGTCAAAGCGGCCGCCGGCCACCACGTCTTCGACCTGCGAGAACTGCACGGTGGAATCAAATGCGCCGTCAAAGATCTCGACTTCGACACCCTTTTCGGCCGCCGCCTCCTGGATGCCGGCGAAGATGGCCTGATTGTAGCCGTTCTGGCTGGAGGAGGCGAGATAGGCGACGCGGAACGGGTCCTGCGCCCAGGCTGGCACGGCGGCCGCGACACCGGCAAACGCAACGCTGGTCAGCAATGCAACACGTAGTTTCATGGTTCTTTCCCTTGTTGGATCGGCGGTTCCCAATTTCCGCCGACACTCTCCTGATTGGGGCCGGCACGGGCCGACCCGTTGCTTAGGCGGACGGCATCAATGACTCGCCTCGCGCATCGATTTTGCTAGGTGCTGGAAGGCGATGGTAGCGTAGGGCAGCAGCGCGGCGGCTGGCGCGAGGCGCTCGGCAGTATAGTAGTCGGCCTCATGCAGCAGGTTCAGCGTGCCGATGACTTTGCCGTCAACGACGACTGGAATATTGGCGTTGGATCCGTTGCCAAGCGAGCGGATCAGCGGCCAGTCGGAGAAGACTTCGGCGATCTCCTCGATGCGCAGGGTGTGGAAGATCTGGTGCTGGCGCAACACGACCTCGGTGTAGTGGTTGTCCAGAATGGGCTTGAGCCCCCCCAAGGGATAGGCGTCGAGATTTTCCGAATAGACGCGCTTGGACTGGCGGGCATCCATGTCATAGACCGACGCGGTCAGCAGCCTCGTGCCAATCGTTTCATGCACCATCCTGCCGACGCCGCCGATCAGGTCAACTGCCGTCACCCCGGGGCGGCGAACGCTCGCCATGAACTGGTCGATAAGGCCTGTACCAATCACGCCATGCACCTCATTTTAACCGGATGCTACCGCGTATCCAATTTGTCGACAAGTAGCTCTGAATCGTTTTCTTTGTAGAACTCTGCCGTGACTGTTTGCTGTGCAACCTGCCCGAGAGCGCGGCAAAAGACCCTTGGGCATGGCCTTTGATCGGCTGTCGACATTGTGCATACTTCTGTGATCAGCTCGACGGGATTATGCGTGAGGGAACAGATGAACGTGATTTTTGAGGCATCCGGGGCCTCCGGCACCGCCGGTACGGTGGCCAAGATACTGAACCCGGGGAGCTTGGGCAGCTTCATCAAATCGGCCGCCCGGCCCGAGCGCCTGTCGCGAATTCTGCGCGCGGAGGGCTTTGCCGCCGACACTGGCGACCTTGCAGTTCTGCTGGCGCCCGAGGGGCGTGAAGAAGACAGGCTCGTGCTGGTCGGCGTGTCGGACGATGCATCGGTGTTCGAGGCGCAGGCGGCCGGAGCGCGGCTGGCGGTCAGATGCCTCGATCTATCGGGAGGGTTGGCGCTGAGCTGCCCGGAAGGACTCGACGTCACCCTATTTGGTGAGTTCGTCTATGGCTTTCTGGTGCGTTCCTATCGCTTCGACATCTATCGCAGCGACCAGGATACGGGTCCCGGCCGTCTCACGCTGTTGGACTGTCCCGAGGCTGTGGTCGATAGTGTCAAGCGCCTCCAGATTGCCGCCGAAGCCACCCACAGCGTCCGCGACCTGGTCAACGAGCCGGGTAACATGCTGCCACCCCTGGAGCTCGCCGCGCGGATTGAAAGACTTTGCGCGCCCCTTGGCATCGCGGTCGAGATCCTCGAGGCCTGGAAACTGGAAGAGCTCGGGGCCAACCTGGTGCTGGCCGTGGGACAGGGCTCGGTCAATCCGCCCTGCATGGTGGTGCTGCGCCTGAAAGGCGAAGGCGCAACGGTCGGTCTTGCCGGCAAGGGCGTGACCTTCGATACGGGCGGCATCCACATCAAACCCGTCGCAGGCATGTGGGAGATGAAGAACGACATGGCCGGAGCGGCGACGATCGCCGCCAGCATGGCCGCAATGGCCCGGCTGGGGATCAGGCGCCCCGTCGTTGCGGCGCTGGGTCTTGCCGAGAACATGACGAGCGGCTCGGCGAGTCGGCCCGGTGACGTGGTGAAGAGCCTCGCCGGCCCCAATGTCGAGATCCGCAATACCGACTGCGAAGGCCGTCTGGTGCTTGCCGATTGCCTGGCCTATCTCCAGCAGCGCTTTGCGCCCAGCCAGCTCATCGACGTCGCTACCCTGACCTATGCGGTGCAGATCGGCCTCGGTCCGCGCTATGCCGGTGTTTATGGCAATGATCGTCCCGCTATGGACCGGTTACTGCAGGCGGCGCAAAGCACGGGCGAGCTGGCCTGGCCCATGCCTGTCGATGCAGGGTTTCACGACGAGCTGAAATCCGATTTCGCCGATTTCGTGAACTGGCCGGGCGTAACCTACGGCAATGCCTCCATTGCCGCGGCCTTCCTTGAGAAATTCGTCTCCAAGGAAACGTCGTGGTTGCATATCGATATCGCCGGTCCGGCCTATGCGCCAAACGGCAGTCCGCTGAGCCCGCCAGGCGGCACCGGCTTCGGTCTGCGCATGCTGGTGGATTATCTTGCCGGGGAGAGCGTTGCATGAGCGGCACCACAATTGCCTTTGCCGACCTGCAGAACCGCATCTGGGCAATCCTTACTGGCGCCGGCATGAGTGACGTCCAGGCCGATGCCGTGGCCCGGGTCATCGCGGCCGGCGAACGGGATGCCTGCAAGTCGCATGGCATTTTTCGCATCGAAGGCGTGTTGCGCACGCTGAGGGCTGGCAAGGTCCGTGGCGACGCCGTGCCGGCGATTGCCGATCTTGAAGACGGCGCCATTGTCCGGATCGACGGACAGCATGGCTTTTCCAGCCCAGCCTTCGAGCTGGGTCTGCCCCTGCTGGTCGACCGCGCCAAGGCGCTTGGCCTTGCCGCGATGGTGATAAACGACTGCACGCATTTTTCAGCGCTGTGGCCGGAAGTGGAGGCCGTTGCGGGCCACGGATTGGCGGCCATTGTCATGTGCCCCAGCTATGCCACCGTCGCGCCCTGGGGCGGCAGCGAGCCGCTATTCGGCACCAATCCCTTTGCCTTCGGCTGGCCACGGCAGCAGGTCGAACCCTATGTGTTCGACTTTGCGACATCCGTCGCTGCGCGCGGCGAAATCGAGCTGCATCGCCGCGCCGGAACGCCGCTGCCGCAGGGATGGGCCATCGATGCCCAGGGCGAACCCACCACCTCGCCCGAAGCGGCACTTGCTGGCGCCATGCTGCCGTTCGGCGGGCACAAGGGATCGGCGCTGAGTACGATGATCGAGCTCCTGGCCGGTGTCATGATCGGCGATCTGACCAGTGCCGGCGCGCTCGAGGCGCTGGGGACCACGGCCCTATCGCCGGCCCATGGCGAGCTGGTCATCGCGTTCTCCCCCGAGCGTTTCGCTGCTGGACGCCCTGGGGACCCGTTCGCCCGGGCCGAAACACTGTTTGAAGCCATTGCGGGGCAGGGCGCCCGCCTGCCGTCACAGCGCCGCTTTGCAGCGCGGCGCAAAGCGGAGACCGAGGGCATCGTGCTGACCGAGGCCGAGCTGCAGCATCTCGATCGTTTGGCGGCGCTCGGGCTGGCGGCAGCCGACTGACAGAAAAAGAAAGGCCCTCCGGCAAGGGAGGGCCTTTAGCCGCAGGTCAGGGAGGAAGGCTACGGCTTGGTGGTCTGGACGGCGCCGGGCAACTGGCTCCAGGCGGCGTACCAGGTGTTGAATTGCTCGAACTGCGCCTTGGCCCAGGCGCGCTGGCTGGGCGACAGCTCGTCGGTGGCATTGAAATGCAGCTTGTACGCGGCCTCGCCTTTCAGCTCGAGCATGTACTTGTAGTAAAGCACGAGATCGGTGCCCTCATCCCAGCTCGACAGCACATCGAGTGCCTCGCCCAGTTCACGGGCGCGGGTCCGCGCATCGATGTCGCCAGCGGCGGCGGCCTTGGACAGGGCAACCAGATGGAGGATTTCCCGGGGTAGGGCGTTGCCGATGCCGGTGATCGTGCCGGTGGCGCCTGCCTTGACATAGCCGTGATAGACGCCGGTATCGACACCGGCCATCAGGATGACGGTGTCATCGCCGCTGGTAATGTGCTCGGCAGCATAGGTCATGGCGGCAGGGCCGCCGAATTCCTTGAAGCCCACCAGATTCTTGTATTTGGCGCGCAGGGAGAAGAACAGGTCGGCCTTGGTCTCGAAGCCATAATGGGGACTATTGTAGATCACGGCCGGCAGATCGGGCGCTGCCGCGAGGACAGCCTCGAAATGGTGCCGCTGTGCCGTCGCCGAATTGCCGCGCGACAGCACGCGCGGAATGACCATCAGACCGGCGGCGCCAACCTGCTGGGCATGACTGGCAAGTGCCACAGCCGACGCCGAATTGATGGCGCCCGTACCAACGATCACCGGCAGGCCAGCCTGGACCAGCCGCGCCACGCCTTCCTGACGCTGGGCATCAGTCAGCAGCGGCCAATCACCCATCGAGCCACAATAGACCACGGCCGACATGCCCGCCGCGATCAACTCGCGGGCTTTGCGAACCAGCGCCTCGAAATCGGGTGTACGGTCGGCCTTGCATGGTGTCATCAGGGCCGGGATCACGCCGGTAAAGATCTCAGTGTTCATCGTATCCTTGTCCATCTCAGCGCCACCAAAGCGGCCGCACGCCTAGCAATTTTTACAAGTATAATCTTTGTATTCTGTTTGTCGACAGTGAATCCGCCGCTCCCCTATTTGTTGGTTCTGGCCGGGCATAGGGCTGACTGTGCCGTGCTGTATGTCGATGACAAAGACGATGAGGGACCCTGGAACCGAGCGGCGGCCAAGGAGCCTTACGGGTCACTAGGGTTCTCCGAGATCGATCGGCTGTGTAGCCGGGCCGTCGACTTTGCAGCGAAAAGGCGATCGTTTCGAGCGCTACGATCTCCGCAACAAGGTGGGCGCCTGCGCATCTATTAGCATCCAAAACTCGAATTGCACCGCGTGCGAAGCCATTGGCTTGCGCTCGCCTGCTTTACCGTCGCCCCTTTTGTCTTGTGGTGCTTCCACCTGGCATGGGCCGGAACACGTCCCTCTGGCGATAGGGAAAACAGTAAAAGCCTTCAAACTCACTTACCAGGAAGTCGATGAAAGCTCGGATGTGGGGATTGGCGAAGCGGTGGTCGTGGTAAAGGACGGTTACCGAAGTCGGGGCGGTGGTCCAGGCGGGCAATACCTCGATTAGGTCACCGGTTGGAACATGTTCCTGGGCGAAGAACTCTGGGAACAGCCCGATGCCATAGCCTTGCAGGACGCACACTTTGGCCACCCAATTATCGTTGGCACGCAATGGGCCGCGCGGTTCGATCAACTGACTGGCCTGACCATTTTCTAACGCCCATGGGATAATGCCCGACGGGCCTTCGCCGGAGATCAAGTCGTGCTGTCGCAGGTTGTCGGGATGCGTGGGCGTTCCTCTTTCTGCCAAATAGGTGGGGGCCGCATAGAGGCGGCTGACATAACGTGAGAACCCACGGGCAACCAGATTTGCTGTCCCCAGGATTGCCGGTAAACCTGAACAGATCATGCAATCCAGGTCGGTTTCACGCGACAGCAACCTGCCCAGCGGCATGACATGTAGATCAAGTGACACTTCCGGGTGCGACCTCGCAAACCGGAGCGATAGAGGCGCTAGTAGGTTGGTGGACAGTTCATCGGTTGCTCCCACACTCAGGCGCACGCTTTGTGCCGGCTTTTCGCTCGCCACAGAATCCAACGCGCGCGTGTAGGCGAGGTTTACCTCCTCGGCATGCCTGAGGAACGCCCAACCTGCCTTCGTGGGCGTCAGACCAGCGGCCGAGCGGATCAGCAGTGCGGTGCCGACATCATTTTCTAGACGTCTTAGCCGGTGGCTTAGTGTTGCTTTGGGTAGGTTCTGTTCGCGCGCGGTGCGGGACAGTGAGCCCGATGAAACCACCCAGGCAAAAGCCCGCACATCGTCGATCTGCATGGTCTACCCCGTTCAATAGCTTGAACGAGCATCCACGAATACATAGGCCTGACAAGCCTGTTTTCCTGAGGAATAGTCTTGAAGTCGTCAATCCCAGCCGTACTCGACGGACTTTACCCGTTCAAGGAATCCGCATGCTCAAAATTCTTCGCTCGTGTTCGGTGCTTGCGCTCGCAACTCTCGCGCAGCCGGCATTTGCTGCCAAGTTCATCTATGATCAGGATCTCACAGGCCCCGGCGGCACCGCCGTGCAGCCCATCTTGCTGTTCCTCAATAATCCCGACGTCGAGCTGCTCGGCATTACCGGCGTCGTCGGAGACGACTGGCTGGCAAAGGGGGTGGCCCACACCTTGCGTTTTCTCGAGATCGCCGGGCATCCCGAGATCCCGGTCTATGCCGGCGCCAGTGAGCCGCTCGTCAACACGCCCCAGCGCATGGCAATCTGGGAGAGCGTGTATGGTCCGATCAGCTGGAAGGGAGCCTGGAACAATTACGAGGACAAACCTGCCGACTTTGATCCAGGTCTGGCGCCCGACCTTGCCGAAGGCAACCCCAAGATTGTCGTCCAAGACTTGTCCGCAGTCCAATTCATGATCGAACAGGTGCACAAGTACCCGGGCGAAGTGACGATCGTTGCCGGAGGGCCGCTAACCAATATAGCCTTGGCCGTGCGTCAGGATTCCGAGTTTGCAAGCTTGGTCAAAAGCGTTGTGATTTCGAACGGGCCGAAGGCCGATTTCGACGTCGCCAGCGGCGAAGTCAAATCGATAGATGCTTTCAACACCGTTTTCGACCCCGAGGCCGCCCAGATCGTGCTGACGGCCGGCTTTGCCTCTATCGTCGTCACTGGCCTGGTCAACACTACCGTGATGGTCGATGCAGAGCTGGTCGAAGATATGACCCAACCCAACTCCGCGCTCAGCAGCTATCTCACCGAGAATGCCTGGATGGACCTGCCGCTGTGGGATGAAGTCATCGCTGCCGTAGCGATCGATCCGAGCTTGATCGTTCGCAGCACCACGATAAAGGCTGCGGTCGATACTAATTTTGGCCGATCCTACGGGCAGATGCTCTCCTTCAAGGATGATGTGGAGCCGGGGATAGGCGCTGGCGAAGTCAATGTCGCTCTTGAGTTGGACGCCCCCCGCTTTCGCACTATGTTCGTCGACGCGGTTACCGCGGCCGAATAACCGGCTCAGGCAGGCGCGCTGAAATCGCCCGCAGCCGTTGATGGCAAGGTTGCAGAGACGCTGCCAGGGTGATGATATTTTCCCATTCCTGGCACCCGTCGCATCGAACGCCTGGAAGAAAATGTTGGTGCGGCCAGTCTCGTGCTGCCGGCGGATGATCTGACCCGGATCAGCGAGGTTTTGCCCGAGGGTGCATTCGGTGCCCGCTATGCCGGCAACATGGTTCCCGCCTGGATCTGACTAGACGCGGCGGCGCTCAGGCGCCGCCGTTCGACGTTCGGCACGACTGAGAAACTAAGACCAAACTTCATAATCCTGGCCCGCGAAGCCCTTCTCCCAGGCTTCGTCCCAGTTCGCCTCGTCCGCATTCTTTTTGCCGCGATGCGGATTGGTGCTTTTGTCCTTCTCGGAAGCTCCGGCGGTCCACCCCGCCAAGCGAACCTGCTCGACGTGACGTTTGTCATCTTGCACTTGTCTCTCCATTCTGTTTCTCAGTCGTCAAAGGCGACGACCTGCCGTGGCTTTAGGGGGTGGCAGGGACCAAGGCCAATCCTCGCCTGAGTGT
This sequence comes from Devosia sp. ZW T5_3, assembly GCF_044987315.1. Lineage (NCBI taxonomy): Bacteria > Pseudomonadati > Pseudomonadota > Alphaproteobacteria > Hyphomicrobiales > Devosiaceae > Devosia > Devosia sp. ZW T5_3. Next base: position 301,269 of record NZ_JBJDRE010000001.1, read on the forward strand.
ATGTGCCCACAGGCTGCTTTTGGCTGCAACCTCGATAGCCGCTCCGGCCCAATGGGCACTGCGCCGACTCGGACGAGCGCATTCCCCTCAACGTTGCCATTGCCGATCGAGATCAGGCCATTTTCGATACCAAGGTATCGGTGATTGCGCCGAAGTTGAACTGGTCGCCAGGCTGGCTTCCCGCCACCATCCAACCATCGATGAAAGACCGGCGCCGCGGAAGCGGCCGGCTCCTCAGTGATGGAAGGAAGGCAATGCAACGCTCGGATTTTCTGTCGCCCTTGGCGGCAATGCTGATGGTTTCGGCCCTTTCGGGGCCGGCGCTCGCCCAAACGGCCTTTGCACCGGCGCCGCTGACACCGGAAGACGTCGGGTCCGGCCCGCGGCTGATCTATCTCCATAATGAGTATCCAGCCACGCTCGATCCGCAGAACACGTCCGCCTTTGTCGGCCAACTGGCCATGGAGATGTTCGATACGCTTGTCACCTACGAGATCGATCCGGCGACCGGCATTGCCGATCAGACCAAAATCGTGCCGCGTCTAGCCGAAAGCTGGGAGATTTCGGACGATAACAAGACGCTGACCTTCCATCTCAATCCGACGGCCAAATTTTGGGACGGCTCCGCCGTAACGGCCGAAGACGTCTATTGGTCCATCGAGCGTGCGCTGGTCGGCCGTATGGGTTGGGGTACGACCCAGATCGAAACGGGCGGCATCTTCGCGGTCGATCAAATGGAAATCGTCGATCCGCAGACCCTCAAGATCACCTATCCCGATGGCCTGGGCCGCTATTCACTGCGCAACTTCGCATCCATGTCGCTGACCGTCATGTCCAAGGCCGCCTGCGAGGCCGGACGCGGCGAGGGTGATGAATGGTGCGTGGACTGGATCAAGACCCATGCCATGGGCTCGGGCCCTTACATGCTGGGTGACCAGCAGAGCGGGGAATACATTATCGCCGTTGCCAACAAGGACTATTGGGGTGACGCAAAACCCTATTATTCCGAGGTTATGTTCCGCGTCGTGCCCGACGCGCAGACCCGCATGCTGCTGCTCGAAAGCGGCGAGGCCCAAATCGGCTTCCTGACACCCAATGAATATTCGGTGCTGCAGAACTCGCCCAATGCCAAAGTGTTCAGCGTGCCCTCCCAGCAGGATGTCGCCGTTCTGCGCTGGAAACCGGACACCGCGCCGTTTGATGATCCGAAAATCCGCGAGGCCGTTATCAGGGCGATCCCTTATGACCGGCTCGTTGCCGAAGTCTGCCGCGGCTTCTGTACGCCGGTGCAAAACCTTGTCGGTGTGAATACCCCCGGCTATGCCGCCAATCCGCTCTTCACCACCGATATCGAAGCGGCCAAGGCGCTGGTCGCCGAAAGCGGTTATGCTGGCAATGTACCCGGCTTCGAAGTTCCGGTGGTCAATGGCTCCACCAATATGGCCGCCGGCATCATCATCCAGGATGCGCTGCGCGAGATCGGTCTCGACATGCAGATCAAGCCGCTCACCCAGAATGCCTTCGACGATATCGCCTGGGGCAAGCGCGACCTGAAAGTGTCTATCCACTCCATGGGCCCCTGGTGGAACGACTTCATGTACTGGGCCTATTGGATGTATCGCAGCGACAGCGCCACCAACCACATCCAGTATTCGAATCCAACGCTCGACAAGGATGTACTGGCAGCACTGCTGGTCCCGCAGGACGACGAAGCCGACTACATGGTGCTGCAGAACGAGGTGCTTGGTATCCTCAACGGTGAGTACCTTGCCGCGCCGCTCTTCCAGGTCAATTGGAACGTCGCAGTATCGAGCCAGATTTGCGACGTCAACAAATTCCCTTGGGGCACCATAGCTTTCTCCTGGCTGCGCCCCTGCGCCTGATCTCCCAAGGCGAACCGGCTGCACCGGACCTCCATCCGGTGCAGCCAATCTCCCCGTAAATCAGGAGACACAGCGATGCGCATTCCTCCCCTGGCGATCTATATATTGCGGCGACTGGCCATCAGCATCGTCGTGTTGGTCGGCGTCTCGGCCGTCGCCTTCTCCATGGCCTACCTCCTGCCTTCCGACCCCGTCACCGGCCGCTATCCTGACATTACCGATGCGCAACGCGCAGAAATGCGCCGCCAGATGGGCCTCGATCAGCCCCTGGTCGTCCAATATGTGCGCTATATGGAATCGGTCTTTCGCGGCGATTTCGGTAAGTCTTTCGGCACGGGTAATGCCGTTGGCCAGGATCTCGCCATCCGTATTCCAGCCACCCTCGAACTCGCCATTTTCGGCGTCGCCTTCGGCCTGCTTGTTGGTCTCCCGATGGGGATGCTGGGGGCAGTCTATCGCGGCGGCTGGATTGATCATGTCACACGCGTGCTTAATCTGCTGGCCCAATCCATTCCCGCCTTCTGGCTCGGCGTAACCTTGATCTTCTGGCTCTATTTCCAGTTGCGCGTCGTGCCGTCACCAATCGGGCGTTTGTCGCCAATGCTCAGCGCACCGTCAGGGGTTACCGGGTTCTACACAGTGGATGCCATGCTGGCCGGCCGCTGGGATGTCGCGTGGGCCGCGCTGCGCCAACTCATGCTTCCTGCCTTCGTGCTCGGGCTCGGCGTCGTTTCGCCCGTCGCCCGCATCACCCGAGCGGCCATGAGCAACGCGTTGAGGGAGGATTACATCACCTTCGGTCGTGCCCTCGGACTCAAATCGCGGCAGCTCATACTGGGTGATGCCTTTCGCGGCGCCATGATCCCCATTGTCACTACGCTCGGCTTCATCGTCGCCAATGTGCTGGCGGGCGCCGCCATCGTCGAAACGGTCTTTGCCTGGCCCGGCCTCGGCCGTTACGCGGTCACCGCCATCACCACCAGCGACATGGCGCCGGTCTCCACCTGCATTCTCTTGATCGCCTCAAGCGTGGCTGTCGCCAATCTTCTCGTCGATGTTTCCTACGCCTTCATCGACCCCCGGATCCGCAATGAATATGCACAGTGAGCCGATGAGAATTCCTGTTCCGGCCACGCGCCAGCCCTCGCCTCGCTTCGCCTGGCGGCGCGTCTATCACGGGATTTTCGGGGGCGATGCGCTCGGTTTTGCTGGGGCCGCGCTGCTTGCCCTGCTGATCGCCGTCGCTGTTATCGGGCCGCTGTTGGTCACGCAAGACCCGCTGTTGACGACGCCCAAGACACTGCTGGCGCCTTCGGCGGAACACTGGCTCGGCACCGACCATTTCGGCCGCGATGTATTTTCGCGCACCGTCACTTCGCTACGAATCGACTTTATTGTGGCTGGTGTCGGCGTTGCCGGTGCTGTGCTCATCGGCTCTTTCATCGGCCTGGTATGCGGCTATCTCGGTGGCTGGCTCGATGAACTGGCGATGCGGTTTGTCGACATCGTCCAATCGTTCCCACTATTGCTCATCGCCATGGTGCTCATCCTGGTCATGGGGCCGGGCCTGGAGAGCATCATCGTCGTCACTGTGCTCATCAATATCCCCACCTATGCCCGTGTCATTCGCGGCGAGGCGCTGAGCCGCAAGACGCTTGAATATATTGACGCAGCGCGCTGCTCTGGAGCCAGCGAAGCATCGATCATCTTTCGCCATCTCATGCCCAATACGCTCTCGCCCATTATCGTCCATGGCAGCCTCAATCTGGCAGCGGCCGTTGGCAATGTGGCGGCGCTCTCCTTTCTCGGCGTCGGCATCCGCCCGCCCACGCCCGACCTCGGCGTCATGGTCGCCGAGGGGACGAATTATCTCATCCAGGGTGCCTGGTGGATGAGCATCGGACCGGGCCTGGTGCTTGCCGCCACCATCTTCAGTCTCAACCTTGTCGGCGATTGCCTGGAAGGCCGCCTCGATCCACGTAGGACGGAGGGCTGAGCCTTGGCGGACATTCTTTTCTCCCTGGATGGCCTGAGCATTGACAGCGTGCGCGGCGGTGAGCGCCGGCGCATTGTCGACCACATGGATCTGAGGGTCGAACGCGGCGAGCTCTATGGGCTGGTGGGCGAAAGCGGTTCGGGCAAGTCCATCTCGATGATGGCCAGCGTCGGGCTGGCCGCCAGCGGCCTCGATATCACCGGCGGTACCGTGCGCTTTGGCGATCACCTTCACCCGGCAAACGAGCAGAAGGCCCTGCGCGGCAATCTTGCGCGCGGTGTGTCGCTGCTGTTCCAGAACGCCAAGGGCGCGCTCAACCCCTTCATGCGGATTGGCCATCAGGTGGAGCGCGTGGTGCGCCAGAACCGGCGCGACCGCGATGTTGCCCGGGAAGTCGAAAGCCTCTTCCGCGTAGTCGGTCTGAACTGGCGCGACCTAGGACACAAATATCCGCACCAGCTCAGCGGCGGTCAGGCACAGCGTGTCGCCATGGCCTGTGCGCTGGCCACCGAGCCGGCGCTACTCATCGCCGATGAACCGACCACGGCGCTGGACGTGACGACCGAGCGCGAGATGCTGCGGTTTCTCGCCAGGCTTTGCGCCGAGCGCGACATGGCCATTGTGCTGATCGCGCATAATCTTTCGTTGGTCTCGGAATATTGCCGCTCGCTCTCAATCATGCATGCGGGGCAGGTAGTCGAGGCGGGCAATCTCAAGTCGATCTTCGCCAAGCCTCTGCACCCCTATACCCAGGGGCTCATCAAGGCCGTGCCCGATGTCGATGCCCCGCGCGAGCTGGTGCCGTTGATCGGCTCGGTATGGGGAGGCCCCGAGGCCATTGAACGTTGTCGGTTCTCACATCGCTGCCCCCATGCTCGCAGCCAATGCGAGCAGGGGCGTCCACCTGCACTCGAGCGGGACAATCGCGCCGTTCATTGCGTGCTCTATGAGGAGGTGCCCGCATGAGCGCCACCCCGGCCTTATCCGTCCTGAACCTCACCAAGCTGTTCTTCGACCCGAGCCAGCCCCAGGCGATCAGCGTGGGCGTCCGTAGTGTTTCGTTCGACATTGCGCGTGGCGAGGTCGTTGGCCTTATAGGGGAAAGCGGCTGCGGCAAGACTACGCTTGGACGCTGCGTCGTCGGCCTGCAACAGCAAGACGACGGCGACGTCATTGTTGATGGTTCGGTCTTCTCCGGCTTGTCGCCGCGCGAGAAACGTCAGTTTCGCAAGGCCATCCAGATCGTCTTCCAGCGACCAGAAACATGCCTCAATCCGCGCATGTCGGTTTTTACCTTCGTCAAACAGGCCATGCGCAATTTCGACACCGTGCCCAAGGGGCAGGAGAGGGCGCGGATGACCGAACTGGCCCAACTGGTCGGGCTCAGGGATGAGGCGCTTGACCGGTTTCCGCACCAGCTTTCGGGCGGGGAGCGCCAGCGCGTCGCTATCATGCGGGCACTGGCCTGCGAACCCTCGGTGATTGTGCTCGACGAGCCGACATCGGCGCTCGACGTTTCGGTTCAGGCGCAGGTACTGCGCACGCTCAAGGACCTGCAATCGCGGGTGGGCACCAGTTTCCTCTTCATCAGCCATGATGTGGCCGTGGTCCGCTATATCTGTTCGCGGGTCATGGTCATGTATCTGGGGGTGGTGGTCGAGGAGGGGCCGAGCGAACAGGTGCTCGCCCGGCCCTGCCATCCCTATACCAAGGCGCTGCTAGCCGCAGCGCCGCGCATGGCGCCCCTGGCCGATCCGGGGCTATCGCTGCGTGGTGAACTGGTGCTGGGCGATGTGCGGCCCGAAGAATGCCCGGTTCGCGCTCGCTGTCCGCTCGCCCATGAGCGCTGCCACCAGAAGCCACCCATGACCGAACTGCCCGGCGGACAACGCTCCGCGTGCTGGCTGGCTGCCGATCTTGCCGCGGAATATTACCAATCCACTCTCGATCTCCCTCAGAAGGCATCGCAATGACGACCACCGAGACATTCTACAACCGCTCAATGGAGCTGCCGTCCGAGCTTCTGGTGGGCGCCATCGACAGCCATGTGCACGCCGGCCCGGTGCTACGCTCAAATCCCGGCCACCAGGACCCATTCGAAGTGGCCATCGAAGCCCGTGAGGCGGGGATGCGCGCCATCGTCTACTACGATGTCTTCGGCTGGGCCTCCGGCACCGCCTGGATGGTCAATCGCCACGTGCCGGGCATCAAGACATTCGGTGGCTATCTGATGAATTCCGCGCATGGCGGGCTCAATCCGCGCTCGGTGCGCACGGCTCTTTACATGGAAGAGGGGTGCCGGTTCATCAGTTTCGGGTCTCACTGCACCTATTTCTCGGCATCCCGGGAATCCACCATCATCGATGGCGAGTTGGTCCCGTTCAAGGATGCCTATCCTGAATTCGCCAAGGAGGAGCTTTCCCGGGCCATTCGCATTCCCGAAGAAGGGCCGATCTCGGATGACCTTGCAGAAATCCTGCAGATGGTCGCCGACCATCCCGATGTCTATCTCAACACCGGCCACGTCTCCGGCCCTGAAGTCATGCGTATTCTCGACCTCGCAGAAGAGTTCAAGATCGGCAAGGTGCTGATCGCCCATCCGGCGCGCCAGCAGCTTTCCATCGACCAGCAGAAGGATGCGGCCCGCCGCGGTTTCTTCCTCGAAGGGTGCCTTGTCGACTGGCTCTACCCCCATGCGCCGCGCACGCACTATTACGTCGAGAAGAAATACATGGACCGCTCGGGCGACCTGCCGCGTGTCCGCCGTTCGGCCGCCCAGTGGATGGCCGATATCCGCGAGGTTGGCCCGGAATATTTTGTGCTCGGCACCGACTATGGCATCCGCGCGGCGTCTTCGGCCGTGCAGGGCATGCGCACCATGATCACGACGCTGCTCGACTATGAGTTCACGCCGGACGAGATCCGCACCATGACCGCCCACAACCCCGCCCGCCTGATCGGGCTCGATCCCCTGTAAGGAGCGGCGCCATGGCCACCTACGAACCCTTCTACAACCGCACCATGGAACTGCCCGAGGAACTCCTCGTCGGCGCCATTGACAGCCATGTGCATGCCGGTCCTGTGTTGCGCTCCAATCCCGGCCATTTCGACCCCATCCAGGTCGCCGAAATGGCCCGCGCTGCCGGTATGCGGACCATTCTCTATTACGACGTCTTTGGCTGGGCTTCCGGTACCGCCTGGATGGTCAATCGCTATCTCAAGGATTTCCGCACCTATGGCGGATATCTGATGAACTCGAGCCATGACGGCATGAATCCACGTGCTGTGCGCACCGCCCTTAATATGGGCGACGGCTGCCGCATGATCAGTTTCGGATCGCACTGCACCTATCATTCGGCATCAACGGAATCGGCGTTGGTCGATGGCAAGCTCGTCCCCTTCAAGGATGCCATTCCCGGCTTTGCCGAAAAGGAACTGGCCCGCGCCATCCGCATCCCGCTCGATGACGAACCGGTGCCCGACGCACTCAAGGAAATCCTCGATATGGTGGCAGAGCACCCCGAGGTTTATCTCAACACCGGCCACGTCTCCGGCCCTGAAGCCCTGCGTGTGGTGGAGCTGGCGCAAGCCGCCGGCATCAAGAAGATCCTCGTGGCCCATCCGGCCCGAGCGCTGCTGACGGTCGAGGAGCAAAAGAATCTCGCCGCCAAGGGCGTGTTCCTCGAAGCCTGCGCCGTCGATTTCGGTGGCCCCTGGATGCCGCAGACACACTACTATGTCGAGCGCGAGCTCATGGACATGGGCGCCGTGGTGCACGGCCGTGCGATGAGCTGGCTGCAGGGGATACGCGATGTCGGCCCCGAGCAGTTCGTGCTCGCGACCGACTATGGCGTGCGCGTGCTGCCTTCGCCCATCGAGGGCATGCGGATGATGATGTCCATGCTGCTCTATTTCGGCTTCTCCGTGGAAGAGGTGCAGACCATGACGGCGCATAATCCTGCCCGGATGATCGGGTTGGATTAATGGTCCCGCCCGACCTCTATGTCCGCAATGGCCTCGTGGTCACCTCCGGCGGCAGCTTCGAGGGTGGGGTCCTTGCGACCGGCGGGCGGATCGTCGAGCTGGTGTGGGGAAATGCGGACCATGCCGCCAGAGAGACGATCCACGCCAATGGCCAGCTCATACTGCCGGGCCTGGTGGACCCTCACGTCCATTTCTCCGAGCCAGGACGCGGGCATTGGGAGGGCTTTGCCACCGGCAGTCGCGCCGCAGCCGCAGGCGGCGTAACGACCGTTATCGAAATGCCGCTCAATGCCTCGCCACCGACAATCAATGCTGAGGCTTTGGCGATGAAGCGCCAGGCCGCGCGCCAGAGCACGGTAGACTACGGGCTGTGGGGCGGGCTCGTGACCGATAATCGCACTGACCTTGCCGATCTTCATGCGGGCGGCGTCAGCGCGTTCAAGGCGTTCATGTGCACCGGCTCCTTTGACTTTCCGCGCGCCGATGACCAAGTGCTCGAAGGCGGGATGCAGCAGGTGGCCCGGCTCGGAAGCCTCATTGCCGTCCATGCCGAAGACGAGGCAATGACGCAGCGATTGACGGCCGATCTCCGTGCCGCCGGCCGCAGGGATCGGAGGGCCTGGGGCGAGGCGCGGCCGATCGGGGCCGAACTTTCAGCCATTCGAGCCGCCATCGAGATGGCGGAGCGGACGGGTGCGCGCCTTCACATTGTCCACGTTTCCTGCGCTGCGGGGATCGATCTTGTTTCTGCGGCAAAGCGTCGTGGCGTGCTGGTTACAGCGGAGACCTGTCCCCATTATCTGGTGTTCAGTGAGGACGATCTGGAACGCCTGGGACCTGTCGCCAAATGTGCGCCACCCCTCAGGGCTGCCGCTGACGTCGAGGCACTCTGGGAACGGGTCTTGGACGGCGCCGTCGACGTTATCGCGTCCGACCATTCGCCGTGCCTTTGGGTAGAAAAATCGCAGGGCGAAGACGACATCTTCGAGGCGTGGGGTGGCATTTCCGGGCTCCAGTCCACGCTACCGGCGCTGATAACCCACGGCGTATACGAGCGCGGGCTTTCGCTCACCGCCCTCATCCGCATGACCTCGACCAATCCTGCCAGCATCTTTAGGCTCGGCGGCAAAAAAGGCGATCTGGCGCCCGGATGCGATGCCGACATCGTTCTTGTCAATCCCGATGCCCAATCCATCCTGAGGCGAGGCGACCTTTTCTACCGCAACCGCCACTCTGCCTATGTCGGCTCCATGATGCGCGGCGCCGTAACGCGAACGCTGCTGCGTGGCTTGACGATCTTTGCCGAGGGGCAAATCATGGACGGCGCACCCGCCGGCCAATTCCTGCCTGGCGCCGGTGCAGATCAAGGCACGAATATGGAAGGACCGGTCAGCCAATGGGTCTAGGCGGATCGACCAACGGACCGCCGCTTTCGGCAGCTCCCGTTCGACCTCTCTATCGCGACGATGAAGACGGGACGCAGGCTCTACGCCTCAAGCGCTTCCGTTCGGTCGAAATCCCGGCGGCCGCTCGCAAGGACCTGCTCGCCCGGCTTGAACGCGCCGCTCGCGTCATCGGCGCAGGCTGGGCCGCCCTACTGGTCGAGGCTGGCCAGACGACCGAAGTTGTCACGACACCCGATACACCGGCCTCTCTTCATCGGCTTCTCGCCGATATGCGCTATGCCGCCGGCACCATGTCAGCGCCGCCGGCCTATGTGGTGCAACGCGCCGCAAGCCAGGGTTTTGTATTGGTCATGCGTCCGGTGGCCACCACTGGCGAAGTACAGGGGCACGTGCTTCTCGGCTTTCCCCATTCCAACCGGCCGCGCGGCGACTTCGACGACAGCGTGGCACTGGTTGCCGACGATATCTCGGCCTTCCTCGAATCCCATTCGCTGACCGGCCGCATGGATCGGGTGCATAATCACCTCTCGTTGATCCATCGCCTGGGGCAGATGGTCACTTCCATACGCGAACGAGAACAGCTTTTCGCCAAGATCACCGAGCTGGTCTACGCCTCCCTCGGCTTCGATCATGTGCAATTGCTGCTGATCGACGAGGACCGGCAGCGGGTCTCGCTGGTCCATGCCGCCGGGCCCCTCGCCGAGAACCTGCTCTCGGCCGGCTTCGGCGAAGAGGTTGGTCGCGGCATTATCGGTCGGGTCGCCCATACCGGCTATATGTGGATGAGCCAGAATGTGAGCCAGGACGCTCATTTCGTTTCCAACGCGCTGCTGCCCAACACTGCTTCCGAGCTTGCCATGCCGCTACGTCTGGGGCACCGGGTCATGGGTGTCCTCGACATCCAGAGCGACCGGCCCGATGCCTTCCGCCAGAATGATATCCTGCTGCTCCAGACCGTCGCCGATCAAATTGCTCCGGTCATCGAACAACATCGCCTTCTCGCCGCCGAACGCCGGGAACGCGAACTGGCCAATACGTTGGCGGATGTGTCGCGCATCATTTCGTCCCGCCTCGATCCGCGGCACGTGCTGGAAGCTGTGCTGATGCAACTGGGCCGCGTGGTACCCAATCGCGGCAGTCGCGTCACGCTGATGGGCGAAGACGGCCGCATGCGCGTCGTAGCTGCCAAGGGTTACCCCGACGACGGCCTGGTCAAGCGCCACAGTTTCGTTCCATCCGCTGCGCCCCTAAGCCGGCCCGTGATCGAAGCACATCGCACGCTCATCATCGACGACGTCCGCAACGAACCCGATTGGGTCTGGCAACCCGGCACGGAGCAAATCGTTTCGTGGTGCAGCGCGCCGCTGGTCCACGGCAATGACTGCATCGGCTGGCTCTGCGTCGATTGGCCGGAGCCCGGCTTCTTCTCGACCGAACATGGCCGCGTCGTTCGTGCATTTGCCGACCAAGCGGTTGTGGCCATCGAAAACGCCCGCCTGTTCGAGCGGGCAAGAGAACTTAGCGATATTCTCGAATATAAGGTTGCGGATCGCACGCGGCTATTGCGTGAAGCCCATGACGAGATCGCCAATAAGGCTCGGGAGCTACATGCATTGTGGCGACGGGTTGTTGATGTGCAGGAGCGCGAGAGACAGCGCATAGCCTACGATCTCCATGATAGCGTTGCCCAGTCGATCATGGCCGCAACGTACCAGCTCCAAACCATCCGCAAGCGCCTGCGCGGGGACGAGGACCTCGACCATCGTCTGACAGAATGCCAGGCCACGCTCGATGCCTCACTGACCGAGATGAAACAGATTATTTACGCCCTGCGACCCAACGTCCTCGACGAACTAGGCCTTGTCGCGGCGCTCGAAAACTATGTCAGTGCCCTTCCACAAAGCGCCGAGCTCGTCGCTAGTCTTTCTGTTCGCGGAACCCCCGCTGCCCTCAACCCGGAGGCCGAACTGGCGATCTTCCGCATCGTGCAGGAGGCCTGCCAAAATGCAATCCGCCACGCCGCAGCGAAATCGCTCACACTCCATCTCACCTATAGTGGCCGATCAGTTGATGTCCGCATTGTCGATGACGGCCACGGGTTCGTCTTCGATGACGCAAAAATGGGACTGGGCCTTGTCGGCATCCGCGAGCGGACTCAAGTCGTCGGAGGCGCCCTCACCATCAAGACCGCGCCCGGCGAGGGTACCCTCGTAATGTTCTCCATTCCTCTGGAGGCAAGTGCGGCATGAGCATTCGAGTGATGATCGTAGACGACCATCAAATCTTCCGCATGGGCGTCAAGAGCCTGCTCGAAGACGAGGCCGATATCGAAGTCGTCGGTGAAGCCGGCAATGCGCAGGACGCATTGACGCTTGCCGAAAAGCTCAAGCCCGACATCGCGACCGTCGATATTCGTCTCGGCGGCATGGATGGCATCCAGCTCGTCCGGGCCTTGAAGGCGCGGCCGGCGGCACCCCGGTGCATGATCCTGTCCACCTACGAGGACCGCCAATATCTTGTCGGCGCGTTGGAGGCTGAGGCCGACGCATACCTTCTCAAATCTAATTCCTATGAAACTCTGCCGGCCGCCATCCGCCAAGTATATGGCGGCACCTCGATGCTGTCGCAGGAACTGATCTCGGTCATGATGGACGAGTACAAAAGGGTGGCATCCCAGCAGATTCAGCGCGAAAGTGGCCTTACCCCGCAAGAGGTTCGCATGCTGCGCCTCCTTGCCAAAGGCGGGCGCTCGCTCGATATCGCCAACGAACTAGCGCTGACCGAGATTACAGTGAAGCGCAAGGTGCAGGAGATAACCATCAAACTCGGCGCCGCCAACCGCGTCCAGGCCGTCGCCGAAGCAATAAGGCGCGGCGTGATATAGGTGTTGGGAGCATGGGATCCAGTCGTGCCTCAGGCTGGTCCGGCCGAGATAGGCCCAACCAAACTCTTCGGTGACCGAGGCAAAGGCGCGGGCAGTTTCCGGCCACACGCCGAAGACGAAAACCTTACGATTCAATATCGTAGGTTGGCGGTCGGCGCATGTTGGAAGCCTGGCGTCTCATCCGGGATTGTCGGCACCGTCTCGGCTTCGTCCGTGGCCCGGCGAAGCGACACACCTTCGTTGGGATACGCAGCTCCCACTGGTAGGCCAGCCTGATCGACGGTTAGTACACCTACCAACTCGGGGTCAGCGGCGTGGATATAGTTTTCGGCGCGATCCAGTGCGGCGGCCAGGCTGTCACGAATACCTACGGCAGTCATATCCTGGGGAAGTCCTCGCACCGATAGATAGTCCTCGGCCCGCAGCGATAGCGAGCGGCGGCGGATCTCATCGATGATCCTTTGGGGCGAGTAGTTGGGTGGCTTGCCTGATGCGGCAAGTACAAGCGGCCCCAGCGGGCAATACCGCTGGTCGATCGTTATCAGATCGATATGGTCCCGAGCCTTGCTTCGGCTCGACGCCGCTCCGACCTTGTTAATCGCCAGGTCGGCCGTATTCAGCCGCACACCCCATTCTGGGTCACGAACGAGTGGAAAGTATCGATATCGGGTCTCGCTCATCCACTGCAGCATGGTATCGTCCCCATCTCTTGAGACAGTGCACTCAACGACGCCATAGATGATAATGTCGACGGAGACTTTGAACCCGGCGCTCTCCAAGGCCGCAATATCCTCCTTGGCGGTCGCCACGATCTCTTCGTCGGTGTCGTGGAAAATATCCAGGTGGTCCGTCAGCCGGAACCAGTCCTTGTTGAGGACTGCGCCGCCAGCCATGTAACTGGTGTCCGAACGATTGGCGGCGATAACCGCCATCACTTGCTTCTGCAGCGAGGTGAGTGCCATGGCTTACGCCATAGCCGCGGAATAAAGCCTGCGCCCTGCAATGAAGGCCTTCGCGTCGCCTCGGTCCATCAATGCCTTGCCCAAAACACGGGCCTTCTCATCCACGTTCTGGAGGCGGGACAGGTCAATATTGTCCAGCACCCTGACGCCATAATCGCGGACGGCCTGGTCAATGCTCTCCTGCAGGCGATCGCGGCGAACACGGTAACTGCTTCGCATGGCTGACGCCTGAGCTAGTATTTCCTCGCGTGAGCCAGCAGGAACCAGCACCTCGACGCGAACCAGATCCGCGCCGGCACCACACTTTCGATATCGCTTGATCCGATCCTGAACGCTCATGGCAACTCCTTTTCTGACACAATAGGCGTATCCCGGATACGTTTCAAGCTGGCGCCAGAATCCACGCGTTTTGGTCGTCGTGCTTCCCAACGGAATGGCTGAAACAACCAAGCTCAAGATTCTCTGGAGGAATGCATATCCGGGCGTCTACGAACCCCTTACCCGCCCCCACCAGCCTTGATCCTTCATCTGCCGATATTGAGAAGCCTGTGCCGTCGCTAATGTGAGTTGGGGCGAACTGTTGCCTTCCATTTTCCAAGTGAGGCGAACTGTCGAGTGCTTCGCTGCCAATTTGAGGCGAACTAAATTCTTAGCGCGCTGATTTAGCTATGAATTTTTGTGGCCGAAGTACAGGGAGATCGCATCGGTACTATCAAGATAGGAGCGGCCATAATTGAAGACGAACTGGCCGCTGGCGCGCGTGAGGAGCCCGGCAACGATGGGCTCCGTCTGCTCGGGCAGCCATACCCAGACATATGCCTGGTTTGGGATATCGCTTGCCCTAGAAGTCATCATTCACCTTGCCAGTCGAGGCGCGCACGGCCTGCGGTAGCAACGTATTGACGGACTGGGCTTCGCTGGCCTTCAGGGTCATGCCGCGCGCATCCTGGTCGAACAGGCGCAGTCCCACGACGGACGCGACCTCGAAGGCCGCGCCGATGGACGCGCCAATATCCCCTTTTTCAATGCGGTGGACCAGCCCGCGCGACATGCCCGCCCGCTCGGCCACTTCGCCAGCCGTCATCCGGTGCTCGACGCGCGCGCGCCGGATCAGAAGGCCGAGCAGTTCGGCCGCTTCTTTGGCATAACGGGAGATTGGGCGGTTTGCCGGCTTTGGCATGCGTGCTCCATAAATAGATCACGAGGCTAGCTCGTGTGCCATTTATCGAGAAGCTATCCAGCCTGACGCTGAAACTCAATGGTTGTTCTATAAATAGAACATAAGGCGGGTTTGAGTTGCTTTAATAGGACAACTGAATGCCGCCCTCAAGGAGGGAGGGGGCGCGTTGACCCGTTTCAGTCGTTCATCGCCGTCCGCAGCTGCCCAAAGCTGCCACTCGAAAAGCTGCCGCTCTTGGATTGCGGCCTGATCGATTATAGACGAAGCGTTCGACTTGATTTATAACCATCCGGACGGAAATATATGGGTAACGTAAGTGGGACGAAAGCGCGTCATTGACCAGCAGGCTATTCTCGATGCTGGCGAGGCGGTGGTTGCTCGACTGGGTGCCGCCAGTTTGACATTGGATGCCGTGGCTGCCGAGGCCGACATTAGCAAAGCCAGTGTCATTTATGACTTCAAGACCAAGCAGAACTTGATCGAGGCGATTGTGGAGCGGGCCTTTCGGCGCGACCGCGAGCATCACGCCGCTGTCGAGGCAGACCTTGCCTCATCGAATAGTCTCGCCATTCGCGGGCGCATAAAGGTCGCGGAAGAGCCGCCGCCAGAAAACTTCAAGCCCGTGGCCCTGGGCCTCAGTATGGCTCTGATACTCGACCCTGCCTTGCGTGCGCGCATGCAAAAGAGCCAGGCGGAAACGATCAGTCGGATCATCGAGACCGCCTCGTCCCCACGCGGTGCCCTTCTGGCCTATCTAGCCTTAGAGGGGCTGAAGTTCCTCGAGTATCTGGATTTCCACCATTTCGCCCCGGGCGATCGATCGCGGATAATTAATGAGATCGATTGGCTGGTGACCGCAACCCCGGACGACACAGCCGACAGCTAGAACTCCAAAACGGGAAAACGAACATGACTGAACGAGACGACGCGGCCATTGCCGCGGCGACCGCCGCCGGCTGGCCAATCGCCAGGATCTTTATCACTGGTGGCAGTGGCTATGTCGGCCGCAACCTAATCCGTCATTTTGTCGGCAAGGCCATCCCCGTTACCGCATTGGCGCGATCCGCCAGGTCGGAGAGAGTGGTCGCAGAACTCGGCGCGACGCCCTTTTCAGGCGATCTTATCAGCGCCGACCTGGTGCCTGGCATGGAAGGATGTGACGTACTGATCCACGCCGCCGCCGATACCGATCATGGTCCGGGCACCGAAAGCCAGCAGCGCGTCAATGAAGAAGGCACCAAGGCGGTGTTCAAGGCGGCGCGGGCAGGGGGCATCCAGCGAGCGATTTATCTCAGCACGGAATCCGTTCTGGCTGATGGACGCCCCCTCATCAATGTCGATGAACGCCATCCTTTGCCGCGTCGCCCCGCCGGATCGTATTCTCGCAGCAAAGCCGCCGCCGAACGCTACGCCCTGTCCAACAATGGCGGTGGCATGGATGTCATTGTGGTTCGGCCCCGCTTTGTCTGGGGGCGTGATGACACGACTGCCTTACCCCATCTGCTAGGTGCTGTTCAATCGGGGCAGTTCGCCTGGATCAGTGGCGGCGACTATCTGACGACGACCATCCACATCGCCAATCTCTGTCATGGCATTGAACTGGCGATCGCCAGGGGCAAAGGCGGCGAGATCTACTTTCTTGGCGACGAGGGGCCCGTTCGGTTCCGCGATTTTGCAACCGCGCTGATGGCCACGCAAGGCGTCACGGCACCAGAAAAGTCGGTGCCGCGCGCACTGCTACGTTTCATCGCCGGTGTGGGCGATCGGCTGTACGGGCTTTCGGGTGGGAAGATCACCGCTCCGTTGACCTTGCAGTCCTTCGCCACATCGGCCGTTACGATAACGCTCAACATCGGCAAGGCGCGCCGCGAACTCGGCTACGCGCCGATTATGACGCGAGAAGCAGGCCTCGCCGAAATGACCGCCAACCTGCAAAACGCCGCGCAGTGAGGCAATCGAAACGCGCTGGGGCGGATCGCGTCCACCCTGGCCTCACTTGCTTCTAACGCCAGTCCGCTTCCCAGGCGAAACAGGCCAGTCCGCACTCGACCCCATGCCGGCCATAGAGGCCACAGTTGTAACTTACCGAGAGCGGACATTGACAACGCTGCGTCCACAATGCCCTATGCACCCGTCGTAGGTTCTTCGGCGGCCACAAGCCAACGGGGATTAAAAGGGAACACGGTGCGACGTACCCATCAGGGCGCAAAACCGTGACTGCCCCCGCAACTGTGAGCGGATAGCTCTTTCGAGATGCCACTGGCCGTAAGGCTGGGAAGGTTCGAAGGCGCCGTGACCCGCAAGTCAGGAGACCTGCCATCGACACACCTTTCAACCCGGCCGGGGTGTGCCGCGGGGAACGATGATGGCGCTTGACGACACGACCAAAAAGCTCAGCCTGATTTCGCCCGCAATGCGCCCCGCATCTGCGGAGCGCCTCGGTGAACCACGTCCACCTTGCTGATCATCTGCTTCCCTTCGACCCGTCCGGCCGCACCCGGCGCCCGGCTGCCCTGCAGGTCGACGGGCTGAGCTGGGGACCTTCTGGAGCGGCGCGGCTGCTGCACGACATCGCGTTCAGCGTTGCGCCGGGCGAGATGCTCGCTGTCGTAGGGCCGAACGGCGCTGGCAAGTCCTCGCTGCTGCGGTGCCTCTATCGCTATCATCAGCCGACTAGCGGGACAGTCGCCCTCGATGGTGCTGACATCTGGGCCATGGCTCCGCGCGATTGCGCCCGCCGGATTGCTACGGTGCTGCAGGAGCCAGCGACCGATTTCGGCCTGACCGTCGCCGAGATTGTCGAACTGGGCCTGACACCGCATCTGGGACGGTTCGGTCAGGCCGATCTGGCCGAGGTGGAAAGCGCGCTGGCATTGATGGGTCTCACCAGCTTTGCCGCTCGCGATTTCGCCACACTCTCCGGCGGCGAAAAACAACGGGTGATGATCGCCCGCGCACTGTTGCAGAAGCCCGATCTGCTCATTCTCGACGAGCCCACCAACCATCTCGACATCCGCCACCAGCTCGAAGTGCTCGCGCTACTCTCGCGCCTCGACGCCACCGTCATCGTCTCGCTGCACGATCTGGCACTGGCCTCGGCCCATGCCGATCGCGTGCTGGTGCTCGACAATGGCCGCCAGGTGCAATTGGGCGCTCCGCTCGACGTGCTGACCCCCCAATCCATCCGCCGGACCTTCGCGGTCGACGTCGCCATCGACGCCCACCCTGCAACGGGCCGGCCCCGCTTTTCCTTCCATCTCAACGACAAACCTTGAGGATATTTCCGTGCGTCTTGCCTTCACCTTCCTCGTGCCGGCCCTGCTGGCCGCAACCACGGCCACAGCGCTCGCCTATCCCGTCACCGTCAAGAGCTGCAATCGCGACGTGACTTTTGACGCGGCGCCGATGCGCGCAGTGTCAAACGACGTGAACCTCACCGAGATGATGCTGGCCCTGGGCCTCACCGACCACATGGCCGGCTATACCGGCGTCTCCGAATGGAAGACGCTGGACGAGACCTTGCGCGCCAATGTCGAGCAATTGCCCGAGCTCTCGCCCGATTATCCGACCAAGGAAGTGCTGCTCGGCGCCGATGCGGACTTCTACTTCGCTGGCTGGAACTACGGCATGAGGGTTGGCGGTGAGGTGACGCCGGAAACGCTGGGCGCGTTCGACATCGCGGTCTACGAGCTCACCGAGAGCTGCATCCACATCATGGACAAGCCAAAGTCCTCGATGGACGACATGTATGTCGACCTGCTCAATCTGGGCATTATCTTCGGCGTTGAGGACAAGGCCGAAGCGCTAGTCGCCGGCTACAAGCAGGAATTGGCCGATTTCAGCGCGACGCTGCCGGCCAGCGCAATGCCACCCAAGGTGTTCGTCTATGACTCGGGCGAGGACAAGCCGTTCACCGCCGGCCGCTACGCCATCCCCACCGCTCTGATCGAGGCGGCCGGTGGCACCAACATCATGGACGATGTGGGTTCGAGCTGGGTCGAGGTTGGCTGGGAGCCGGTTATCGAGCGCAATCCGGACGTGGTCGTCATCGTCAACTATGGCGATGTCACCGCCGAACAGAAGATCGCCTTCATGAAGGACAATGCTGCGTTCAAGGATATCCCGGCCGTGGTGAACGATCGTTTCGTCGTGCTCGAATATGTCGAGGCGACGCCCGGCCCGCGCAACATCGCGGCAATCAAGCGCCTTGCCGCCGCGTTCCATCCTCAATGAGCTGATAGGGCTGGCCAATCCGGCCAGCCCGTTTCCACCATGTCCCACAAGCACCTCGTCGCCGGTCCACGGCATACCATTCTGCATAACCTGCCGCTGCTCACGGCCGGCCTCGTCATGCTGCTTTTTGTCGTGATGATGGTCGGCGTCAGCGTCGGCGCCATTGCCATCCCGCTCGAGGTGGTCTGGGGCGTCGTGGTCAATCACCTCGCCCCGGGCAGTGTCGAGGTCACCTGGTCGGCCGGCCGAGACAATATTGTTTGGGAAGTTCGCCTGCCGCGCGTGATCCTGGGGGCGATCATCGGCGCCAGCCTCGCCCTGGTCGGCGCCGCGCTCCAATCGGTGACGCGCAACCAGCTTGCCGACCCGCATCTGCTCGGCATTTCTTCCGGCGCGGCGCTCGGTGCCATCATCGTGCTGCTGCATACCGGCATGTTCCTCGGCCTCATCACCGTGCCGCTCTTTGCCTTTGGCGGGGCACTGCTCACCACGGCGATCGTGGTCGGCGTGGCCAATCTCTCCAACGCCACCAATGCCGGCCGGCTGGTGCTGACCGGTGTCGCCGTGTCATTCGTCGTCACCTCGCTGGGCAGCCTCGGCATTTTCCTGGGTGACCCGCGTGCCGCGCATACCGTGATCTTCTGGATGCTCGGTGGCCTGGGCCTGTCGCAATGGGCCCAGCTCCCCTATCCGCTGGTGGCTCTAGCGGGTTGCGGCGCTTATCTCATGGCCAATGCCCGCAATCTCAACGCCATGACGCTGGGCGATGAGTCCGCGACAACGTTGGGTATTCCCGCTGCCCGGTTCCGCATCATCGTCTTCATCGTCTGCGCATTGTTGACTGGTGCCGCCGTGGCCTTTTCGGGCATTGTATCCTTCGTCGGGCTGATGATCCCCCACCTGGTGCGCATGGTGGTCGGTGGCGACTATCGTCGCGTGCTGCCGCTCTCGGCGCTGGTAGGCGCCATCTTCCTAGTAGTGGCCGACATGGCCGCGCGTATCATCATCCCGCCACAAGACATCCCGCTCGGCGTCATCACCGGCTTGGTCGGCGGCGTGTTCTTCATCGTCCTGATGCGGCGGAACAAGAGGATTGGATGACGTTGGGTCGCAATCGGACCGACAACTTCATGTCCGGTTTCTGCCCGTACCTGGCCACAAGCAGACCGACTGCTCTCCACCCCCTTGGAGACCTAACCAGCCACTGTCGGCCCATTCATCTGGCCCATCAGGTGGCTAGTCGTTGAGTATCTTGGCCATGGAGGCACCGATCTGCCCACCGGCATAGGCCTGCCCATAGTTCTGTCGAGCCGTTTCGCCCAGCTTGGCGAGGGGCGGCAGCGCGGAGACGCGCCGGCAGAGCGCGGCGGTCATCGGTGCGGTTTCCTCCAATAGATCGTGGACTTTGCTGAAGCGCTCGGCCATCGTGGTCCAGAGCGTAGCGGTAATCACGTCGGCAATGCCTAGCGCCTGGCCGCCAAGGATGTGGCCGGTGCCCTTACCCAGTCCATTTCGCCGGCCAGTATCTTCCCAGATGCTCATCCACTTCGCGAGCCGAGGCACAAACGCCTCCCAGCGCTTTTCGGTCCACATGTGGTCACCGCCATTGAGGGTGATTTCGTCGATGACATCGTTGGCGTCATTGACGATCTTGATCGTCATGGCCCGCAATGCAGGCGTATCCGGCATCAGCTCTAGTGTTTCCCCCAGATAGAGGATGATGGCTGGCATTTCGGCCAGGGCCGTGTCGGCCTTGTGGTCGATCAGGACAGGTGGTCCCATGAAGGGCACAGGCATGTCCTCCACCGGGCCCTCCATCAGCCGCGAGATTTTCGCGTCGCCGCCCTCCGTCCAAGTTTTGCCAGCAAAGGCCAGCACAGCGCGCACAAACTGGCCTCGAAAGGGTACTGACCAGTAGAGAAGTTCGTAATCAGCCAAAGTTCATCTCCATCGCTGGTGGAATGAAACGCGCCGACGCTGGATTAGTCGCGAGGGTGTGCTTATCGCAAAAAAACCGGCGAGAAGATGAGGAATGCGGCAACGACCGCGGCGCATGCTTTGTGGCGGGACCTTAAATCCGCCCATGCGAATGGCATATCTGGCGTGTTCGGCAAATAGGCATGAAACAGCCGAAATGGGGCGCAACGCCGACTGAGTTTGCGCTGATTGCCGGCCGGCGGTCACCTGGTTTGGGCAACGCATCGTGATCGTCCGCGTTGCGCCCCAGTTCGCCGGCGCGGACTTGAGCCACTCTGACCTAGATGAGAAGCGCGTGCTCGCGGAACAGAACCGCGGCTTGGGGCGACGGCAAATTCGCGCTTCATGGGGGAAGCATCGGTCAATACCAGCCTGCGCCAATCTAGGCGATAGCTATGCCATTAAGGGCAATGTCGGGCTTGGCGTGGAGTTCTAGCCGCGTGCGTTGGGGAACCAATGCGGGGATAACGAGGTTCAAGACCAGCGCATAGCTTGCGTCGCTCAGGCGGTGCGTGGGCCCTGACCAGAAGGTCGGGGCTTTTTGCCTTAATCCGCCTCAGCCGATGGCGGCGCTGGATCAATGTCGAGCATACCGGCATTGAGTAGTGCGACTATTTCAGCGGCTTCGTTCTCGGCCATGCCATCATAGGGGTGTCCTGCAATCAGAACGACGTAGCCGGTCTTAACCTCACAGACCAGCCAAAGGTCCTCGTCATGGAGCCGCTTTTCGTATCTAGCTGGCATGAACGCCCAATGGCTACCTCGTTTTCGCGACCTAGAGCTTCTTCCACGGGGCGAGATCATGATCAAAGGCAGCGCAGGCCAGAGCGACGTGCAGCGGGATTCTGCCTTGCCGTCCTCTTACCGCTGGGGGGTATTTCGGCCTAGGCCTAACGCGTTGCATGTCTGCTTTCGGCTTAAGCCCATATGCTCGCGCTACGCTCTGAAGTCTTCCTTGGTCATAGGGGCACCCAACGTTCTATCTGGCGCGGTTTCAGCTCGGCGGTTAACCTCGTTAGACGGGTATATGCAACTGATGAAGTGGGACCGAGTTTACCTTTCTCACGTCAGGTCGCGTTATCTGGCGAACAAGGAGCGGTGGCATGATGTGTCAATTCCGCTATGTCGAGACTAAGTCGGACATTTCTGTCAATCTTCATCTTTATAGAATGCTGAACGGCACTCCACGCGGAGACGTAAAAGGGCCGGTCAGTCCTCACGTCAGCGGCCGGGGTGATGTCTATCATTTGGATAGCTGCCTGCCAGTGGACGTGGCGTTTGCATCTGCCATCCGGGTCGCAAATACGAACGACACAGAACTCGTGGTTACTGGCGATCGCTCACTGTGGGCGCCCTCTTGGGGCACGCTAACGGCGGATGGAAAAGACTTTGGCCCGGCGGAGAAATAGCGAAGCCATGAACCTTCATTCCATCATGCATTGAAATGTTGCCGCATACTGCTGCTCAAGTTTCTCAGCGATACTGTATTGTTCTTGCATAAGGGCAAGGGCGTTGTCGGCATAACAGTCGCAGAAATCAGGACGAGTGCCGGCACCAATACCAACGATGGCACCAACTTCGTCCGCGTTGCTGGCTCAGCGACGGGAAGCAACGACCCGGCCGGTCAATCCTGCATTTCCTCGAAGTCCGCAAGGGTGAGGCCCTTTGCGGATCTGACGCAGGCTACACGCCGTAAAACTCGATTAAAACTAACCCCGACACTAAGGGACAGTAGTGCCGGGGTTAGCTTAGACTGCTGAAGGTGCAGGAAATACCTGCCCGACAATAACGGCCACGCTTCACCGACGTTCCACTCGCCACGGCTCTCGTTTTCAAACTGTGGGATCGGGAGAGAGCAGGAAGGCGGCGACGTTCCAGCCTCTCTCCCCAAGAGCTCATCGAGCCCCCGCATTACCCTACACCCTGGGGGATGAAGTCCCGCATCACGAACACATCATCAAAGGAGGCCAACATGGCCAAACCAAACGCGGAATCGACGTTCCGTGCGAAAGCGCCTGGCATCATGGCGCAGCTAATCCCCGATTTCCCCATCACGCCGGACGATGCCGCGGCGATCCTGGGCAATCTCGGCCACGAAAGCGCCGGGCTGACCACACTGCAGGAAATCAAGCCAACAGTGGCAGGCAACAGCCTGGCACTGATATCCGCGTCATTCGTGAGATTGTGGAGCACAGCGCCGGGCCGCCAAGGTAGGCGCCAGATGGTGACGATCTGGCAATGCGGAGGGTTGCGCTTTTCGCTCTGAGGAGACCGGCTCAGGGTATGGGTCCAGCACGATCACCACGGCCACTAGCAACGCATCGTGCAACTTGTTGAATAGACGCATTGGTCTCTCCGGTTCCTGCACCGTAAACGTGGTGCAACGGCCGAAGTTGCTTGTCGCAGCGGCGGAAAAGATGACCTGCCAGAGGAGCCTTGAGGGAGGTCGGGGCGACGCCGCACTTTATCCCCGAGCCCACGTTGCCGCCTGGACTTAACAATGGCGTTGGCCAGGCCCTCGATCAGGTAACTAAACCGGGAGTAAAGGGCGCGCCGTCCCCTCAAATGAGGGGGTTGCCCTAACGAACTTCGTCCTAGTCCAGTCAAACCTGGCCGCCGGTCGCGGCGACGGGTACCGCGTCAGCAAGTGGTATAGTGTCGAGAAAATCGATACTTCCGATTTCGAGATGCCCTATGGCCTCAGAGGGTCACCCTTCGGGAATGGCCGGCCGTCTGAATCGTACCCCAGCGGCTGCCTTGACTTCACGATCAGCTCGCCGTCTTGAAGAGGTCTCTGCAGCTTTTTGGCTTCAGCCCAAGGCTCGTTCATCGGATTAGCGCTGTGCTACTTCGGAATATACGCGCCGATCCAGCAGATGTCTCAGGGAGAGCCCGACATCACGGTCGGCAGGACTATGCCTATCCTGGGCCCCTTCTTCGCCATTGGGGGATTGGGCCTGGTACTGGCCACCTTGGTGTCGCGCTGGCGCGGTGCCGATTTCTCCGTGAACCTGTTCCAGCGGAATGGGCTGCATCGCTCGATTGTGGTTATAGGCATGCTGACCGGCATCGTTGTAGGTCTATACTTCGGCATATTCGTCATGCAGCACATGCAAGCGGAATTCGGCTACGTGCCCAGCTAGCCGCCGCCCGGCCCTAGTTCCCCATTAAACTCGACGTCTGCGATTAGGCGCACCGGCGATCACGTGCACAGCATTGGCGGAGGTGTTGCCGATCGCACTACCGCTTTCGACCCCGAAACGGTCATAGACGCGCTGCAGCTGGTGTCTCAAAAGCAGCCACTCGCGTCCTATAGGATCATCCGACTACTCAGCCCGCAAGTTGCTCGTCCTCAACCGAAACACCCCAGGCGTTCATGGCATTCAGCACGCCACTAAGCGTCATGCCCAGTGCCGTTAATTCATAGACGACCCGTGGCGGCGTCTCGGCAAAAGCAGTTCGGGTCACAATCCCATGTTGCTCGAAGCGTTTCAGCCGATGGGTGAGCGTATGCGCGCTAATGCCGTCCAGAGCAGTTTTCAGTTCATTGAACCGGCGGGGGCCCACCAGCAGTTCACGAACGATCAGCGTTGCCCAAGGGCCGTCCAGCAACAGCAGGCAGCGTTCGACGCCACATTCTGGAAGACAGTGATCAGCCATGTTTGCTCTCTCGCTTTCCGTACAAAATAATCTTGCGCGGCGTCCATTAGTGCATTTGACGTAACCGATGCAAGGAATGCACTGATGCGTCTTTCTAACAGCTTAGAGAGATTATGCCTATGTCGTTCATCATCCACGGCGCCACCGGCGCACAAGGAGCTCCCCTGTTCGAACGCATCAAAGCGGCAGGTAAATCCGTAAAGGCGGCGTCGCGGAATGCTGAGAACGGAGGCCATGCCGTGGCTGCCGATATTGCCTCAACGGACTCTCTGATCAGCGCCTATGACAAGAGCGAAGGCATTTTCGTGCATCTGCCACAGGCCCCGGAAGACCTACGCCTGAGCTATGCCAATAACATCGTTGCGGCGATCCGTGCTGCGCGGCCTGCTCGCGTCGTAATTTCGACCAGCGGCGCAGTTGTCGATGCCCCAGATAGCTCGCTGCAGTCTCCTGCTGATTCCGCCATCATGACACTGATCAATGGCGTCAAGGACAGTGGCGTTTCAAACGCGGTGGTTGCACCCCGGCTGTATCTTGAAAACCTGCTGCTGCCGATGGTTTCGGCACCTGTCACGGCCGAGGGCGTGTTGCGCTACCCGGTTCGGCCCGACTATGCAGTTTCGTGGAGTTCCCACACCGACGTCGCCAAGGTGGCAGAACGCCTACTGCTGGACCGCACATTGACGGGCATTGTCGGCATTGGCCATTTGCCCGGACTGGTCGGGGCGGATCTGGCCGCCGGTTTCAGCAAGCATTTTGGTCGCGATGTGAGATTTGAAGCGCTAACGCCAAAAGCGTTCGGGGACCTGATCGAGCCATTCTTCGGCCCGGCCTTTGCCGGCGTCGTCGGCTTCTACCAGGCGCATTGGCAGTCTCCTGCAAACACCATCGACCCAAAAACCAGTGCTCAAACCCTTTTGGCTATCGAGCCTGACAACGTACAAACCTGGCTTGGAAACGCTTTGGGCCACTAATCCGCAACGATTGTCTCACCCTTTCTGCGGGAGCGCCTATCTGTAGATTTGGGCCCTTCGGTAACGGCGGCTAATACCGCTGGACCGGAGGGCTTGGAGTACATTAGGGGTTAGTTTGCCGCTCTGCAGGTAAGCATCCTGCACGCACATGGGCGCGGGAGATTTCGACCTACTTCAGGTATTCATCGGCCTTCACGACCTTGCCGTAAGCAAAGCCGAGGGCCGACATGAAAGCAGCGTGGACCTGATCTGCCGGAACCGTCATGCCGTCGAACTGCGCGTCACGGGTTGCCGCAGCATCCGCGACGACAGTCACGTTGAACCCGTAGTCGGCGGCGGCCCTGGCGGTAGCGTCGATGCACATATGGCTCATGGCCCCGATGATGACGACATCCTTTGTGCCCGCGGCGTCCAGATTTGCCTTCAGGTCCGTGCCGCGGAACGCGTTCGGGAAGTTCTTCACCACGACCTGCTCGCCTTCTTTGGGCGCCACTGTTGGAATGATCTCGGCTCCGCGTGTCCCGATGACAAAGAACGGCGAGCCCTCGGGGCTCTCGTGCCGGACATGGATGACGGGAATGCCCTTGGCGCGAGCGTCGTCAATTACCCTGACGGCATTCTTCACGGCGGCATCGACACCGACCAGTGGCCAGGAGCCGGACGCGAGGTAATCGTTCTGGAAATCGACGACGATGATAGCTTGCTTACTCATAAGTGGGTCCTTTCGATGCGTATTTATGGACGCTGGCTGAAGACTTCGCTATTGGCGGTACCGACAATTTGCGGGTTGAAAACGACAAATGAGCAACAACATCGAAATTGCGCTTCTCGAGTATTACGGTGCTCAGGAAGCTGCATTGCTAGGGCTGGCAGACTTGTTCGAGATCGCAAATCAGCCTGATCGACCTCAGATCAGGGTAACAAGATGGCGGGCTATCGGCGATGAGCTAGTACCCGGCAGGAATACCGGGGCACCGCTCGTCATGGTCATACCTCCGGGCAAGCAGGGGCCGGTTACTGCCGAGGTGGCTCGACCTATCGCCTCGGCGCTGCGGCAGATGCATGGTAGCGGCACCACGTTGGCGTCCGTATGTGTTGGTGCCTTCATCTTGGGTGAAACAGGGTTGCTGGATGGGCGATCTGCGACGACGCATTGGGGAGCAGCCGAGGTTTTTCGATCCCGCTTTCCGAAGGTTGACCTCGACGTCGATCGACTGGTGATCGATGACGGGGACATCATGACTGCTGGAGGCATGATGGCGTGGACGGACCTAGGCTTGAAGCTGGTTGACCGATATCTGGGCACCACGGCCATGATGAATACCGCAGGAACTCTGCTGATCGATCCTCCTGGTCGTGAACAGCGCTACTACAGCTCCTTCGTCCCAACGCTGACCCACGGCGACGCTGCTATCTTGGTGGCGCAGCATTGGCTTCATGCAGAATTTGCAGACAGCATCAGTCTCTCAGATATGGCCAGCAAGTCAGGCTTGGAGGAGAGAACCTTCCTGCGGCGTTTTCGGAAGGCGACGCACATGACTGCAACCGAGTACCTCCAACGATTTCGCGTCAATAAGGCCCGCGAGATGCTTCAGTTCGGAGCTGATGCCGTCGAATCGATTGCGTGGGCGGTTGGCTACAGTGATGCCAGCGCCTTCCGGAAGGTCTTCCTCCAAACCGTAGGCTTGTCGCCGTCGGAGTATCGGAGACGATTTCGCGCCTAACTTATTTTGAGCTCGCGCTTTTGCTGACCGAAACTATCTTAAATCACCAATGGCTAAGGTCTGCTTTGTTTGATCTTTACCCAAAACCGGACGGACCGCATCCCACCCCGTTGCTGCCCTTCGGAGTCGGATTGCAAAACCCAAGAGATGCGCACCACCAGCGCACAATATCTGATCTGGAAAGGGCGCCAGTGTTGCCCCGGGCACGTCCTGGCGCAATGGAAGCTATGACAATTCGCGATATAGCGGCACCATCGGCGCGTGCGCGTCGATCATTGTCGAGACCTTCTCTGCCAGAGGCAGGTTTTTCTTCTCTACCTCCCACGCCTCACGGAATCGTTGCACTGTCTCGGTCGCAGTGTCGATGACGAGCTTCTCCGGCAGGAGCGCTTTAGCCGCCATGTAGCGGAGTTCGTCGGCAGTGAGCTCGGTCATCTTCTTGGTGCGCGAATAGTGGAGGGCAGAGGTGTCCTCGCCAGCGATGTAGGGAATAGTGGAGACGAGGTCATAGGCCGGCGACAAAGCCGCGGTGCGTCCGTCGGGATAGATGAGCGACCAGTTCTTGAGGTGCATGTCGCCGTTGCCGATCAGTGCACTGAAAATCAATCTGCGAATGTACTCGGCGGTGCCGGCGTCGCCGGTTTCCGTACCGATAACGCGGCCGATATTCGCGTAGCTCGCCCGCTTGTATTTGTCTTCCGGGAAGACACCGAACACCTGGGCAAAGTCCTCCATGTGCGCCGGGCCATCCGCCGTGCGGTCGAAGCGACTGACGGCGAGCGCCTGGCCTTTCAGCTCTCCAATGCCTTCCGGCATCCCGGAGATAGCATCTATGTCGATGAGTTCGATGGAAGGCACGTCCATGCCAATCATGGAGGCCAGCCGCATCATCGAGAATTCATTCTCGGGTACGCCCGCGAATTGTTGTGAAGGCAATTTTACAATCCAGGAGCCACCGACGCCCTCGGCCGGGATGGTAAGGCCCCCATTCTTGTGGCCATTTTCCAGCGCCGAGAATTTGAGCTGAACACCTGCCAAAGAGAAGCGATAGGCGTTGGGCCGCGCGTCGGCGGGCAGTTCCTCGGTGACGCCCGGTGGCAACGCGTGGCCCTCGACCGGGTGGATAGACAAAGCGCCGGGCAGGTCCTGGCCCAGCATCCAGAGCAGGAAAAACTCGCGCTGTGGATTCACTCCGGCGCGCTCGGCTAGATAGCGGCGCAAATGGCCTTCGGGCAGCAGGTTGGAAAAGAACGGAGGCACCACGCGTTGCGTGGGCCGTGAGTTAGTGATCAGGCCGCCAAGATTGTCCTTGTACGACAGGCTCAAAGTCGGGCGATTGGCGTCCTCAACATAGTCCTCGTTGAACGCGAAGATGGTGCGGTCGCCCTGCAGGTGGGTGAGGGTGGCAATGGCCCGCCCGTTCAGCCGGACATCGAGAACCGAGACGTCAGGCATTTTCGTCACCGTCATCAAGCGCATAGGCAGGGCGCGGCTCGCTGGGTACGCCATGGGCGGCAGAGTTGCGTAGCCGTTGCAGGGCCTGCGCGATATCATGAACGACCGGATCAGCCTGCGGGCTCGCCTGGTGGCGTTCGAGGCGATCCATCTCGCCACGCACCAGCTGCATCTCCTGATCGCTTAGGTTTACGCGGCGGAGGAAACGCAGGTACGCCTCGATGCGGTCGAGGTCGGCTGAGCTGCCATAGACTTGCTTGAGCTTCTTCACGAGACGCTCGGCGCGCGCGAAGCGCTTGTCGTTAGGCTGACCAGCATGAACATGCATGTCGGGTGTAGCCTGCGACCTCATAAGGGCTGCCACGCCTGACACCAGCTTCTTCGGCACGAGAACAAGTTCGAGGTCGAGCGCGCGGGCCATATCGATGAAGCTCGACAGCCCCGGCTCCATCTTACCGCTTTCGATCTGAGAAATGTGGCTCTGTGTCTGGCCGGTCCGCTCGCTGAGCGCGCGCTGGCTTAGTCCGGATGCTTCCCGCACTTCCCGGACTTGGCTCACTAGATGCTCACTCTTATACCCCATGATGCATTATCCTATATCTACGTACATGCTTGATACAGGATGCAATATCAAAAGTCACATAATGATTTTACAAACTGATATCGGATAATGATCTAAATGGTAAGTTGATGCGCTATCATATATCGCAGAGCCGGCCAACGGGCGAGATCAGCTACTTTGATGGCCGATGGCTATTGCGGTCGTTCTACCTCCCCTAAAGTGCCGGAAGTTTGTCGCTTGCCTGCTGTCGCTGCTAAACGCGCTCTTCCTATCGGGCGTCTTTGGGAGGGCCGTGCGGAAAGCAGCCGTTCCGCTTTCGACCTCGTTTCGGTCATTCACGATCAATTAGCAGATTTCCCATAGCTGCCGTTCATGGGGGCATCTCGGTCCGACGGAAAGTTATTCAACGCTGCGATCTGACCGGAGTTCATCGGCACACCGGTCGGCGTCAAATTGGTATTCTCGGTTGCCGGTCCCGGTCTGGATGCAGCATGGGCCCCTGGCAGGAAGTCCCACCCCGGCGCCCCGTGGCGCAGGCCTGCAACTGCGATCAGCCCTCAAGCAGCGCCGCGAACTCCACGAGGTCGCCGACGAAGAATGACGGGTCCTCCCAGGCCGCGAAGTGCCCGGCGTTCTGCATATCGTGGAACTGGACGACGTTCCCCGAGGTCTGGCGATCCGCCCATTCGCGCGGCAGGCGCACGCCACCGGGAATGGGCAGTTCGGTGGCCACCGCAACTGGAATGCCGGTATTCGTGCCCACGATGGTCGGCGGCTGCACCGTGTTCTGGTTATAAATCCGGAAGGACGAGGCAGCCGTCTCGGTCAGCCAGTAGATCATAACGTTGGTGAGAAGCGCATCACGGCCGAAGCGCGCATCGGCTTCGTCGCCATGACCCATTCCGGCCATGAAGCTCATGATCCATGCTGCGAGCCCGACCGGAGAGTCATTCATGGCGAAGGCGATGCTTTGCGGCTTGGTGGCATGCACCAGGTTGAAGGCGCCGTGGGCGAAGAACCATTGCTGGATGGCGCCAGCATAGGCCTGTTCCGGTTGGGTCAGGACGGTGAAGTCCGTGGTATGGTCGGGATAGCCTACGTCGGTCACGTGATAGCCGAGCAGCACGTTGGGATGACGCTGAGCCAGCGACATCGAGATGATGGAGCCGCCGTCGCCACCCGCGGCGATGAACTTTCTATACCCGAGCCTCTCGGTCATCAGGCGGGCGAAGAGATCGGCAACCTTGTCCATTGGCAGGGCGGTCTTGCTGGAAAAGCCTGTGCCGGGGATCGACGGGACGACTACATGGAAGGTCTCGGACAACTGTTCGATTACGCGGTGGTAGCGATAGAACGAGTCCGGCCAGCCATGCAGCAGCAGGAGCGGAACCGCATCGGGGTTCTTGGAGGGCTGATGGATGAAATGCAGATCGACCGTGTCGATGTGGACCTTGAAGTTGGCAAAGGCGTTCAAGCTCGCCTCGGCCTGACGCCAATCATAGTCGTTGAGCCAATAGTCGGTCAGCCGCTTCATGTAGTCGAGATTGGTGCCCATGGACCAGCCTGCATCGGCCGGCTCGTCGGGCCAGCGGGCATGGTGGAGGCGGTATTTCAGGTCGATGAGCTGGGCCTCGGGGATGGCGATTTCGAACGGTGTTGGCGCGGTCATGACAGCGGTCTCCTGTGCGAAAGGCGTTTTTGTGAAGCCGCTGAGCAAAGCTGAGGCGGCGAGAGCTTTGTTGAATTGACGGCGGGTCAGGGTCATGTCGTTCCTTTCACTTGGCGATGCGCGTGCATGCGGCGCGAAGGCGCGCGGTCTGGCTTTGACGCACAACCACTGTCGCGACGCCTGGTCGATTGGTCAGCTGGTCGATTTGCTCAGATGGACAGCCTGCCGCGCATCACGATGAT
Organism: Devosia sp. ZW T5_3; assembly: GCF_044987315.1. Lineage (NCBI taxonomy): Bacteria > Pseudomonadati > Pseudomonadota > Alphaproteobacteria > Hyphomicrobiales > Devosiaceae > Devosia > Devosia sp. ZW T5_3. Next base: position 332,060 of record NZ_JBJDRE010000001.1, read on the forward strand.
GCCGGCACCCGAAACTTCAGGCTCGGAAGCAAGGCTGACGCGCAGAATACTCCGCCGTCCCATCTTAGTGCCCTGCTCGATCTCCATCGCGCCCGAGATCATGCTCTCACTTGCCAGATAGGCAGCAAGCGGCCCGGCGGCAGTGCCGGTGGCGGCGTCTTCCCACAGGCCCACCGAGGGGTTGAAGAATCTTGCATAGGCGCGGCTCGGTGCGGCGCCATCGAGGGCGTAGACATAGCAACCCTCCGCTGAGGCGGCGGCGAGTACCTTCAGCAATCCCCTGGCGGATGGTTCGGCCCGATCGACGGCTGATATGTCGGCAAGGCGGACCAGCAGATGCGCCACGCCGGTATCGGCGACGCGCGCAGCAGGCTCGGATAGCACATCCTCGCAGGACAGGCCCAGGGCCGCAGTAAGCGGTGCCAGGTCGGTCAGCGCCGGTCCCAGCTTCAATGTGGACTGCTTCATGCGCCCAACAATCCGCCCGTCTACCCGGCGAAGCTCGATGGGCAGCACTTCGCCGCCAATCTCCTGCTGGAAGGTTCGCGGGGCCTCGATCGGCCCCAGCTTGCCGTCCTCAGCCAGCCACAGCCACGCACCGAGCGCATTGTGACCGGCCCCGCCCACTTCGACCCCGGCGGCGGTGAACGAGCGGAGCTTGAGGTCGCCCCGATCGCTCTGCATGACGAAGGTGGTTTCGGCCTGATTGAACTCACCGGCGATCCGGCGCATCTGCGCGTCGGACAGGTTATCGGCACCTTCCACGACGGCCAGCGGATTGCCGCTTAATGCGGTGTCGGCGAACACGTCAATGAGGCCGGCGACCAAGGCTGCACTGCTCGATTGCGGGGACACGGCTTAACTCCTATCCTGCTGATGGGGACGAGTGTGCACCAGAGCGCTTTCGTCACAAAACGCGCATTCCTTGCCCATATGACAAGGGAATCTAATCATTCGGCCTTCAGTTGAATCGCTTCGGATTTTCGAGATGTGCGTCCGCGTCGGCAGCTTTGCCGCCGCAGCGGACCGTTTGGCGCTGACGCCCGCCGCTGTCAGCCTGCGCATTCGCACGCTTGAAGCAGAACTTGGCCAACACTTGTTCACGCGGGTCAGCCGGCGGGTCGTGCCCACGCCAGCCGCCATGACTCTGGCAAGCCAGGTTCGGCGTGCACTGGATGGCGTCAACGATGCTCTGAACGAGTTTCACGCTGCGGTTGCCCCCTTGCGTGTAACGATGCCAGCGACATTTGCATCCCGTTGGCTGGCGCCTCGATTATCGGGCTATCGCGCGCCCGGGGGTGCTGCCATCGAACTCGACATTTCGTCAGACCTGCGTGATCCCAATGCCTTCGATGTTGCCATCCGTACGGGACGGGGAGGATGGGACCAACTTGACGAATATCCCCTCATGCCGCTCGACGTCACACCAATGCTCGCACCCAGGCTGCTTGTCTCACAGACACTGGCGGCGCCGGAGGACCTCACGAAATTTGACCTCTTGCCCCACCCCGATTGGGGCAAGTGGTTCGCAAGAACCGAGCGGCCCATGCCCAGCGGCCTGCGCTTCGCCGCCGTCGACTACTCGCTCTTTGAGCTCATCGCCAGTGCCGCGGTGGCCGGCCAGGGCGTAGGATTGCTGTCGCCGACGCTCTTCCGGCCGCTGCTGGACGATGGACTGCTCGTTGCGCCCTTGCCCACAGTACTGAAAGGGCCTGACTGGTATTTTGCCCTGATCCAGGAAGGTGACCAGCGCCCGGCACCTCGCGACTTCTGTGGCTGGCTCCTCGAACAGATGCGGCAGACGCCTGTTCCATGACCGGCCGATCCGAGGGCTTGACGACGGGAACCCTCCTGCTGCCTCTGCAGTTGAAGGGCCATGATTTTCGCTTCCCCCGCCGCCCGCTTGTATACGGTGTTCTTCGCTGCCAGCCTAACTCTGGGCAACTGGTATCCCCGCATCGCAGACGTGCAGGAACGGCTGGCTCTCGACAGTGTGTCACTAGGCCAGAGTCTTGCCGGTCTGCCATTCGGCATTATGCTCGGCTTCTCGCTCCTTGCCAGAGCGGTGCACCGTTTCGGTTTCCGTCGCACCTTTGCCATCGGTGCGCCGGTGATGGCATTTTCGCTGGTCACGGCCGCACTGGCTCCCTCCGCCCCTGTTCTGTTCTTCTCGCTCACGGCTGCAGGGGCCGCACAAGGCGCTCTCGGCATAGCTGGCAACGTCGAAGCCAACCGGATGGAGGCGGCTCTGGGTCGACCGATACTAGTGCGCGGACACGGGTTCTGGAGTCTTGCCACACTTGTTGGCGGCGCCATGGCCGCGGCATTTCGAGGGTGGGGTGTCGAACCGGTCCTGCACTTTGTGGTCGTACTGCCAGTTTCGCTCCTCCTCCTCTGGTTGGGACTAAAGGAGTTTTCGGCATCGCCGGAGCGCGACGACGAGGAAACCGCGTCGGCACCGATCTTAGTCCTGCCAACGCGCGCGATCTTTGGCCTGTTCCTGGCTGGCGGGGTGGTGCTTTATCTTGACAGCGCGGCTTCCGATTGGTCCGGCATTTTGATGCGAGATGCTTTGGGTGCTGGCGCCATTCTCTCTGGCCTTGCGTTTGCGGCGTGGGCGCTGGGACAAACCAGCGGGCGGTTAATTCATCCAACTCTCGCCGCTCGGGTTGCCCAGACTCCGATGGCACTGGCTTTTCTTGGCACAGCAGCGATTGGCGTCGGCGTGATTGCAGTTTCCGCAAGTGTGCCGATTACTATTCTCGGCTTCGTTCTATTGGGTTTCGGCACCAGTTCGATGCTGCCTTTGGCACTCTCTGCCGCTGCACGGCTGGCAGAGCGTGCGCCCGCCGCCAGTGTCGCATCGCTATCGCAACTGGCATTTCTCGTTTCGGTGCTGTCGCCGCCCGTCATCGGCTGGGTGGTTGGAGCCACCGACATACGGATAGCGTTCCTGCTTGGTCTGGCGCTGCTTGCGGTTAGCGCCGCAATTGTGATCACACGCCGGCCATTTGCGTGAGCTCGGTGTCCACAGCGATGCCCTTAACACAGGTCATCGTGGCAGAACTGCATAGCCCGGCAGCAACCAAGCGGCCGCCGCTACGGTCTGCTTCTGAGCCGTGGCTACTCAAGAGCAGACCGTCGTTTCCCATCCCATAAGTGCCAGCCCGCCTGTCGAACCCATGTCGGTCATTCGAGCCCTTAGCGCACGTGCCCAAGTCGTGCTGCGTCGAGCCAGGTTTCCAAATTTACTGACAATTCGGATCGGTTTGCTCAATGCCGGCAAAGCCAGCACCCCAGTTGCGCATGCTGAGGAGAACCGGCTCAAGCGAACGGCCCAGATCGGTCAGCTCATATTCCACTCGCGGCGGCACTTGCGGATAGACAATGCGATTGATGACCCCATCCCGCTCCAGCTCTCGCAACTGGAGCGTCACCATGCGCGCCGTTGCGTTGGGGACCATGCGACACAGGGCATTGAAGCGCAATTTGCCATTGAGCAAGTGAAACAGGATCACCGGCTTCCACAACCCTCCGATGACCGAGAGCGTCACCTCCACGGCGCATCCGGTGCGTTCGGCACGTCGACGTGGGCGGGTTTGGATAGGGGTGCTATCATTCATGATAGTACATGTTCTCTTTGTACGTACTGTTCGTGGACGTATCAAATCCCTAACTTCGATGCGAAACAAGAGGATCGTTCCATGAAAGCTGCCTGGTACTCAAAAAATGGCCCCGCTCGCGAGGTTCTTGAAATCGGTGATTTGCCGGATCCGACCCCTGGTCCGGGCGAAGTTCTGGTTCGCGTCCGTGCCTCGGGCGTCAACCCGTCCGATACCAAGAGTCGCGGTGGTCGCGGCATGGTCTTTCCACGGATCATTCCCAATCAGGATGGCGCTGGAGAAATTGTCGGCGTCGGCTCTCCCGAACTCGAGAGCCGTATCGGCGAACGCGTCTGGTTCTACGAATCCACGCTGGGCCGCTGGAACGGTTCGGCCGCCGAATTCACGACCGTGCCGGCATACAAGGCAGTGCGCCTGCCCGATGGCGTGAGCTTTGAGGAAGGCGCCTGTTTGGGTATTCCGGCCATGACCGCCTGGCGCTGCGTGTTTGCCGACGGTCCAGTCGATGGCAAGGTTGTTCTGGTTTCGGGCGGCGCCGGGGCCGTCGGCCGGTACGCAATCCAGTTCGCCAAGCTGGGTGGCGCCAGGGTCATTGCCACGGTTGGTAATGCGGAAGCCGCGGCATCAGCATCGGCGGCGGGCGCGGACCTTGTCCTCAATCGTCATGTCGACGATTTGGCGACGGCAATAGCCGGCTTCACAGGCGACGCCAATGGCCGTGGCGTGGACCGCTTTGTTGAAGTCGCGTTCGGCGCCAATCTTGAGCTGATCGTCAAAACGATCTCGCCGAATGGTGTCGTCGCCAGCTATGCCAGCGATGCGGTGCCCGAGCCAAAGCTTCCGTTCTGGCCCCTGGTGATGCTCGACGTCACCATACGCTTTGTGCTGGTTTACGTGATGCCCAAGCAGGCCCATCTGGAAGCGGCCGAGGCCATCAATTCGGCGCTTGAGGCAAAGCAGTTGACGCATCACATTGGCCGAACGCTGCCGCTTGCCTCCATCGTAGAGGCGCATGAAGCCGTCGAGCGTGGAGATCTGGGCAAGACGATTTTGGTCCTGCCGTAAGCTGGAATTTGGCAGAGCCGAAGATGGGACGGACGTTCGGCCCGCCCCGAATTTCGGCTCTTCCACCGTTCATCAAGACAGGTACTGCGGAGCGTTTAATGTCCGCTTTCACGAACTACCATCGAAAAGCGGACAGGCCACATTTTCCACCATGCATCAGCGGTCGCGCGGGCAGGGGCGTCGGAAATCCTGGGACGGGAGGTGTCGCGCTGCGGGATCGGGGCACTGCGGGGCAGGGAGATGATCAATGGCCGGGCCGCGTAGGCCTACGCGGGGGCGCAGTGGCGCCAGGGCGGAAAAGGACCGCTGTCAGCCACAAGGACCCCCGCAGCGCCGCGGCATAGCCCCTGCGAAGAGACCAATGCGGCCATTGAACAAATCCAGGGCCGGGCCAGAGAACCCGATCGTGTTGTTGCGATCTTTACTCTGGCCGCGCCTGTACCATCGATGATGTCGCGGCGTTGCCTAGACTTATTATGGAGTTGCGAGTTTATTAAGCCTGTTGTGCTTGGATGTTCTAAGTTGAAATAGAGTATTCGACATGCGATTTGGAACCATTGTTGCCGCGGTCTGCGCTACGGTTCTGCTTACGGGCTCGGTCCTTATTGGATCGAGCTTTTTTGTGGGGCGGGCTTTTGAGGCTGCGCGAGACGAGTCGAGCACGCTGATGACCTCAATGCGCCAGCAGATGTTTGCCGACATGATGCACGACACCATGCGTGGCGTGGTCTATCGCTCGCTCTATGCGGCCAATGTCGGCGACAGCGCCATGAGCGCCGCGGCGACAGCCGAAATCGCCGAATACGGTGCCAGCTTTACAGATGCCATCGCGGCGCAGGACGCCCTGCAATTGCCTGCCGACATCAGGGCATCGCTGGACACCGTCGCGGCACCGCTCGAGGCCTATATCGGCACTGCGAACGCCATTGTCGCCCAAGCCGCGTCTGGTGAAGCGGACGCGGCAAAGGCGGCATTGCCCGATTTCGAGGCCAGCTTCTCGGTGCTCGAAGAGGCCATGGCAGGCGTTTCCGACACGATCGAGGCCGGCAATGTGCGCAACAATGCGCAGTCGGAGGCGGCAACTATGCTGTCGCGTGTGGCCAGCCTTGGTGGTCTGGCGGTCATCATCGCACTGGCGACCGCCATGCTGTTGCTCAGCCGCCGCTTCATCGTCATGCCAATGACGGTCATGACCACAAGCATGCAGGGGCTGGCCGATGGTCAGCTCGAAGTATCGGTGCCGGAGCGCCAACCCGTCAGCGAAATGGCGGCTATGGCTTCGACGCTGAGTGTCTTCCGCGATGCGCTCAGGAGCCGTGCCGAGCTGGCCGCCAATGCCGATGTATCGACGCGGTTGACAGCACGCCGCGCCGAACAGTCAGCTCAACTCAATCGTAGCCTCGCCGATGTCGTCGGCGCGGCCGCGACGGGGGATTTCTCTCGACGCGTTGAAACCGGCTTCGATGATGATGAACTGCGTGAGGTCGCCGGAGCAGTCAATGACCTAGTGAGCGTCGTCGACAATGGCCTGGCCGAGACCAGTAGTGTCTTGGGGGCCCTGGCGCATGCCGAACTCGACCAGCGGGTAACGGGCGACTATCGGGGCGCCTTTGGGCGGCTCAAGGACGATACCAATGCGGTTGCCGAACGATTGAGCGAGATCGTCATCCAGCTCCGCAGCACCTCGGCGGCCCTGAAGACAGCGACCGGCGAGATACTTGCTGGCGCCAATGATCTCAGCGAACGGACGACGCGGCAGGCGGCGACCATCGAGGAGACTTCCGCGGCGATGGAGCAGCTTGCATCCACCGTAGTCGACAGCGCCGGCAGGGCGGAAATCGCCAGTCACATGGCAGCAGGCGTTTCGCGCTCGGGCGAGGAGGGCGGCGCGGTGATGAATGCGGCAAGGACCGCCATGGAGCGCATCACGGAGTCGTCCAGCAAGATTTCCAACATTATAGGATTGATCGACGACATTGCTTTCCAGACCAATCTGCTGGCCCTCAATGCCTCCGTCGAAGCCGCGAGGGCCGGTGACGCCGGCAATGGCTTTGCGGTGGTGGCCGTGGAAGTGCGCCGACTGGCCCAATCAGCCGCCAACGCATCAGCCGATATCAAGAGCCTGATCGAGCAGAGCGTCGGCGAGGTGGCCGGTGGCTCCAAGCTGGTTTCCCAAGCCGCTGACAAGTTGGCCGACATGCTCAAAGCCATGATCGAGAACCACCAGGCGCTTGACGCAATCGCCAGGTCCAGTCGCGAACAGGCCTCGGCGATCGAAGAGGTCAATGTGGCGGTGCGCCAGATGGATGAAATGACCCAGCACAATGCCGCGCTGGTCGAGCAAACTAATGCGGCTATCGAGCAAACTGAGGCGCAAGCCAGAGATCTCGACCGGCTCGTTGCCGTATTCAAGCTGAACACGGTGGACGGTCTGCGCCGGGCTGCCTAGACACGCCAGGCCAGCGCGGCCGCGAGCAGCGCCGCGCTGTGCAGGTCCGTGGTGTCATGGACCGGGAGGTGCTGTGGCGCCATCGATAGCAGGCGATATCGGCGAAACCAGGATCACCGCCCCTGCACCGACCTAAATGCTCAGTTTTACGGCCTCAGTGAGCCATTTTTCTCTTGCTGAGTGAGATTGAAAATCTGGTGCGGCAATAGATTGCGGGAGTTTACCGCAGCGGAGCTGCAGAGAATCTGTGGTGAGATAGGCCGCTCGCCCGACTTGAGCGTTTCGGCGAGCAAACCCACTTCAGATATTCCTGTCGCAGTGACGAATATCGGTCCGCGGATTTCGAGCAGGCGTATTGGCTGGGCGTGGCGCGAGAGTGCCTCGGTAATCGAACTGAGGCACGGCTCGTGCTGATTATGGCACCGCCTGGCGTGGAAGCAGGATGTCGGTACGCAATTGGTTTTGCGGGACGTGGCGGGGGTCGTCGAGATAAGCCTCAAAGCCACCGGTGCATCGCGCCGCGCCTACAAAGGAGACGAATAGCGGTGGACCCATGGCTGCCATGGAGCTTCAGCTTGACTCTGCTTGCCCTGGCCCACTAAGTCACGACACGCGCCTAGCGTCCAAGGCGTAGACCCCCACAGCATAGGTGCCGAATGGACGAAAAATACGCAAACGCGCGTGAATACCTCTTCATTGCCATACGCTCGCTCGCCGCTTCGGCCGATTCTCTAGAGAGCAGGCTGATTTCAGCGACAGCAAGCATCGTTCAGATTACCATTGATCAGTTCGACGGCGATCCTGAACTGAAACTGCGGTTTGCCAGAATCCTGGACCACCTTGGGGTAGATCAAGATGATCTTGAAACTGTCGCCATCGAAACGGCTACGCACATTACCGAGATAGAGCGCATCAAGATTGCCGAATTGATCTGTGATCTTTTCTATGACCTTTAGGCCGCTGGCGGACTTTGTGGGTGAACAAGTTGCCACGGTGTTCGTATGTCGAGTCACAACTCGCGGAGATCGCAGGGTCAACGCGTGAGACGCTCTATCCACTAGAACGGCTGGGCGCGCCAAAAGCGCAAGATCGTCTGCGCCAAATGCTAAAGATTACCAGCCGCGCGACCAAAAAGGCGGGTGGTGACAAGCGGGCCATTGCTAGGTTTCGCGCTCAGCCGCTGCCGGCGTTGGCTGGGGGAACGGTAGAGGCTCTGGTCAAGGACGGCAAAGCAGCAACTCTCGACCATACGGCTCTGGGCCGCTTTGCGCGAGGCTTGCTGGAATCGCCATCGCTCTCACGATCCCCGCTGGTTGCTCAGGCCCACTTCGGGAGGGGGTTGTGATCCTCGGGGCTCAAGTTGAAGTCTTCGAGCCACGCGGCAGGTCGCTACGCGACCGGCTGTCTTGGAGCTAAGGCATGGCCATCCGAGCAGGAACTCGTGCGCTCTTTTTTCTGGCGATCGCCCTTTCAAGCGGACTCGGCTTGGGGCGGATAACCTTTGTCGGCCCCGATGTCGCCGGGCTGTCGGCTATAGGTGTGGCATTGGTTCTGATGGGAGTGTACGGACGTCTTGCCGCATCCAGGCCCGCTGACAGGCCCAGGCCCGGGGCAATTCCACACTCAGACTGGCCTATTCACCTCGCATCGGTGGCGACCGACCGTTTCGAAGTCTTTTCCGATCGACCGGAAGGCTATGTTGGTTACACCGACTACACCGCCATGAGTGTGGATGTGAATGACGACCTCGTGGCGCGTGAGCCGCGGGAACAATATGCCCTGCTGGGTTTCGGGAATGGCTTTCTCACAGGAATTCGGAGCAAACTTGTCGATGGTGAAAGCCGCGGTCAGGTCCGGTTCCATGTCGTCAATGCCTCCAGCAAGGACAAGGAGGCGATTGGTTGGCTGGCCTATCTCCAACAATCAGGTACGGACAATGCGGGGCCGTCCACGGAAAACCTTCATTCGGTCATCCAAGCGTACTCAAACCGGATCGTCTCGAACGGCCCCATCGTCGTAAAGTTTTGGGACAACGCGCCCAGAAACCAAAACGAAAGTCCAGACGACAGCGATGTCTCCTCCGAACTGTCAGAGGAATGGACACACATCTATCAAGTAGCGTTCGAGGAAGGGCGACGAACGGCGTCGGGCGCACTTATCGATCCAGTTTGATGGGGTCCGACGCCCCTTCCTCGTATGCCGTTTCAGCGCGGTGATGAAGCGGCCAAGCAGTCAGGCCTAGTGCCGGGCGGCGGCATCCTGGCTCGGAGCGGTACCAAACTGACGGCGATATTCACGGCTGAACTGTGAAGCGCTTTCGTATCCCACCTTGAAACCGACGCCCGTTACATCGTTGGGATGGCTTGCAAGCAGCAATCTGGCTTCCTGCAATCGGATCTGTTTTTGAAACTGGATCGGGCTCATCGCGGTCACCGCCTGGAAGTTGCGGTAAAAGGCCGAGGCACTCATCCCGACCAAATCCGCGACATCCTCCACTCTGAAGGATCGCGCATAGTGTTCGCGGATCCAGCGCACCGCGCGGGAAATATGGCTGAGATGGCTGTCAGCAAGACCCAGTTGCCGTATCGCGCTGCCCTGTTCTCCGACAATCAACCGCCAGAGGATTTCTCGTTTAATCAGAGGCGCCAGAACCGGGATGTCGCGCGGGCAATCGAGCAGGCGCAATAGGCGTAACACTGCATCCATCATGGCCATTGGCGCATCGCTGACCAGCATACTGGATGGTGGGGGACCGTAACCGCGCCGCACGCCCTCGGAACCCGCCTGTAGTAGCAGCTCGGCAACCATTATGGGATCAAGTGCAAAGCCAAACCCAAGCGCTGGATGATCAGGACTGGCGTCCAAAAACTGGCCTGTCACCGGCAGGTCGATGGAGGCAACTAGGTACTGACCGGGCCCGTACTCATACACCCTGTCCCCCAGGGCAATGCGCTTGGCGCCCTGCGCAACAAGGGCCATCACCGTGCCAGACATGGTTCGCTCGTGCGCCGATACATCATGTCGCGCGATCATGATTCCCGGAATAAGTGTGCTCATATCGGGGGCCGCGTGACGGTCGATCAGCGCCCGCAATTCCTCGAGGCGTTCGTTCATGGTCGGCTCCAAATGCATCAAATGAACTTACTGCATAAGCACGGCTGCGCTACAGATTTTGCTATTCATAGGAGAATTGTGCAAAGCTTCAGATCGGGTGCTTGCGAAAACGCTGAGCATCAAGACACTCGGATGGGCGCCGCCCAACCAAGTGTCTTCCGGCAAGGACTGGCGTTAGCTTGCCGCGGCCAGTGCGACGGCGTCCGGACCCGCAGGGAAGCGAAGTTGCCCCGAAAGGTCATTGGCCGCCGCCCATACAGCTTCGGCAACGTCCGTCTCTTTTGTGGTCAGAACGGGCTTGGCGAACGCCGCAAAGATTGGCTCGGCGAAGGACTGGTAGGCCGCGGGGATCAAATCCTCGATGCTCAGTTCCGTATTCTGCGAGAAGCGCGTTGTCGGCGCGTAACCAGGCTCAACAAGTTTGACACGAACGTTGAACGGCGCCAGTTCGTGCGCAAGCGAGCCGGTAAAGCCTTCAATGGCCATCTTGCTGGCCGTGTAAGCGGCAGCCAGGGGCATCGCCGCCAGTGTTACGCTCGAGGTTACATTGACCACGACGCCTGAATTCTGCTGGCGGAACAGCGGTACGATGGCTTGCGTCATGGCCATGACCCCGAAAGTATTGGTGTCAAATACCTTGCGGATATAGCTCATCGGAGTCGCCTCGAACGCTCCCACCACGCCGATGCCGGCATTGTTGACGAGAACATCAATGGGGCCGCTCGTTTCGAGTGCCGTCGCAATACTGCTTGGATCGGTGACATCCAGCGCCACAATGCGGAGCCGATCGGAACGAGGCAAAATGTCTTCGCGCAGTGTGCGCATAGTGGCGATGACATTCCAGCCCTGGGCGTGAAAGTGGCGGGCAGTTTCGAGGCCATAGCCCGATGAACAGCCAGTGATCATGACGGTCTTCATGGTATTTCCCTTTGTTCGGTGACGGCGATCTGCATGACCGCCTTGGGACCATCTAAGCACCCGCCCAACTTCGAGTGTTATCGTCATACTCCCACTTAGTTGCACGATCCTACCGCAGTTGGGAGATTTGGCTGTTGAAGGATGCCGCCTGGAGTGTAGCTAATCCGGCTTCCGGTCTGCCACCAGGGATGCGAGATCCAGCTGACCGGATGGTTGCCTACGCAATTTCGCGAGCCAATCTGGAGCGAAGAATAGGCGCTTTGCAGTCGCCGCGACGTTTTTAGAGCAACCAAAGCGCCTGAGGCGCGAGGCTGAGGAGCGACGCCAAACGCACTTGCAGCTGCCCTTTGGCGATCTTTCTGGACGCGGCCATGAACGGGCCAGCCGTTCATGAGCGGAGCGTCCACGACGTGGGACCATCTTCGCCTCAATGGCGTTGGAAGACGGCGCCGCTAACGCGGGATCACTGCCGGGCCCGTGGTTTTGCGGATCACCAAACTTGTGTTCAGAACATAGCGCACGTCGCGGATTGCCTGATTCTGAAGAATGTCCATGAGCAGGTTTAATGCCGCCTTGCCCGCTTCCACCGACCGGTTGGACACGGTGGTCAACGAAGGGTAGGTGGCGGCACCGAGCACGTCGTCGCAACCGACTACCGCGAAATTGGCGGGTACGGCGATTCCCTGGTCAGCGAGTTCAGCCAGCATGCCTTGGGCGGTGAGATCGTCGAAGGCGATCGCGGCGGTCGCTCCGGTGGCAAGGACACTGGCGGTGATTTTGCGACCGGATTCAAAAGCGGCGAATTCGTTGGAAATAACCGTTACTTCAAGCCCTAATTCCCTGGCCGAGCGCCGCACTGCGCCGCGTCGCTGCTTGTTGGACCATGAGCCATGCGGGCCGCCCACATAGACCAGTTTCCGGTGCCCCAGCTCGGCAAGGTGGGCCACCGCTTCAGCAACGCCGGTAGCGCTATCGATGAGGACGCGCGGTATGCCTTCCACGTCACGGTTGATGAGCACCAAAGGCCGGCGCGCTGCATGTTCGATGATCTGTGCGTCGCTCAGGCGCGAAGAAACCAGCACGAAGCCCTCCACCTGACCGGCGAAGCGGCCGATAAGCTTGTCTTCCTGCTGCGGATTTTCATCGGAATTGCCCAGGAACACGCAATAGTCGGAACGGTCGGCCTCCGATTGCGCGGCCCGGATGAGGGGCGGGAAGAATGGATTGGCGACATCGGGCACGATAAGGGCAATGTTGCCGTGTCGGCCCGTGCTGAGCGCGCGGGCCGTGTGATTGGGTACATAGCCCAATTGCTCAGCCGCCGCGAAGATCTTGCGCACGGTTTCCTGGCTTAGCATCTCCGGCCGGGTAAAGGCGCGAGACACGCTGGACTTGGTAACTCCGGCTGCGGCAGCGACCTGATTGATCGTGGGTCTGTTCTGGCGAGGCGTCATCGCAAGGGTCTCTGGCTTACCCTGAACGTCATGGCATGGTCAGGGGCCATAAGGATAGTCATATGCGCTTGACATGCAACCGGTTGCATTAAATAGTTGCCTGAAAGCCGGGTGCCTCATTCCATCAAGGCCCGGCGTGTGGAGGTTTTTTTGACGCTTGATGCTTCAACCCGGGCAAACACCACCCGCAAGGCTGGCCTGATGAGCGTTCAGTCCTTTGCCACCAGAGCGCTGATGGGCGAGGCCGCAGCCCGAGATATTGCCAATGCCCTGCGTGAGGCGCTGGCGCGTCAACAGAATGTGCGCATGGTTTTCGCTGCCGCACCCAGCCAGGCCCAGATGCTGGCCTCATTGTGCGCCGCCGAGGGTATCGACTGGACGCGCGTTCACGCTTTTCACATGGATGAATATATCGGTCTTGCTCCCGACGCGCCTGAGCGCTTCGCCAAATGGCTTGATAACAATCTGTTCGATCGCGTGCCGTTTGCCCAGGTACATCACATTGTTCCTGAGCCTGACGCCTCGGCCGCGGCGGCGCGATATGCACAATTATTGGCTGCGGCGCCGATCGACTTTGTTTGCCTGGGGATCGGGGTCAACGGGCACATCGCCTTCAACGATCCACCGGTTGCCGACTTTGCCGATCCTCTGGACGTCAAGGTGGTTACCCTTGATGAACAATGCCGCCAGCAACAGGTCGACGACGATTGTTTCGCCAATTTTGATGATGTTCCTGAACAGGCGATTACCCTTACCGTGCCGCGCCTGATACGCGCCGGTCGGCTTTTTTGCGTAGTGCCTGGTCAGTTGAAGCGGGACGCGGTGCGCGCGTCTCTTTATGGTCCGATCAGCACCGAGTGCCCGGCCAGCATCCTGCGCCAGCACCCCGATTGCAGCCTTTACCTTGATGCGGAGTCCGACCCCGATGGCCAATAATTCCGTGATCGATGCCGATGCCTTGTGCGCGGGCTATCTGTCGGATGTTACCGCCTTGATGCAGTCCATTCTGGTTGAGGAGCGCGATGCCCTCGATCGAGCCGCGGCACGGGTGGCCGACCAGGTGGAGGCCGATCGGCTGGTCTACGTTTACGGCCCGGGCGGACATTCCAATCTGGCGGCGCAGGAGATCTTTTTCCGTGCCGGCGGGCTGATGCATGTCAGCGCCATTCTGGACGAAGGCACGTTGCTGTCCAACGGCGCACTGCGTTCCATGGCCGTGGAGCGTACGCCGGGCTACGGCAAGGTCGTCATCGACGATCAGCGCCTCGGCGAGGGCGATCTGCTGCTTCTCACCAATGCTTATGGCATCAACGCAGCGCTGATCGACGCTGCCATAGCCGCGCGCGGGCGTGGAGCGTTCCTGATCGGCTTCAATTCACACGCCCATGCCAATGGGAGCGCACCAACCCACCCGGCGCGGCACCCGACCCGACAGAACCTGCACGATATCGTGGATATCGCGATCGACACCAAGGTGCCGATTGGCGATGCATTGGTGACTGTCGATGGCGTCGGCGAGAGCATTGCGGCGGTTTCCACTTTCGCCAACGCTTTTGCGCTCAACTGTCTGGTTATTCGTACCGTAGCCAAGCTGGCGGAGCGGGGCGTCGAACCGCCGATCTGGCGCAGTGGCAACGCGCCGGGCGGCGATGAAGCCAATGTCAGGTTCCTAGCGCGGTTCCGCGATCGGGTGCGCTGGCTGTGAGCAAAGCTGCCCGCATTGTTGGGCGCGATCCGGCAGACGGGCAGGGGATCGCCATAGCATGCAGTGAGGGACGCATCGTCTCCATGGGTCCCACCGCAGTCGACGACGCGACGCCGTTCCTGTCCGCCGGATTCGTCGATCTGCAAGTGAATGGCTACGCCGGGCACGATCTGAACGCCGGCGTACCGGGTTTGGAAGCGCTTGAGCAATTGGCGCGTCACCTGCTTGGGGCGGGTGTCACCTGCTTTGCGCCGACGCTTATCACCGCAAGTGAGCAATCCTTGTGCGAAGCCCTGAGCGCCATCGCTGCGGCTAGACGTGAAAGCCCCCTTCTGGCCGAGATGATCGCGTTCGTGCATGTCGAAGGACCTTCGCTCGACCCGGCAGATGGTCCGCGCGGTGCGCACCCGCTCGAGCATGTGCGCCCGCCGAGCATCGATGAATTCGCCCGATGGCAGAGCGCCGCCGAGGGCATGGTCGGGCTGGTGACTTTGTCGCCGCATTATGCGGAGGCGCGAGCCTATATCGAGGCACTGACCGCCCAAGGCGTGCTGGTGTCGATTGGCCATACTGGCGCCACGCCGGAGCAGATCACGGCAGCGGTGGACGCAGGGGCGAGCCTGTCGACCCATCTCGGCAATGGCGCTGCCAGCATGCTGCCGCGTCACCCCAACTTCATCTGGACGCAACTATCGGATGACCGACTGACGGCCAGTTTCATTGCTGACGGGCATCATTTACCCGCATCAACGCTCAAGGCCATGCTGCGGGCCAAGACATTGGACAAATCGATACTGGTTTCTGACGCAGCCGCTTTGGGTGGGCAGCAGCCCGGGCGCTATCGAAGCGCCATTGGCGGGGACGTGGATGTGTCTGCGGATGGGCGGCTCAGCGTTGCCGATACGCCTTATCTGGCGGGGGCAGGGCATTTGCTGGACCGCAATATCGCCTACGCCATCAAGGTGGGGGAAATTTCCTTGGCGCAGGCGTTGAATTTGGCGACCGGCAATCCGGGACGTTTCGTGGGCGGCAGGGGTGTGCTCGCTCCGGGTCAGCGCGCCGATATCACGCTGTTTTCCTGGGCGCCGGGCGACGAAAAATTGACGATTAAAGACGTTTTCCTGGGCGGCGAGAGGGTTTCGGCATGATCCGTGCGGGGGCGGCGAGTGTCGACATAACGCCAGCAGCGGGGCTGCATCTGGCGGGCTTTGCGGCGCGGACCATGCCGGCGACGGGCACGCATGACCCGCTGACGGCGCGGGCAATCGTAGTCGAAGACACGGCCATAGTGGTCCTCGACGTGATCGGCTTGCACGAGGATATGGCGGCCCGGATCCGCCAGCGCAGTCCCCTGCCGGATGACAGGATCATCGTGGCGGCCACCCATACCCATGGTGCGCCGGTATCCATGAAGGGGCGACTGGGCCGGACCAGCGATCCTGCATTCCTGCAGCAGATCGAGGACGGTGCTGTCGAGGCGCTGCGACTGGCCTATGCGAACAGGCGATCCGCGACAATTGCCGTGGGCATGGGCGGAGATCCCGCCGTAGCCTGGAACCGGCGGCACGTTGATGGTCCCTTGGACCGATCCGTGCCGATGATCCGCATTCGCGATGCAGACGGGCGCTACATTGCAGTGATGGCGTCCTATGCCTGCCACCCCGTGGTGCTGGCCGCAGACAATCTTCTTATGACAGCCGACTATCCATTCTATGTTCGCCAGGCGCTGGAGACCGCGCATCCCGGGGCAGTTGCGCTGTTTCTCACCGGCTGCGCCGGCGATGCCAATACCGGCCACACGGCCCAGGCATCCTGGACTCTGGCGGCCAACAGCGCCCGCACCTTTGCCACAGCGCAGCGTCTGGGGGAGCGCATCGCCGCAGCGGCAATTGAAGCTGGCGAGCAAGCCGCGACCGAAATCGTCGGTGCCGCGCATCGTGAGTTGGAACTGGCATTGACGCGCCTCGAAGCAGCGCCCCTGCCGGACCTGGCTGCGCGTTGGCGCCTCGAACAACAAACGGCCGAACCGGTACGGGCCACTCTGCTCGGGCACTGGATCGAGTGGGCCGAACGCAATCGCGATGTGGTGCCAGGTAGCTGGCGCGCCCGGGTCAGCCTGCTCGACTGGGGCGGCATTCCCATCGTGGCCCTGCCAGGGGAAATCTTCAGCGAGACGGGTCTGTCGGTGCGCAGCGCCTGTGGGGGGCGGCCGGCATTCGTGCTCGCCTACGCCGAGGGCACGCCCGGCTACATCCCACCGCGCAGCGAGTTTGCGTTCGGCGGCTATGAGGTGGATGAGGCCCATCGTTTCATCGGCATGCCAGGTACTTTTGCCCCCGGTTCAGCCGAGGCGCTGGCGGAGGCCGCGCATTCGCTGCTTCGTGAACGCCACTTGACAGCGCAACCGGTTGCATAACAAACTCTCGTCATCGCCTGTGTAGGGAACGAGCGAAACAAGGGGAACTTTCATGACAAGCGTATCGAAGCTACGCCGCCATTTGCCGGCGAGTGCACTCCGGCTAGCACTGCTCGGGTCAGTGATGGGCTTTGCCGCAGTCGCTGCGGCGCCCGCCGTCAGCGCCCAGGAAATCCGCGTCTGGAGCGGCTATCCGGAATTGGCGCCGTTCTATGAGCATGTCGCCGAAGGCATGAAGGCACAACACCCCGATCTCAGCGTCAAGGTGGAAGCCATCGCGCTGCGCGAGCACGAAAAGCGCCTGGCGCTGGGACTGACATCGGGCGAGGCCGCTGAGGTCATCGAGCTCGGCACCTCCACTGCAACGCGCTATCTGGAGAATGGGCTGTTCAACGCCGCTCCCGACGATATTGCGGCTTTCGTGCAGGATTCCGCCAATTTCAACGACTTCTTCCGCGACTCCGCCAGCTATGACGGCACCGTCTATGGACTGCCGCTCTTCCGTGGTCAGAGCGCCCTCTACTACAACACCGAAATGTTCGAGGCGGCCGGTCTGACCGAACCACCGACCGACATGGCTGACTACACGAAATACGCCGAGGCGCTGACCCAACGGGACGCCAATGGTGCCCCCACCGTGTCCGGCTGGAGCCTGCGTCTGTCCGGCGGTGGTCAGGGCATTGCCGAAAAGTTCTGGATCAATATGTTCCAGTACGGCGAGAGCCTGGTCGAGCAGGATGCCGCGGGTAAGTGGAAGGCTGACTTTGCCAACGAGCAAGGCCGCGCGGCGCTCAAGCAGTATCTGGAGAATGTTCATACGCTCAAGACCGTAACGATCGAAATGCCGGCCGATGCCGAGGCATTCGAGCGTGAGCAGACCGCGATGTTCATCCGTGAATCCTGGGTCATCGGCGATATCGCTGCCAAGGCACCGGACCTCTCCTATGCCACGGCCACGCTGCCGCGCGGCTCGATCGTGGCGCCTGTATCGCTGTGGATCAGCGGCGAGGGCGCGGAGGCGGAAGCCGCATGGGCCTTTGCACAGGCCGCCAACGAGCCCGACAACCTGCTGTGGCTTCTGGACAATGTGGGCTGGCTGCCGAACCGTTCCGGCCTGGACTACAGCGCGATCCTCAAGGCCAAGCCGGCTTTGGCGGCGTTCGTAGATTATCCGGACACCTACGAGTTCTTCTCATTGCCCAATATCGGTCCGGTGGAAGAGATCCTCACCCGGACCGCAGCACGGCTGACCGAGGCATTCGCCAATCCCGCTCTGGCGACCGATGATGCGGCGATCGACGCCGTGCTGGTCGCCATGCAAGACGAGATCAACACCCTGCTGCAACGTGAAGGGCTACTGGCGGAATAAACCAGAGCTCCATGTGCCAACCTGCTTGGGATGGCCTCGGCCTCCCAGGCTCCATCAGCGGAGAATGCAATGCTGCGGCGCAAGAGATGGCTCTTTGCGATCCTCGCCATCCTGCCCACGCTGGCGCTCTTTGCCTGGCTGCGCATGTATCCCATTTTTGAGACCCTGCGGCTGAGCCTGCACAAATGGGACATTCTCTCCAAGAACAAGCCCTTCATCGGTCTGGCCAATTTCCAGGAGCTGATGAGCGACCGCCTGTTTCACGAAGCACTGCTGAACACCACCATCATTGCCTTCGGCGTGCTGATCATCACCATCCCCACCGCGATGGTACTGGCGGCGATGATCCACTACCGTACGCGTTCGCGGGCATCGGGCTTTTACGAGACGGCTATCTTCCTGCCGCATGTGGTGTCGCTGGTGCCCGCAGCCATGGCCTGGAAATGGATTTTCGACGCCCGGCTTGGGCCGCTGAACGCCGTGCTGACCTTTTTCGGTTTCGAGCCTCAGGCCTGGCTGTTTGATCCAACCCTTTCGGTGATCAGCGTCATCGTGCTGTGTTCGTGGCAGGCGCTCGGTTATGCAGTGTTGATCTATCTCGTGGGCTTCAAGAGCCTGCCGGTATCCCTGTTCGAGGCCGCCAAGCTGGATGGCGCATCAGGTCCACAATCATTCTGGTTCCTGTCCATGCCGATGCTCAAGCCCATCACGCTATACGTGTCGGTGGTGACCCTGGTGTCCGGGTTCAACGTCTATGCCCAGGCCTTCGTGCTGGCCTCGGACGCACAGGGCGCGCCGGGTCGGCAGGTGCGCGTGCTGGTGCTCGACATGCTGGAAAACAGCTTCCGCAATTACCGCGTCGGCTATGCCGCGTCCGAGGCGGTGGTCCTCCTCGTTATCGTGCTGGTGCTGACGCTCATCCAGTTCTCCCTGTTGCGGGAAAGGGGGCGCGCATGAGTGCCAATCCTTCGACCCAAAGTGGCAAGCGCCGTCGCATGCGCAAGTTGCTCGTCGATCGCAGCATCGACCTCATATTGCTGGTGTTCAGCCTGCTGATGCTGCTCCCGTTGGTGTTTCTTGTCTCCAATGGCTTCAAGACGCCCCAAGAAATGCTCGCCTGGCCGCCCACCATTATTCCGGCCAACCCCACGATCGACAATTTCGCGGCCGTCCTGCAGGACACCCCGCTATTGCGCTGGATCTTCAACAGCATCCTGTTCGCGGTGCTGTCGACCCTGGCGATCCTGGCGACCTCCTCTATCGCCGGGTACATCCTCGCCAAGTTCCGCTATCGCTCGCTCAACGTGATCTTCGCCCTGGTGCTGGCGACCGCCATCGTGCCGTTCGAAGTCTACATGATCCCGCTCTATTTCCAGGCCCAAAGCTTGGGCATCCTCAACAGCATCTGGGGATTGCTGCTCGGCTATCTGGTCATGAGTTTTGGCATCTTTCTGATCCGGCAGAACGTCATCCATTCCATTCCCGACGAACTGCTGGAAGCCGCGCGCATCGACGGTGCGGGTGAGCTCTGGATATTCTTCCGCATCGTCTTGCCGCTGCTGCGCGGTGCCCTCGGGGCGCTTGGCGTGTTGGCGTTCTTCCAGGCCTGGACCGCCTTTGCCTGGCCGATGATCGTCGCCACCAATCGCGAGGCCTATACGATCGAGGTGGGGCTGGCCCTGTTCCAGACCGGGTTCACCGTCGATCTGGGCCGCCTCAGCGCCGCATCGGCACTGGTGCTCATTCCCTCGATCAGCCTCTTCGTCATCCTGCGCCGCAACTTCGTTCAGGGCGTCGCCAGTACCGGGCTCAAGGAATGAGCGATCCGGCAAGCTTCATCGGCCAGGCAGCGCAGACTTATGCCGATACCAATGCGGCAAGCCTGCGCTGGCTGCTGGCCCGGCCCTTGCTGGGCCCGGGCTTTCTGAACAGCAAGCAGAACAGCATCACCCTGGCTGACTATGGCCCGGACGATGGTCTGCGCGGCCCTCAGTTCACTTATGGCTGGATTCAGGGCCGGGGCCTCGAAGCACTGGTGACGCATGCCGCGTTCTTCGCGGCGTCTGACCCCCAATTGGCCGCGTCCATCGATGCGGCAGCACGACCGCTCTACGGCATTCTGCAACAGCTCTGGTCAGCGCATGGCCATGCCTATTTCTGTTACGACGCCAACCTCGAGTCGGTTGTCGCCGGACCAGATGGCGCCACTGCGCCGCAGGCCCGGCCGGCAGAAATCTACACCTATTCCGATATCTTCGTTCTCAAGGGCCTGATTTCTGCCGCAGCCCGCTATGACAGGCCGAGCCTTGATCACTACCTGGCCCAGCTTCCCGCGCTCATCGACGCCATTGAAGGCGGGCGGTTCCAGATGGACGAGCGGCAGGCGATCTCGGCCGACACTGCCGGCAACCAGCCCGCCGATTTCGGCCCGCGCATGATCCTGCTCGGCGCCGCCGGCATGCTCAAGCGCATCAGCCGGCCCGACACTGCCCGCTTTGCCGATCGCTTCATCGCCCACGTCCTTGAGCACTATCTCGATCCCGCTTCGGGCCTGTTGCGCAACGTACCTGGATCGGATGCCTGCAATGTTGGGCACGGCATCGAATTTGTCGGCTTTGCCCTCGACCATCTGCCCCCCGATGCCAATCCGGCCCTGATCGAACACCTGCAGGCTATTCTCATCGCCTCATTCAAGGCCGGCTTCCATGGACCGGGCGTGGCACTCACGGTTTCTGTCGCGACAGGTGAGCCGACCAGTCGCTACTGCCCGTGGTGGTCACTGCCCGAAACCATCCGCAGTGCCGCCTTGTGCCATGAGCGCACCGGCAACGCGCTCGTGCTCGATATCTGGCGCACGGCGCATGCGGCATTTTTCGATACCTATTGGCGCGGCGAGCCGGCAATCGCCTATCAAACGATGACAGGGGAGGGCCCCGTCGACTTCGTTCCGGCCACCCCCGACCTTGACCCCGGCTACCACACCGGCCTCAGCCTTCTGGCGGCCGTGGAAGCAGCCGCTCGCATGGGCGCGAACAGGGCCCCCAAAACCAGCACAGGTGCATAAATGGCTGCCGTAGAAATCACCAACGTAGCCAAGTCCTTTGGCCCCACGGACATCATCCGCAACATCAATGTCGAAGTGCCTGATGGCGCCTTCGTGGTGTTGGTGGGTCCCTCGGGCTGCGGAAAATCGACCCTGCTGCGCATGATTGCGGGGCTCGAAGACATCGACAAGGGCGAAATTTCCATCGGCGGTCGGGTCATCAACGACGTCGAGCCCAAGCACCGTGACATCGCCATGGTGTTCCAGAATTATGCACTCTATCCGCACATGACCATCGCCGAGAATATGGGCTTCTCGCTACGCTTGGCTAAGCAGTCCAAGGCCGAAATCAACCAACGGGTCGGCGAGGCTGCGCGCATTCTGGGCCTCACTGATTATCTCCAGCGCTTCCCCAAGCAATTGTCCGGTGGCCAGCGCCAGCGCGTTGCCATGGGTCGCGCGATCGTGCGCCAGCCACAGGTGTTCCTGTTCGATGAACCCCTATCCAATCTCGATGCCAAGCTGCGGGTGCAGATGCGCGGCGAGCTCAAGGACATGCATGCTCGCTTCAAGACCACGACCATCTATGTGACCCACGACCAGATCGAAGCCATGACCATGGCGGACCTGATCGTGGTCATGCGCGACGGCGTCGTGGAGCAGATCGGCACGCCGCTCGATCTCTACGACTTCCCGGCCAATATGTTCGTGGCCAGCTTCATCGGGTCGCCCGCCATGAATTTCCTCAAAGGCACCGTCCGCCAGCACCAGGGCCAGCAGATCTTCGAAACCGGCAGCGGCTTCCGTCTGCCCGTCCAGGCTGCTGCGGGAGCGCCTGAAGGCCTGACGGCAACACTGGGCATTCGGCCGGAACATCTGACGCTATCAAACCCCGGAGAGGGGATTGGCGGCAGGATCACCACCATCGAACCGACGGGTTCGGAGACCTTTGTCGTGGTGCAATTGGGGGAGGACCGGATTTCGGCTTTGCTCCGCCAGCGGCTGACCGCGAGCGTTGGTGATGAATTGTGGCTGGCGCCACAACCAGATACGACACATTTATTCGACAGCGCCACCACCAGGCGATTGGCCAGCACTGGCACGGTAACCGGCCGTGGCTGAAAAACTCGGCATTGGCATCATTGGCCTGGGCATGGCGTCCCTGCCGCATGCACGCGCGCTATTGGCGCTACGCGATCGGATCGAAGCCCTCCACGCCTTCAGCCCTTCGCGCGAACGTCGCGACGCCTTCGCTGCGGCGCATGGTCTTCCAACAACGGACACGATTGAAGCGATTTTCAACGATCGGCGTGTCGATGCCGTGCTGGTCCTGACCCCGCCCAATACGCATCTCGAAATCGTGCAAATGGCCGCTGCAGCCGGCAAGCATGTGCTGCTGGAAAAACCGATCGAGGTCAGCGTCGATCGAGCCGAGCAATTGGTGGATGTTGCCGATGCGGCGGGAATCATCCTTGGCATGGTGCTTCAAAACCGGTTCAGGCCCGCTGCCCTGAAACTCAAGACCATCATTGAACAGGACCGCCTCGGACAATTGGTCCAGGTGAGTGCCCGTACAAACTACTGGCGTCCTCAGAGCTATTATGACGAGCCCGGGCGCGGCACCTTGGCACGCGACGGCGGTGGCGTCCTGCTAACTCAGGCCATCCATAACCTTGACCTGATGGTCTCGCTCGTCGGCATGCCTGAAACGGTAACAGGCTTTGTTTCCACCAGCCCGGTCCACATCATGGAGGGAGAAGATGTGGCAGCGGCGACAATGCGTTTTCCCAATGGCGCCCTGGGCAGCATCACCGCCACCACCTGCGCCTTTCCTGGGCAGGCAGATGCCATAGAAATCACTGGAGTCGCAGGAAGCGCCACACTGGCGGGAACACACCTCACAGTACGGTCGCATGATGGCTCCAACATCGATTTTGAAGGCGCTGATGCTGGTTCCGGATCGGGGGCCGATCCAATGGAATTTTCCAGCCAGGCTCATCAAGCCCTAATTGAGGATTTTGCGGACGCGGTCGCCCGGTGCCGGAAACCGGTGGCCTGCGGGCGCGATGTCTTGGCGGTTCACAATCTGATCGCCGCGATAATCGAGTCCCACGGCCTTCCGATCCAGCTCAAGCATGGTTTGTCGCCACGATCCTGACTATTGCGTCGCTGGCGCAAAATCGACGGCGATTGAAAAAACCGCGTTAGGTAAGATAGCGCGAGCGCGCCATAGGTTCGGGCGATACGTTTTGTTAGTCGTAACGATTTCCGCCCGTCGCTAGCCAGACCGACAACACACGGGTGTCGGGACAGTAGCTACTCTTCTCGATCAGGTGGATGGCATGGCGGTACCCGCGGATTTCCAATTCTTCACCTCTGGAAAAGTTGGCGGCTCACGGAGATCTTGCCCTTTCGTTTATGCTTTGTTCTATGGTAGGCTGGGCGGCATAATGCGAGGATAATAGTGACCAGTCGTTCCGGCAGTGCCGATCTTCCGCTTCATGGTGGCCGCGTGCCGCGCTGGCTGAGCGAGCGCATGGCCAAACTCGGAGCGTTGATCTGCGAGGCCGTCGTCATCGAATACGGACGCGACGAGTTGTTGCAGCGACTGGCTCATCCCTTCTGGTTCCAGTCGTTTGGTGCCGTGATGGGGATGGACTGGCATTCGTCAGGCATCACCACAAGCGTCATCGGTGCCTTGAAACGCGGGCTGGGACCGCTGGAAAAGGAGCTCGGCCTTCATGTCTGTGGTGGTCGGGGCAAACATTCACGTAACACGCCCAGCGAGTTGATGGCGGTCGGTGACCGGGTAGGTTTCGACGGCGCCGCGCTGGCGACAGCAAGCCGACTGGTCGCCAAGGTGGATAGCGCCGCGGTCCAGGACGGTTTCGATCTCTACCTGCACGGCTTCATCGTGGCTGACGACGGCAAGTGGGTGGTAGTGCAACAGGGTATGAAGGGCGATGCAGGCTATGCCCGCCGATACCACTGGACCTCGCAGGGCCTGGGCAGTTTTGTCGAGCATCCGCACGCTGCCATCGAGGGCAAGGCCCAAGGACAGATCATCAATCTGACCGACAAGCGCGCCGATAGGGCACGGGCGGGCAGCGTTGATTTGCTGACCTCGCTGGGCCCCGATGCAATCGTCCGCGAGGTCGGTCGCTTGCGGAGTAGTGCGAAACCGGTCGACGATGAGCCGCTGCTGCCGCACCTGGTGATGCCGGAGCACCATGACATAAGGCCACCCGACGTCCTGCTGCGGCGCCTGCACGGAAGCCTCGCCGCGGCGGCCGATCGCGGGCCGACGGATTTTGCCCAACTGCTGCTGGTGCCCGGCGTTGGGGCTCGCACGGTGGAGTCGCTGGCGATGGTCGCCGAGGTCGTTCACGGCGCGCAGCATCGTTTTTCCGATCCTGCCCGCTTCGCCATGGCACATGGCGGCAAGGACGGGCATCCTTTTCCGGTTCCGCTAACCGTCTATGACCAGACCATCCAAGTACTGAAGAATGCCGTCGGCCGATCGCGCCTCGGCCAGGACGAGCAACTCGCCGCTCTCAAGCGCCTGGACGCGCAGGCCCGGACATTGGAAAGCACGGCTCGCGGTCCGTCGCTCAAATCCTATATTACCAAAGAACGGGCGCGCGCCCGTCAGTTTGGCGGACGCACCGTGTTCGACGACGTTCAACCTGCTAGCCACCCGACCAGAGGGGTATCAGGTACACCTAACTAACGGTCTCTGAGGTTGCACAAGTTCTGAGGAGCCTCGATAAACCGACCTCCAAAAGTGAGAACCAGCTTGGCGCGGTGGCGACACCTCGTTTAGGCGCAGGGCCGCGATTTCTTTGCGATTATCTGCCCCCATTTCATAAATAGGTCGCCAACGATGTTCGCCCCTGGCCTACGGGGGGCGGGTCGGTCGACTACGACGGCTGCCGAAATTCGCGAAGCCTTAGTGGCACTGGGCGAATTGGAACACATAATGGTAACTCGACAGGTCACTTCTTCGCAGCAAACCGCCGCTAAGTCCCACGCAGTCAGACCAGGGTGGCAATAGTGGGGTTTGTCATGACCTTGGTCAGATCGATCATCTTCGCACTTGCCACCTCGCTTTCGCGCTGAAATCTCATCGCGATAGAACGATAGTCAGACCTGCATTGTCCCGGCGAGGTTATCGTATCTCTTTTTCAGTTGCTCTATGCTGAGCTTCTTCGAACTTGGTCATCCAACAGGCGCGCCCCGTCTTCCTAACTTTACTTATTGTCGGCGTGCTCCAGCACATCAGCCATAATGGGGCGCCAGTTATCGCCTAAGGCTTTAAACCGGGCGACAGTTGCAGGCGTCACGCTTAGCGTGACGGTTTCCCGATCCGCCTTTCCGGGCCGCCCGCTGTCATTCTTTGTCCAAGGTGAAAGGCCATGTGCCAGGGCGCCGCACGCCAGAGCGACATACAGTGGGATATTTGCCTTACCATCCTCGTAGCGCTGGGGAGTATTTCGCCCAAGGCCCAGCGCGTCGCAAGCCTGCTTTCGGTTGAACCCCACATGCTCGCGCCAGGCCTTAAAATCTTCCTTGGTCATGGGAACCACCTGAGTATTCAATTTGCGCTGTCTCCGCTCATGTCGCGATCATAGGGCGTTGTGGATCGAGCATTGATCAACACGTCGACAGCATAGGCTTTGTTAGGAAACCGTGTCGCGATGGCAGCCAGGATATCCTGACCTTCATCGAGCTGGCGATACAGACCATCGCTGTCGCCCTCGGCCGTTCCGGCCACCACCTTTGCCCATTGCTTTAGCAGCACGCGATAGTTGGCAATAAACAAGTCCGCCTCGCGCTCTGTCGTCATAGTCGATTTTCTCCTTACGCACCGTTCTAAAGGGGGCAAGGTTACCTGTTCTCCCGTTTCGCGGGAAGGTTCCGCGCGGAAGGGGAGGTAGGCGAAATCACTGCGTGTCATACGTTGCGGAGGCGATACCGATGAATTTGACGGCATTGGCGCCATAGGGAATACGACCTCGCCGGAATTATCTGGCTATCCTTTCTGCCATGAATCGGCCTGGAGACTTGCCGAGCGCGCTCTTGAACATGGTTATGAACGCACTGACCGATTCATAACCGAGATCGTCGGAAACATTTTGCACCGTCGCTCCGGCCGACAATCTCTGCAGGGCAATGATGATATACAATTGCTGACGCCAGCGCCCAAAACTCATGGACGTCTTCTTGCTTACGAGCCGGGCAAGCGATCGCTCGCTCATGGCAACACGTTCCGCCCATTGCGCAACAGTGCTCCGATCTCCCGGATCGCCGATCAAAGCATTCGCAATCTGGATCATCGTCGGGTCTTCTGGAATAGGCAGGTGTAGGGCGGCGACCTCCATGCGGCGAAGCTCCTCCAGGACTACATGCGCAATCATGTGTCGATGTGAATCGGTATCTGCATGGCTGTCTGCAGGAACGGCGGCCATGTGCTTGATCATCTCGATCAGCATAGGCGTCAGCGACAGCGTGCAACATTGCGCGGGCAGGGTGGTGACGGCCGGATCAACGAAGAGCAGGCAAATGCGGCCGTTCGCGCCCACGTGATTGGAGTGCGGGACGTTGCCGGGTATCCAGACGCCGCTTCCTGATGGAACCATCCAAAGACCACCCTGCGCCCGACACATGACACCGCCCTGAAGCGCGATCACCAGTTGACCCTTGCTGTGCTGGTGCATGGGAAGCTCGGCTTCATGCTCCTTTACATCCACCGAAACCGCAAAGACGGGTTCCAAGGATAGATCGGGATCGAACGATGCGAGGCACGCGTGAAGGGAGTCCATGTACGATTGGCCGCTTTTAAATACTAAATGGCATAATATCTAAATTCAGCAGCCGACAATAGCTCTATTTGAGCAGGATCTCTCATGTCGGTTTTGAGCAAAATGTCATCTCGCGCCCGTCCCCTGAATCCACTTTGGGTTATCGCCGGTATCCTCGTCTTCTCCACTACTCTGCGCGGCACCTTCACAGCCGTTGGTCCCTTACTCGGCGTGCTAAGGGACACCTTCGGTATGGGGGCGAGCGAGGCAGGCCTTCTCATCACCCTGCCGTTGCTGGTCTTCTGCGTAGTGTCACCGTTCGCCGCGCTGCTGGCCCGCGAATACGGCCTTGAGCGTGCATTGCTCCTTGCACTGCTCGTCATGATCGGCGGGATCCTGGTAAGATCGGCAGGGCCCTCATGGGGATTGTTCCTTGGCACCTGCCTTTTGGGTGCCGGCATAGCGCTGGGCAACACTCTGTTGCCCAGCCTGATCAAGCGAGATTTTCCTGATCAACTCACGAAACTCACCGCGATCTACTCCATTGCTATGGGCATTGCCTCTGCGTTCGGTTCTGCAGCGGTCGTACCGCTGGCCCACAGTTTCAACTGGCAGATTTCGCTAGCTGCCTTTGTCGTCCTACCTGCTGCCAGCGTCTTGCTCTGGCTACCTCAGCTTTACAGACACACGCCTGTGTCGCCCGGCACCGCCACGCCTCCCCATGGCGGCGCGGTATGGCGTTCCCCTCTGGCTTGGCAGGTCACATTATTCTTCGGGGTCAATTCCTTCGTCTACTACGCTATCACCGCCTGGCTTCCCTCTATTCTGGTCGCCCAGGGCTTTTCATCCACCGAGGCGGGTTCACTTCATGGGATCATGCAATTGGCTACGGCTTTCCCAGCACTCGTGATTGTCCCTATTGTGCAGCGAGCAAAGGATCAGCGCGGTCTCGCCATTGGCCTTGCGGCATCAGGTCTAATTGCATTGGTCGGACTGCTCTTGATGCCTACTTTCGCGCTCCTTTGGGTGGTGCTCTTCGGCTTCGGCATCGGCGGCGCGTTCATTCTGGCCCTTGCCTTCATCGGGCTACGCACCCGAACCGCACAGCAAACCGCAAGCCTTTCGGGCATGACCCAGTCGATCGGCTATCTAATGTCAGCCACAGCACCGGTTTTGATCGGAGCATTGCGCGACAAGCTCGGGAGCTGGCAACCTGCGCTTGTCGCGTGCATCGCCCTCTGCGCGGTGTTGGCACTGCTTGCCTTAGGTGCCGGGCGGAGCCTGCAGATTGGCACCCAGTCAGCGTCCAAATCTTGAGTTCGCGACCACGGCTCCTGGGCCCACCTCTCTGAGCTTTGGGTCGACCTCGTCATTCCGGCTAGCCCACCGAGTCGCGATGGTTGTCGGTAAGTCCGAGCAAACCCTCGATGGAGCGCATACCGCATCTGTACCTTCCCGATGAATCCGCTTAGTCGGGAAGGTGACGGCCTCGCTCGGCAGCCGAAATTGGCATGCGTATAGCAGCGGTGCGTTGCAGTTCTACGCGCGGGGGATGCCCGAGCGAGCCTGGCATCAATACAGGCGAGGCCGTGAACGACAACGACATTGCCGCTGCTGCGGTGCTCATCAACCGATATCTGCCGCAATGCGCCTTTCCAGACCGAGGAGGGGACGCACTCGTCACATCCGCGTCGAATAGTCGTAATTACTCTTGAGCAGCGGCTGGATGGCTTTCTTCGGTTCTAGTCAATGACGAGATTAATGCCCGAAGCGCTTGATTTTGTGCGGAATGGCGCTCCTCGATTAGGAAGGCTCCTAGCTCGTAGGTTTTGCGCTGTCCCCCGGAAGCGGCATTTGGAACGTGGCGCACCGACACGACGTCTTCTCCCGCAAGAAGCAGCCACCGGTCCCCGTTCTCGCTCGTATAAAAGGCTCGTTCGCCATTTTGCATCTGACTTCCTTCAAGGCGATATGCCTCTCTACCAACGCTGGAGGGTGACTTTGGAAACATCGCTGCAGCGGCATTGGCCAGAAAGGCGTCATTTCGGCGAGAATGTTGCACCGGGACGGGCCGACCGGCACTTAACGCCGGCGTTTTGAGATAATTTGGATCGTTAGCCACTTCCCCGCGTTGCTGTCACCCGTTCAGAGGCGAATTGGACCGATGTATGACCGACCGGATAGCTGTACTAGTCGTCGACGACGAAGTCCTTGTCCGGTTAGACGTGGCTGACCAGCTTCGAGACGTCGGATATGAAGTCCTCGAAGCTTCGAACGCCGATCAGGCGATCGAAATTCTCAATATTACACCCAGCATAAGGCTGCTGTTCACCGACATAGACATGCCCGGATCCATGGATGGCTTAAAGCTTGCTGCAGCAGTTCGAGATCGCTGGCCGCCCGTCAAAATCATTGTCACGTCCGGCCATCGAAACGTGGACATCGCTGAAATACCGGATGGCAGCATATTCGTCAGCAAGCCCTACGCGCATCTGGCTGTACTGCGGTCAATGCGCGAGCTGCTCTCCGCCTGATTGAGATTCAGCCTACCCGTGCCTCGCTTGGCGCGGGTGTGTCGACGCGAGCTGACGACTGCATAGCCTCTGAAGGTTGCGTTGATGGTTTGCACCTTACGCAGGGGATGGCGTGAACGTGCGTAACCTGCTCAAACGGTGGCTAGGAGGCGCATATGCCGCTGTTCGACGAAAGCCATCCACTTTGGGAAGTGAAAAATCTTAAGCGGGCGCTGCATGCCGCTGGGGTAGCGCTATGGTCGTGGACGGTTGAGACCGACGATTTCGCCATGGACGAGCGGGCCTTCGAGCTCTGGGGATTACCGGCAGAAGGCTCGGTGAGGTTTGAGGACCTCTCCTCACGAATTCACCCCGCCGATCGAGATCGGGTTCGGGCGGCATTCACAGCAACCCGCGCCCTCATTGGCGCCTATGAAATCGATTTTCGTATCCTTCTCGGTGAGGAAATTAGATGGATATCGGCCCGCGGACTGGGCAACGATGAGGGATTGCACAAGGGGCAAATGTCGGGCGTTTTTCTCGACGTCACCGGCCGCAAGCAGGCAGAGGAAGGTCACGAACTCCTTGCTGGCGAGATGAGCCATCGGGTCAAGAACCTTCTGGCGATTGCGGCAGGTCTCACCAATCTGACCTCCCGCTCGGCGACATCTGTTGCAGAGATGGCCAAGGAACTGACCAATCGGCTAACCGCGCTGGGTAGAGCACATAATCTTGTTAGGCCTCTTCCGGATGAGCAAGGACGTGCCGCACTGTTGGGCGATCTAATTTCCGTACTCCTGGCGCCTTACGACGATACCGGAGCTTTCAGCGGGCGAATTCGTGTGGCCGTTCCCCGCATGGGAATCGGTGAACAGTCCGCGACAACCCTGGCACTGGTCATCCACGAATTGGCGACCAATTCCTTGAAATATGGGGCGCTTTCCGTCGAGTCAGGCATGCTGGATATTTCCGGGACTGCCACGGACGATGAAGTGTGTCTCGTATGGACTGAGCACAGCGGTCCGATGGTGCAGCCGCAGGCAGAAGCAGGATATGGAAGCAAGCTACTCAACAGAATTATAACGGGGCAATTGCAAGGCTCCATAGAAACGGAATGGTCCGAGGGCGGCATCATCGTCTCCGTAAAAATGAGCGCCCAACGGTTGGCTGCCTAGGAACGTGTATTGTGCTCCTGAACGCTAGAACGATCCAAAACTGCTGAATGGCGGAAGGGCGTCGCAAGCGGAATGTCGGCTTCTAGTGCCCGATCAACGACAGCTGCCTTGTCTTTGTGTCAGCGATCCGGCCGGAGGCAACCGGGCGCCTCCAAGGCCTGACCCATCGCTTCTCGCGGTTCTGGTCACATTTCCCGCTGGAATCTAATGAACGAGCGGTTGGGATTGGGAGGCAATATGCTGACAGAAGGACTCGAGCTTTAATTGTTGACTATTATATTCATGTTAAAGTAGATGTCGGCCGCGTAGCCAGCCATCCGCCTGACCCGGTCAAGCCAGCAAAGCGTTATTCCTTTGGGGGCCTAAATGATCGGACATACCACGCGCGCCAGCTCGGCGGGCGACAGCAAAGCCGTGCGCAGACAGTCGTTGCGCGCGCTGCTCGGCAGCACAATCCTTGCTTCAGTGCTCATGTGCGGGGTCTCCGTGACCCTGGCTCAAGACAATATGAGCGGCACTCAGATAACCATGCTGCAGCGGCTAGTGATCACTTCAACGCGCACCTCTCAGCGACTACTTGATGTACCTGCAACGATCACCGTAATCGGTCAGGATCAGATCAACGAACGGGTCGTCCGCGACATTCAAGATCTGGTGCGCAACGAGCCCGGCGTTTCCGTTGACCGGCAGACCTCGATTACCAATCCCTGGGGCCAGCTCACCGGCTTCACCATCCGCGGCATGAGCGGCAATCGCGTACAGATGCTTGTCGATGGCAGCCGCGTGCAGGAGCGCATCACTGACGGCAGCCGCGATTTCGTCGATCCCTTCAACATGAAGGCCGTTGAAATCATGCGCGGTCCGAACTCGGTGCTGATGGGCGCCGATGCGCTTGGAGGCACGGTAGCGTTCCGGACGCGCGATCCATCCGATCTGCTCGAAGGTTCAGACAAGCCATGGGCTGTCGAGGTGCGGACATCTTTCGACAGCTTCGATAATTCCTGGCGCAAGCAGATCACTGGCGCTTATGATTTTGGTCCCATGCAAGTGCTGGGCAGCTTTGGCCATCTCTCCGCAAATGAAGCCAAGCTGACCAATGCTGATCCTGACGGTGCGCCTTGGGCCGCGTGCCCGCGTCCGACCTACTTTCGTTGCGACCAGCTGTATCCAGCCGATACCAGTGCCTATAACGGCCTGGTGAAGCTTGTGATTGCACCCAATGCCGATCACGAGATCAAGCTGACCGGCGAACTCTTCGATCGCAATACCGTTATCCAGCAGATCTGGGATTCAGGTGCGAGGACGGGCGGCTATGTGAGCAATGCCTATCCGCGCGAGCTCGACATGACCCGCTACCGGCTCGCCGTTGAGCACAATTGGCAGGTCAATGCGCCGTGGCTCGATAGCGTCAAGTGGCAAGTTTCTTACTCGCCGCAGAAGCGCGTCACCAACAGCATCTCCTATCGCACTTATCCGACCCGCACTCAGACGGTTACCCAGTTCCGCGACTACAGCGAGCGCTTCCTTGAGGCCGATCTGCAACTGGTATCCTCGTTCGGTGTCGGTCCGACCAACCATACCCTGACCTATGGCTTCGACGGTGATATCGCCAGGAGTGACTATACTGGCACCAATACGACTTGGAGATCGGATGGCGTGATCACGCCGCCGGCCATCAATCAGGGGTTCTCGTTCCCTAAAGTGGAGACCGTGCGCGCCGACTTCTTCCTACAGGATGAGATCAAAGCCTTCGATGACCGACTGACGATAACACCCGGTCTGCGTCTGGCTAATTACACCATCTCTCCCGATGCCAGCTACGCCAGCCTTCCGGGTTATAAGCCGGGCGAAGTAAAAAGCACCGAATTGATCAAGAAACTCTCAGTGCAATATGAGCTGACTGACAATTTCTCAGTCTACGCAGCCTATGGCGAAGGCTTCAAGATGCCGAGCGCCCAGCAATTGTTCCAGTCCAGCCTCGGCATCGGCACTACTGGTCTCGTCAACATCACGCCAAATCCCGAGCTGAAGCCGGAATCGGTCAGCAACTACGAAGCCGGTATTCGTGGCGAGTTTGATAAGGGCTGGTTCAGCGTGACCGGTTTCTATTCCAAATACGATAACTTCATTCGAGGCCTGCAGCCGCGGCCTGGCGCTCCCCTCGACCCCGCCGGCGATCCGACAGTCTACTGGTCCGACAACGTCGAGTTGGTCGACCTCTATGGTATCGAGTTTGGTGGGGAGTATGAGTTCTACGAGAACATCTTTGCCACTGCCAATCTGAGTTGGCAGCATGGTTCGCAACGCGTCAGTTCGGGGGCGGCGACGACACCATTCGACGGGGCCACCCCACTGACGGCCGTTCTTGGTATTCGCTACGAAATGCCGGAAAACGGTCTGAAGTTTGAACTGCTGACCACGCTCGCCTCCGGCGTCACCGAGCGCGCCGATCCCGCTGCCTTCAAGCCCGATGGCTATGCGCTGCTCGATGGCTACGTCACCTGGAAGCCCACGGAAAATGTGGAGATCAACTTCGGTGTCCAGAACATCTTGGACACTAGATATTTCCCCAACACGCTAACTGGCTACGCAGCCAACCAGACCGACATCGCCGTGCAGGGCCAGAACCCACTGGCAGCCCAGGTTGGCCCCGGCCGTACGTTCAAGATCGGGACCTCGGTCAAGTTCTGATCAGGCGATGCCCAGAGACATTCCAAACAACAGAAGGGCGCCCCGCGCCCTTCATTCTTGAAGGATTTTGTCGTGTTGCGCGCTCTCTCCCAGTTCTGGCGCCTGCTGAAACTTTGCATTTCAGGTCCCCGCGGTAAGATGGGCATTGCCTTCTTTGTTGCGATCGTCGTCCTGGATTTCGTCGGCATTGCCACCTCCATTCGCCTGGTACAGTGGAACGGCGACTTCTATGGTGCGCTTGAGGCAATGAATGGGTCCGAAGCTATTAGGCAGGTCGGCGTTTTCTTCCTCATTGTGGCGGCGAACGTCTGTATTCATCTGATCGGGCTTTACCTCCGCAAGATGTTGCAGATGCGCTGGCGCCGTACGCTCACTCAGGGCGCCCTCGATATATGGCTGAACAATCGCGCCTACTGGCATCTCGCCAACAGCGCCGATAGCATGTCCAATCCCCAGAGCCAGCCGGTCGACAATCCCGACCAGCGCATTGCCGACGACTGCAAGTTCTTCATCGAGAAAGTGCTTAGCGAGGCGCTCGATCTTATCGGTCGAGTTGCCGGTCTATTCTCATATATCGTCTTGCTTTGGAGCCTCGCCAGCTTCCCGCTGTCGCTTGCCTTCATCGGCCTGCCGTGGGAAGTCCCGAACTATATGGTCTGGGCCGCCTTTCTCTACGTCGCGCTATGCAGTCTGCTTGTTCATTTTCTGGGCTATCCGCTTAAGGGGCTGCTGGTGGAGCAGCAGCGCCGCGAGGCCAATTTTCGCTTCGCCCTGGCCCGCCTGCGCCTCAATTACGATGAAGTGGCCATGTCTGCCGGTGAACGGGCAGAGCGCGGCGTTTTCAACAACCGCTTCGACGCCATCATCGCCAACTGGCGCAGGCTGATCAACCGCGATCTGATCCTGAGCTGCTTCACCTTTCCCTATTCCAGCACCGTGTTGCGCGTGCCGCTGTTCGTTGCCCTACCCGGGTACCTTGCCGGTCATGTCGCCTTCGGTGGGCTCATGTCGCTCAGCATGGCCTTCTCCAATGTTGTGACAAGCCTTTCATGGTTCGTCTTTTCCTATCGCGATCTATCTGATCTGGTTGCGGCTTCGTCACGCCTCGATGATTTTCTCGAGGCCGCCAAGGCAGCAGGGCGAACCGGTCGGCGCATCGCCCGGCACGACTCCTCCGATGGTGTTCTCGGCCTCAAGGGTCTTGCTTTGGAAACGCCGCAGGGGACCGTCATGCTGAACATCCCCGACTTCGCAATTACCCGCGGGGAAGCCGTGTGGCTGTCTGGTGCTTCGGGTCTTGGCAAGACTACGCTCATCAAGACGCTGGCCGGGCTATGGCCGCATGGCTCGGGGGAAGTCTTTACCCCCAGCGCTTCAATGATCGTCTTGCCGCAACGTCCCTATTTTCCCATCGGCGGCATCCACGCTGCTTTGGCTTATCCGCGTGGCAAGCAGGACTTCGCCGCGGAAGACCTCGATATTGCCTTGGCCAAGGTCGGCCTTGGTGAACTGGCTGATGTGGAATTCGGCCGCTCCGATACCATGGCGGCCCACGGTCTGTCCGGTGGCGAGCAGCAGCGTCTCGCGCTGGGCCGTTTGCTGGTCCACAGACCGCAGTGGGCGCTGCTCGACGAGCCAACCTCTGGTCTCGATATTGCTGCGGAGACCGAGCTTCTCTGCGTGCTGCGGCGCGAACTACCCGACACCACTTTCATTATCGTTGCCCACCGGCCACCACAGGGGCTCGGCTCCTTGCGTCACATCACACTCGACCCTGGCGCCTCGCCCGCGTCGCTTCTCCATCCTGATCTTCAACCTGCCTGACCTGAGACCATGACTGAAAACAATCCACGCGAGCGACTTCCCGTGCCGGCCGCTTCAGTAATTCGGGCACTACCCTCCATGGGCAAGCTAATGGTCACTGCAAAGCGCGCCGGCGCTACGCACGAGCGCATCGGCACGATCGAGGCTGTAACCGTTGACGATGGCTGGCTGGTTTGTTCCGGCGTCGAGCACGACAGTCGTATGGACCCATCTGCCATTGCGACGATCATCGTTGATCGCACCAGCGTTATGGGCGAGCAGGCCTATCCGCGCATCGACTTCCTCGATGTCGATGCTGAATGCCTGTTCAGCGTCGTCGGATTTAATGGGCTAGAGCCTTTCGACGCCGCTCTAGCACAATTCGGTGCGGGGGAAGCCCTCCCCGAAAAGCCGGTCGAGCCGCGCGGAGAGCGACCGAATGTCGACCCGGAGGAGATCGGAACGCGACCCTTTAATTTGGCGAGGGACACGAAGGCGAATATTATGATCGCTTTTAGCCGTCCAGGCTTTGTACAGAAGTGGGCGGGCATGGTGGAGAAGGTCAATCCGGCCATGGGCTTCATCAACATCATGCGCGCCGATTTCCACCTGCATCTCAAGGCCGGTACCGTGTCGGACTGGCGAGCTTCCGGCGACGGCACCAATATGATTCACGAGGCATTGGACCAGGATGGCGTGCCAACTGGTCTAGTCGTGCGCGGTCTGCCTGCCGCTATAACAACATGATCTCGCGTCCCATGCATGTCGTCGGTGGCTGGGTTGAACCAGCCAGGGGCACCGCCGCGAGGCATGGCGACCTGCTGGCGCGTGCCGCGCGCCAGCAGGTCGTGTTGCTCGGTGAGACGCATGATCGTTACGATATCCATCGCTGGCAGATGCATGTCTGCGCGGGCCTTATAGCCTTTCGGCAAGATATAGCCGTGGGCTTTGAGATGTTCCCGCGGCGGGTGCAACCCGCGCTCGATCGCTGGGTGGCGGGTGAGCTGGACGTGCCAACGTTCCTGGCCGAAAGCGAATGGAACGCAGTGTGGCGCTTCGACCCGGCTCTCTATCTTCCCATCTTCGAGTTCTGCCGCCAGTTCAAGCTTCCAATGCTGGCGCTCAACTGTGAACGCCCCCTAGTCACACGGGTGGGCAAGGAGGGCTGGGACGCAATCCCCGAGGCAGAGCGCGACGGACTGACGCCGGCAAAACCTGCCACTCAGGCTTATCGCGACTACCTGTTCAGTCTCACTGGCGGACCACGCCCTGACCGGGAGGCCAAAAGTAGTGCCGACCCGGCCTTCGACCGTTTCGTGCGCGCACAGCAAACCTGGGACCGCGCATTCGCCTGCAATATTGCGCGCCACCTGGACCAGCCTAACCCGCCACTGGTCGTCGGCATTATCGGACGCGGTCACCTCGAATATCGTTACGGCACGCCGTTCCAGCTTGCGGACCTTGGCATAAAGGGCTGCGCCGTTCTGCTTCCCAGCGACGACGACCAGCCCATGGCACCCAGCCTTGCCGACGCCGTTTTCCGTCTCCCGGGACCGCCCGAACGGGCGGTGCGCCCAAATTCTCGTTGAAAGAACCCAGTATGCTCAAAAAGATCGTCCTGCCCTTCGCCTTTATGGGTGCCCTGTGTATCGGCAGTGCGCTGGCCCAGGAGGTTTCCGCACCATCGGGCCTGCCGGGAGGTGCTGCATCGCTCAATGAGGAACACGGCGACTGGACGGTATCCTGCCGGATGGTCGGCACCGAGAAACTCTGTGCCCTGTCCCAATCACTGGCCGATACCGGCAGCGGCGAACGTGTTCTGGCCGTTGAACTGGCTACACCCGCTCTAGACCAGATCGAAGGGATACTTTTATTGCCTTTCGGTCTGCGCCTCTCGGACGGCATTACGCTTAAGGTCGACGCCAATCCTCTCGGCACCGCCCGTCCTTTCCTGACCTGCATTGCCAGCGGTTGCATTGTACCGTTGGTCTTTTCTGCTAGTCAGATCAGCGCCATGCGTGCCGGCAAGGCCATGACCATATCAGGTGCAAGCGCCGACGTCGGCCAGCCAATCGAACTGACGGTGTCGCTCACCGGCTTCTTGGTCGCCTCTAACCGCTCCGTTGAGCTCAGCAACTAAGTTCTCGAGACTGCGGTAGCATAGCCGAGTGCAGGACAATACCAACTTACTCACAGAGTCCTCGCTATAGTCCTGCCGGGTGGCCGGCAGGAAAATCGGAGAAGGTGAGTAGCAGCGCGTCCAGCATATTAAGGAGCGGACATGCGTTGCGCATGTTGAGCACGCTACGTCCAACCGGAATAGCCGCTGATGCCTTTAAGCAGGGCGATCAACTGTCCCTGCTGCCCGGTGCCGGTCTTGCGAAATATTTGCGCCAGATGCGTGCGCGCCGTGGCCACGGAAATGCCGCGCCGCGCAGCAATCTCCTTGACAGTGTGTCCAGCGGACAAATCGCCGGCAATACCCGCTTCCGCCGCAGACAGATCGAATAATCCGCGCAAGACGGTGTCCGATGGCAGGTTACTGTCTACAGCGTAACCTGTGACAGCAACCACTGCGGCGCTGCGATCGAAAATATCGCGGGAAGTCCGATGAAGCGGAATCACATGGATGACGACGGCCCGGTCATTCTCCGCCAGCCGTATGGGGAATGATCGGATCTGGGGCGCTGTGGCGCGTTCCGGCGCGGCGAGGGCCGTCTGAAGCATCCTGTCGATCACGCGATCCCGTGCCGCGAGACGCCCAAATGCGGCAGGACGCAGAACATCCCCCAATCGTTCAAACAGAGCATTAGCTGAGATGACGACGCCTGAATCGCCGATCACGCAAGCCGGAATTTGCAGTGCATTCAGGGTAGCGACGCTGGCTTCGGCGCGCTCAAGCTTAAGCCGTGAGGCCATCAGGGCCGCCCGCGCAAGATGGGGGCGAAGGCCGTCGAGCAACGCCAGTTCCTGTGGACCGAAGTCCGGCAAACCACTCTGGCGCTCGAAGGTGAAGAGCGCCATCTCGCCATCGGCCATATCCACCACCGAGCCCACCTGCCAGTCGGCACCGATCTTTTCCATATTGTGGTGATACGGATTATCTCCGTTGCGCTCATGGTCATAGAAAAAATTCGCGCGCTCAAGAAAACCAGAATACTGCAGTTTACGCAGCCGATGAGCGGGCGGGTTTTCATACCAGAAAGGTGTTTCAGCAAATTCGGTGAGCGTATCCACCACGTTCGGCGTTGCCGCGAATAGCGGCGGCAATTTCTGGTCGATGATCAACATGGCGCCCGAGTTGGCGCCGCTGGCCCGGGCAATATCTTCCAGCACACCCGCCCATAGTTCGGGCACGAACGCAGCCTCGTAAATCCGGTCAAGAACAGTCATCCGATGGTGACCTCCCACCAATTTTCCATCGCGATTGCCTCTTGGCCAGAGGCAGAAAAATCGCTGTCGACCATCCGTCTCCATTGTTCGGACATCGCGGAAAATCTCCTAAGGACGGCCCCGAGTTACTGCTTTGTCGGATTATGCCCAAAAGCTGCCGGATCGCAAACGAGGTCAAAAATTGACATTGCGAGTTTTAAAGGGGGAATCGTAGCTTTCAGCCAATAGATGACGCTCTGCGGCTCAACCAGAGGCCCCGAAAACCTGGGCTTCGAAACGCCCTCCGGTCGGCCGCAACAGGTGTCTGCAAAATCTAAACCACCGGGAGCGGGGGCGGTGAATGGTAGCTCTTCCGCCCGACCAAGAGTCGGCCGTCGAGTGACCACCTCAGAACTGCCCGTCCGCAATCAGCCCTGGTCATTGACGTTAGCAGACCCCGCCCACGCATAGCGACCGAGGCGCTCACTGAGCCGGTCAATATCTTGGCCAAGTAGCAAATCTGCTGCCAGCCATTGAGGCGACGCACACTCAGCGGTCTGTCCTTAGGGACGGAAGTCACACACCAGAGCGCGCATTTGCCGGCCCTTTAGTCAGGCGCGTCGAGAACCAGGCCACCGGGGGTAAAGTTGAAAACTTCGAGGCGCATCTCGTCCTCATTCGGTTTGCTGGCAAGGATGGTCAGACTAGCCGGCCCAACAGGGACGATCCGTCTGGGTGGCAGGTCCAGGAACGTCTGCAGCAAAGCGCGGATAACACCGCCGTGGCACACGACGAGCAATCGGTTCGCAGTCTCGAAAGCGGCCTTGGTCGCCGTAGCAGTGCGCGTTGCGAAGCTTTCCCAGTCTTCTCCTCCTTCTGGCGCAAAAGTGCCGGCGCGCCAGGCACGATAGGCGTCTGGTTCATCGGCAATGATCGTTTCGATCTCACGACCCGTCCATGCGCCCACATCGACTTCACGCAGGCCTGGTTCTTTGACAGCCTCGGGAAAGCCCAGCAAGTCAGCGGTCCTGCGCGCGCGACGCAGGTCGGAGGTAATAACCCGGTCGGGGGCCAGTTTTGCGATGGTCGGCGCGAGCGATACGGCCTGTGCCTCGCCCGTTTCGGACAGCCCGATATCGGCCTGTCCTTGCAATCGGCGAGCGGCATTCCATTCGGACTCGCCATGGCGCACCAGCAGCAAGCGTTTCACGACAGTCGCTCCCCATTTTGCGCGAATAGCGCGGCAGGGATCTTCGGCACGGTGAAATGAACCTTGTCCCCGACCTGCCGACGTGGCGCGGCGTCGACCACGGCAGTGAGCCGAAGCGCTCCCTGCGTGCCAGTCAGCATAGTGCGTCCGGCCACGGGACTGGCCTCGGCAAAGTCGAAGGCCATGCTAGCCGCCGAGGGCTGGGCGCTGGCGATGAGGTCTTCGGGGCGATACATCGCCAGCGCATCCGCCGGCAGGTCCGCGGCGCGTTCGCGTGGCAGTGACGATACCGGTATCAGATTGGCCGGCGGTGTGCCGACAAAGGTAGCGACAAAGGCAGTGGCAGGGTTGCGCACCAGATCCTCCGGTGAGCCGAACTGTTCGACTTTCCCGCCGTTGAGTACCGCGACATGGGTCGCCATGGTCATGGCCTCAACCTGGTCATGGGTGACGTAGACGGAGGTTGCTCCGGTGGCGCGGTGCACGCGCAACAATTCCGTGCGCATCTCAACGCGCAGCTTGGCGTCGAGATTGGACAAAGGTTCGTCAAACAGCAGGATGGCTGGTCGTGGGGCGATCATCCGAGCGATGGCGACACGCTGCTGCTGGCCGCCCGAGATTTCGTTGGGATAACGGGCAGCCAGCGCCTCAATGCCCAGCATGCCGAGCACGTCGGCAACCCGAGCTTTGCGCTCTGGCTTGCTGATGCCGGCGATCTTGAGCGGCCAATCGACATTGCCGGCCACCGTCATATGCGGCCAGAGCGCGTAGGATTGAAACACCAGGCCCGCATTGCGTCTGGTTGGGTCGATCATCCAGCCGCGGTCACCATCGGACACAGTGTCCTCGCCGAATTGGACCCGTCCGCCACTGGGTAGCTCAAGCCCAGCCAGCATACGCAGCATGGTGGATTTGCCGCAGCCGGAGGGCCCGACTAGCACGAGGAACGAACCTTGCGGCACAGAAAGGGAAATGTGGTCGACGGCCTGAAAGGCGCCGAAGGATTTGGTGAGATTGTCGATACGGATCATGTTGGTATCTTACGATTTGAGCCAGGGCTGCGACTTGGCCTGCAACTGATTGGCCAGCAGGGTCGCCGCAATCGAGATCACGAGGATCACGACGGTTATGGCATTGGCGAATTGGGTGAACCCTTCCGAGGCGTAGCGATAGGCCAGCACGGAAAGGAGCGGTGTGGTTGGCGTAAACAGCAGGACCACCAGCGATAGGTCGCGCATGATTTTAACGAAGACAATCAATCCACCCGCCGCCAGACCGCGGCTGGCCAACGGGACAGTGATCGCCGATAGGCGCCGAAGGAAACCGGCGCCGGTCATGCGGGCGCTTTCATCGAGATCGCCGGAGACTTGCTGGATCACGGCACGACCGGTCTGCACCGAGAAGGGCAAAAGGTAGGCCGTGCCGGCAAGAAG
The DNA here is from genome assembly GCF_044987315.1 of Devosia sp. ZW T5_3. Classification (NCBI taxonomy): domain Bacteria; kingdom Pseudomonadati; phylum Pseudomonadota; class Alphaproteobacteria; order Hyphomicrobiales; family Devosiaceae; genus Devosia; species Devosia sp. ZW T5_3. The sequence goes on from NZ_JBJDRE010000001.1 coordinate 373,214, forward strand.
TAGGAGCGGGAACGTGCCGTAGAGGGCGGGGAAGGGGCCCATCGGAGCACCGAATAGCGCGATATATGCCGCACCGAAGGCGATGCCAGGTACGAGCAGCGGCAGGAAGCTGATTTGGTTGATGATCCCGGCCAGCGGGCCCTTGCCATCGCGTGCCAGCACGAAAGCGACGATGAGGCCAATGATAGTGGTCGTGATCGCCACGGCTATGCCCAGCCCGATCGTTAATCCCGTTGCGGAGATGATGAACGGATTAGACCAGATGCCGGCCTGACCCTGTGCGATCGAGGGATTGGAGAGACCGGTCCAATAGTGCAGTGTCCAGTTCGAAAACAGGGCGGACGAGGCCGGCGCGAGCGACGAGGCGAAGAGGATCGCGACCGGCACGACAGTGGTCACGAGACAGATCAGTCCGGCGATTGCCAGCAGTGGCAGGCGCGCGGCGCGCAGCTCGAACCGCTTGGCCCGGCCGCCCTTGCCCGTGATGGTGGCATAGGACCGACGTCCGGAAATGACCTTATTGCCCAGCCACAGGAACAAGGCGGAGACCACGATCAGCAGGATGGCGATCACATAGCCACGCGCGGTCTGGCCAACTTCGATAAGACCGTAAAGGCGCGTCGCCATGGTCTGCATGCGCACTGGCAGGCCAAGCAAAGCCGGGGCGGCGAAATTGGACACCGCGCCGGCGAAGGTCAGGGAGGCGCCGGCTACAACCGCCGGCAGGGCGACGGGCAGCACAATACCGAGCAGGATACGGCCGCGCTTAGCCCCGGCCATTTGTGCGGCTTCGACCAGGTCGGAGTTGATTGTGGCGAGCGCCGCAGCAATGACCGTGAAAGCCAACGAATAATAGTGGGCGATCAGCACGATCAGCGTTGGCACCATGCCCCAGGCCAGCCAGTCCGGAATGGTGAGACCCAGGCCCTCCAGAAACCCAGCCTGGCCACCGACGCGGGAATTACGGAACAGGGAGCCCCAGGCCAGCGAGGTGGCGAAACTGGGGATCATGAAAGGCAAAGTGGACATCAGCCCGATGGTGCGCCGGAACGGCACGTCGGTCATCACCACAAGCCAGGCAAGAAAGCCGCCAATCAGCACACAACCACAGGCGACGCCGACGCCCAGAATGAGCGTATTGCTGAGCGGCAGCCAGAGCAGGTTGCGCGATAGCCGTCCGCTGGTGACATCGCTCCACGCCACAATAGCGTCAGGGCCGAGTGTGTCAGCCAGGATGCGCAATAGCGGCGCCGCGACCAGCACACCTAGAATGGCAAGAACGAAGAGTTTGAGCGCCAGGCGCCCATTGATCTGGAAAGGCCGCGCCATTGAGCGGACCGGAGCGATGGACATGATGGAATGACCCCGTGGGCTCCCGGCCAGGCCGGGAGCCGTTGCGATGGGACTTACTGCAGCGACAGAACCAGATCGCCAACGTCCTGGCGAATCTGAGCTGTTGCCGCCGGATTGATTGACCAAGCGGCGAAGTCTGCCAGCGGCACGGCATCGGGATGGCTGACAATGTCGCTGCGGGTGGCGTAGTCGCCGGCCACGTAGAACGGCTTGAAACCATCGCCGCCGGTTTCACTCGCGTCGCCCATCAAAAAGTCGATGGCAAGTCGGGCGGCGGCCGGGTGGGTCGCGGTCGCGGATAGGGCAAGCACCGCCGGGAAGATGATGCCATTGGCTGGCACAACTTCATTAGCCACCTGCAGGGCCCAGCCCTCGTCTTCATTGTCACGGCGGTCCGAATAAGAGGCGAAACCCACCGGGGGATTGTCCTGACCTTTTAGGCCAATGGCCGCATTTACGTCGTCGGTCGAGGAGACGAGGATAAGGTCGTTCTCGAACAGATCAACGATGAATTGCTGGCCGGCATTCTCGACGCCATCATCGAGCACGATGGGCTGGCCGAACTCTGCTTCATAGGCGTTCGCCATCTCGCCGGCGCGCAACACAATTTCGGTCATCAGGTCGAGGTAGTCGCCGCGCTGAAGGGGATCCACCATGATGACGCGGCCGGTCCAGTCCGGCGTGGTGAGTTGCCAGAGGTTGTCGACCGGGGGACCATCCGGATTGGCGTCCTCGTTATACATCAGCACCTTGGTCGACAGCCGCTGGGCCAGCAGCGGGTTCTTCTCGCTGTCGTCAAGCAGGGAGACAACGCGCGGTGGGACATATTGGGTCACAAGACCCGGTCCAAGAAGCTCCGTGAACACAACGGGCGCATCGGAAATGTAAACCACGTCGACACTGGCGATGCCGGCACTGGCTTCGGCCTTGATCCGGGTGATCTGTTCGGTCGAGGACATGTCATGGCTGATCATGTCGATGCCGGGATAGGCGGCTTCGAAAGCGGTTTCCACGGCAGCGATGCGGCTCGTGAAAGCGTAAACTGTCACCGTGCCCTCGGCCTGGGCGAGCGGCAGTAGCTCTTCGGGCGTCATCGCGTCAAGCGCGGCCAGGGGCTGAGCGGAAGCGGGAAGGGCGAGCGCCATAAAGGTGGTCGAGAGCAGTAGCGTCTTGTGGTCCATCTATTTCCTCCTCAGGAACGGACGCGTTAGGCGTCCTGTTGGATGCACATGTTGTTGCATTATGTTTGCAACATGCATGTGAACTTGCAAAAATAGGACGTGCGAAATTTCCTCGATCGCACGTCGCTAGTCGAAGGCGTCAATAAGTTGCCCTAGAGCTTCGAGGTGCTGTAGCGAGGACTTAGGGTCTTCCTTAGCCATGCTCAGCACGAGCGCGTTGCAAATGGCCATGGGCACGGTGAGCGTCTGGAACGCCTCCTGCGATCCGGTCCGGGGGGCGAACAATAGGTGATCTGCGGCCGGCACCAGGGATGGGCCAACGCTGCCGGAAATGACAATCGAGGCAGCGCCCATGGCCCGAGCATGGTTCACCAAGGCGGAATAGTGTGTAGGTTGCCGCCGAAAGGCGAATCCAACGATGGCATCGGCCGATGACATGCCCAGTACTTGCTCGGCAAGGTCGCGACCCTCGCCATGCAGCATCACGGTGTCACAGCCCATCCGACGGAGACGACGATCGATCAGCACGGCCAGTGCTTCGGCATTACCGCGCGCAAATATGTAGATGCGCCGCGCTTTGATCAGGGCTCGTGCCGCGGCCATCACCTGTGCATCATCAATATAGCGCTGCAGCCCGGCAAGCGCCTCCATCTCGCGACCGACCAGATCGCTGACCAGTCCGGCGTCGCTCGCCTGCTGCAAGGTGTTGCGGATGCGCGTCGCCGGATCGGTGCGGACGATGAACTCTTCCTGGATCGCGGCGCGGAATCCGGCATAGTTGGGATAGCCCAGTTTCTTGGCTAGCCGCGATGCCGTCGCCTCGTGGACACCGATACGTTGTGCAAGCTCACTTGCAGTACCCAGGGCAATATCGCGCGGGCTGGAAATGACCTGTTTGATCAACAATTGTTCAGCTGGCGTCAGCGCCTCTGCAACTTCCTTGACACGCTCTAATACCGACATTGCTCCTCCATGAAAGGAGGCTAGAGTAATGCAAGTTTACACGCAAGAGAAATTTTATATGCAAGTATTCTTGCGCCCGCCTTTTGAAGTGTGATCCCTCACGCCCTGCGCGCTATTTGTGTGCGCGTCGTAAATAGCTGGCACGTCCCCGTCCGGATGGGACCCTACGACTTCCACGATTCGTATGGTCAAGCGTTAGTTCGAAGGGCAAAGCGACCCTTAATTTGGGTCCTCGCACCGTCCGAATGACATTGGCCATCCGCCCGCCCGAAGGCTGCCTGCGGCCGGTAGTCGAACGCGCAAACCCCATGAAGCGACTGCCTACTTCGTTCCTACACCGGAACCGGGCCGGTAACTGTCGTCCCATTTCGGCAATCACCCAAAGCAGCGCCAAATGACCTCTGAAGCGGAGTTTTGTCTTCTAGGTGCTATGATCGGACAGTGTGGTCACTGCCTCTTGGTCACCTGCTATGAAGCCAACGCGCTGGTGCAGGCTGGTGGGGGTTGTTTGCAATGTGTCGGCGGCGCTGCCTTGGGCATTTTCGATGATAAAGCCGATCGGATTGCACTCGTAAAGCAGTCGCAGCTTGCCTTGAGGGCGGTCGGATTGGGTGGGGTAGAGGAAGACACCGCCCTGATGAAGGATGCGGTGGATGTCGGCCACCATCGAGCCGACCCAGCGCATGTTGTAGTCGCCGCTGTCGAGCCATTGTTGGATGGTCGCCGCGAGATCGGGTGGCCACCGGGATTGGTTGGAGACATTGGCGCTGATGACCCTGGCACCGGCGGGGATCGACAGACGGTCGTGGGTCAGGAGGAACTCGCCGCTTGCGGGATCGGCGGTGAATTGCACGACTTGTCCCGGCAGGGCCAAGAGGAGGCAGATCTGTGGGCCATAGACTACGTAGCCGGCAGCAACCTGGCGGTGGCCAGATTGGAGAAAGGCAGTATCGTCGATAGTAGTCGCTGGCGCGGGCAGGATGGAGAAGATGGTTCCGACGGTGACGTTGACGTCTATATTGCTTGATCCGTCGAGCGGGTCGAACGCCACGAGGTAGGCCGCGTCGGGGCGCGCGAATACGATGGCGTTATCTTCTTCTTCGGAGGCGATGGCGGCGATGGCAGGATTTGCGGCGAGATGGCGCTTGCAGATATCGTTGGCGAGGACGTCCAGCCGCTTTTGGGTTTCCCCCTGCACATTGACATTGTCCAGACTACCGAGTGCCCCGGTCAGCGCGCCCCCGCGGACGAGACCGGCGATTTCGGTGCTGGCGTGCGCCAGATCAAGCAGGACCGACGCGAGAGCAGTTTCGGTATGGAGGGCCAGCCAGTGGGCTAGGGTGATGGAATGGGTGGTCACGGCAAATTCTCTATTTGTGTGCGGGAGCCGGTTGTGGCGGACTGGATGGCCGCAAGGGCTGTCGCCAGAGCAATGGCGCCGTCGCGTCCGGATGCAGCAATCGGGGCGCCGTTGCGGGCGGCCTGTTGAAAATTGTCGATGAGGGCGGCGTAAGGATCATGGTGCGCGATCGACAGGATGTGGGGGCCGCTCTGATCGTGCAGTGTCAGGCTGCCCGCGGGCCGGCCTGAAAGGCAGTCCTCGGCAATCAGGCGGCCGGCATCGCCGATCACTTCGAGCCGTGTCTGGCCAAAAGGCGCGTCGAAATCATCGTGGAATTGGGCTGACAGAGTGGGGCCGAAGTCGAGAATGCCCATAATGGCATGCGGCGGCTCGCCATTGGGGCCGGAAAAGGCTGCGGAGACCGATCGCGGGTCGCTTGCGAGCAGGAACCGTAGCAGGTCGATATCGTGGACCGTTTTGTCGAGCACTATGCCTGCGCCGGGGCCGCTAAGACGCCAGCCGCGCAAGTGCCCAGGCAGCCAGCCGGCATTGCTGATGATCACCGCGCGAGGCGTGCCAATCTGGCCCGATACTATGCAGTCGCGGATTTTGCGATGCACCGCATTGTGCCGCAGATGGTGGTTCACCGCCAGAATGCGGCCCGCCGCGCCGGCGGCTGCGATCATGCGACGGGCGTCGGCGAGATCGATGGCAATCGGCTTTTCGCAGAGGACATGGCAGCCGGTGTCTAGTGCTTGCAGGGTTTGGGCGCAATGCTGGGCATTGGTGCTCGAGATATAGACCGCATCGGCATTGGCCACTGCCTCAGCCAGATGCTGGGTGGCCAGCGGCAGGGCGAAATCGGCCGCGAAGGCCTCGGCCCGTTCCAGATTGCCCGACTGCACCGCGACAATGTTGCCGCCTGCCGCCCTGATCGCCGCGACTATGCGCTCGCGGGCAATGGTGGAGGCGCCGATCAGCGCCCAGCGCAAGCCCGTGGTCATGGGGTGATCGTGGAGAACGAAATCTCCATGCGGTGATCATAAATTTGTCCGGGGCGCAGCACCGAGGAGGGGAAGCAGGCCTCGTTTGGCGCGTTGGGAAAGTTCTGCGTTTCAAGCGCGAAGCCGGCATAGCGCTGGTAGAGGGCGCCGTTCTTGCCTTGCGTCGGTGCGTCGGCGAAGTGGTTGGCGGTATAGAGCTGCACGCCGGGCTGGTTGGAGCGCAATTGCATGGCGCGCCCGCTGACGGGTTCAAATGCCTCGGCGGACAGATGCATGTTGCCGTCGAAATTGCTGTGACAGAGATTGTGATCATAGCCACCGCTGGGCCAAGCGGCGGCGATGTCGCGTCCTATTGGTTTGGCGGTGGTGAAGTCGAAGGGGGTGTCGGTGACACTGGCAATTTCGCCCGTTGGTATTTTGTCTGGCGTCACGGGCGTATAGGTGTCCGCGACGATGCGGAGCATCTGCTGCTCGACGCTGCCGCTCCCATGGCCTGCAAGGTTCCAATAGCCGTGATAGACGAGGTTGCAGATGGTTGGACGATCACTGGTCGCCTGCATGTGGATTTCGAGGGTTCCGTCAGGCCTCAGCCCGTAGCGGACGCTGGCATCCAGAGCGCCGGGATAGCCCTGATCGCCATCGGGACTGTGCAGGCGGAATTGCACGCTATTGCTTGTCTCATCGGGATGGGCAGTCCAGAACCTTTTGCCAAAGCCGGGTAGGCCGCCATGCAGGTGGTGCTCGCCATTATTGCGGGGGAGCCGAAAATGCTGCCCATCCAGCGAGAAGCGGCCCTGGGCGAGGCGGTTGGAGTGGCGACCGCAGATGGCGCCGGCATTGCCGGGCTTGGTGACGTAATCGGCGGGATCGTCATAGCCGAGCACGATGTCGTCGACCTGCCCATGGCGGTCCGGTCGGGTCAGGCGGGTGAGGATGGCACCGAAGGTCATCACCTCGATGCTGGTTTGCCCGGCCGAGAGGCGATAGGCCTCGACGGGCTGGCCATCGATGCTGCCCAAGGTGATTTGCTGGATTGTGTTAGCTGACAATGCTGGCTCCTGTTTCGGCGCCGCTGGCCATGGAGCGGAGCTTGGAGAAAAGTTCACGGCCGCTGCCACGCTGGCGGCGGATGGGGGATGGCGCTGGCTCGCGCGCGGCAAGTTCCGCGGGATCAACGAGTACGTCGAGCCGGCCGCTGGTCGCGTCCAGAACGAGCATGTCGCCATTGCGCAGCTTGCCGATGGCGCCACCATCCTGCGCTTCGGGGGTGACGTGAATGGCGGCTGGCACTTTGCCCGATGCGCCTGACATGCGGCCATCGGTTACCAGGGCAACTTTGAGGCCCCGGTCCTGCAGCACGCCAAGCGCAGGGGTGAGCTTGTGCAGTTCGGGCATGCCGCAGGCCTTGGGGCCCTGATAGGGCAGCACGGCGATGAAATCGCTGGTTAGCTCGCCGGCCTTGAAGGCGTCGAGCAGGGCGGATTGGGTTGCAAAAATGCGGGCAGGGGCCTTGATACGCTGGTGCTCTTCGGCAACCGCCGAGACTTTGATGACGGCCCGCCCGAGCCCACCTTCGAGCAGCTTTAGCCCGCCTTTTGGGAGGAAGGGCTTGCTGGCGTTACGCAGCACGGTTTCATCGGCGCTGGATGTGCCGGCGTCGCGCCACACCAGTTCGCCGCCATCAAGGAAAGGCTCGCGCGTATAGGCGGACAGGCCCTGGCCCAACATGGTCGTGACGTCATCATGCAGCAGGCCGGAATCGCGCAGGGTGCGGATGAGAAAGCCCATGCCGCCCGCGGCGTGGAAGTGATTGATATCGGCCGCGCCATTGGGATAGGCGCGAACGAGGAGCGGGATGATTTCGGAAAGATCCGAGAAGTCATCCCAGGTGAGGATGATGCCGGCGGCGCGCGCCATGGCGATCAAATGCATGGTGTGGTTGGTCGAGCCGCCCGTTGCCAGCAACCCGATAATGCCGTTGACGAAGGCGGGAGCGTCAAGGATGCGGGCAATAGGGGTATGATCCGGCCCCAGCTGGGCTAGTGCTACGGCGCGCAGTGCCGCAGCTTCGGTCAGGGCGTTGCGCAGCGGCGTATTGGGATTGACGAAGCTGGAGCCGGGCAGGTGCAGTCCCATAATTTCCATCAGCATCTGATTGGAATTGGCTGTGCCGTAGAAGGTGCAGGTGCCCGCCGAATGATAGGATTTTGCCTCGGCTTCGAGCAGTTCGGCGCGGTCAGCTCTGCCTTCGGCATAGAGCTGGCGCACGCGCACCTTTTCCTTGTTGGGCAGGCCGGATGGCATGGGCCCAGCGGGTACGAAGACCGCGGGCAGATGGCCGAAGGTAAGTGCGCCAATGACTAGGCCCGGTACGATCTTGTCGCAGACGCCCAGATAGAGCGCGGCATCGAAGGCATCGTGGCTGAGGGCGATGGCGGTGGACATGGCAATCACGTCGCGGGAGAACAGCGATAGCTCCATGCCGTCCTGCCCCTGGGTAATGCCGTCGCACATGGCCGGAACGCCGCCGGCCACTTGCGCTACGGCGCCGGCCTGCCGCACGGCCTTTTTGATCAGCGCGGGATAGGCCTCAAAGGGTTGGTGGGCCGAGACTATGTCATTATAGGAGGTGATGATGCCGATATTGCTGGCGCGGGCGCCGAGCAAGTCGCGTTTTTCGCCGGGCATGCAGGCGGCAGCGACGTGGGCAATGTTGCCGCAACTGAGCAGATTGCGCCGTGGCCCGGCCTCCAGACTCTCTGCGACCTGATCCAGATAGTCGTCGCGCGTGTCGGCGGATCGCTCCTCGATCCGTCTGGTTACCATGGCGATTTTTGTATGCAGCGCGGTCATCCACAGGCTCCCAGCCCGGAAAACCGGGCCATTTAGCGTCTCGTGAACTTGCTTGTAAATTTTATTGACTACATGTCAAGCCGTGACTATGGTCCGAACAAATAGCGAGCGGGCCAGCAAAGTCCCGCTGGGGATTGCACCAAAAACTACAGTGCGAACTTGCTCCGAAGGCTGGGGCGGGGGCGTACAAGGTTGCCCGATTATTGGCCGCGAGGCCGTGGAGACGTGACTATGTCGACCCGCCGTATCGTGACATTGGGAAACGCCTTTCTCGATACGATCGTGTATCTGCCCGTTCTGCCGACCGCCCCAACCAAGATCCGCGCCACCGATGTGCGCCGAACCGGCGGTGGGATTGCCGCGACGGCCGCCTATACCACCGCCGTGCTGGGTGCCCAGACGGCTTATTGGGGCCGCCTTGGCCAGGACGATACAGGTGACCAGATATTGACGCGTCTTAATGCCGTTGGCGTGCAAACCTCTGCGGTTCGGCGTGTGCAGGGTGGCGTCAGCCCCATCGGCACCATTCTGGTGTCGCCGGGTGGCGATCGCATGGCCTTTGGCTTTATCGGCCGAGACCTGGGTGATGCTGCCGACTGGCTGCCGCTGGACGAGCTTGATGGCGTGCATGGTGTGCTCGCCGATTATAGCTGGTGGGAAGGCGCTTCGGCGGTGTTCGAGGCGGCGCGTGAGCGGGGCATTGTGAGTGTGCTTGACGCCGATATCGGCGATATGGATGCAGTGCGCCGCTTGCTAGATTTGCCCGACCATGTGGTTTTTTCATCGGCCTGTCTCGCCCGGCTGGCCGATACCAGCGATATCGAGGTTGGGCTGCGCCATGCCAGTGACCTGTGCCGGGGCGTGGTCGCCGTGACCGATGGCGAACACGGCTTTTTCTGGCTCGATGGCGACGTTGTGCGCAATGTCCCGGCCTTTCCGGTCACCGCCATTGATACCAATGGCGCAGGCGATATTTTTCACGGCGCCTATACGTTGGGGCTAGCCGAAGGCCTCGATGTGGAAGGGGCCGCACGCTTTGCCGGGGCCACGGCTGCCCTCAAATGCCAACGCGGTAGCGGCTGGGAAAGCATTCCCGATCGTGCCGCCGTCAACGCCCTGCTCAATGGAAGCGCTTCATGAACATCACCCCTGGAAAACTTTGGGGCATACGTCGGCTGGCCGACGATCAGGGCCGCTTCAAGATGCTGGCGATGGACCAGACCGGTCCGATTGTAAACCCGATCAAGGCGGTGCGTGGGCTCGACCATGCGCCCTATGCCGATGTGTCGGCGGTCAAGCGTCTGCTGGGCAAGCATCTCGCGCCCAAGGCATCGGCCGTGCTCATCGATCCGCCGCTGGGCTATGCTGCCGCCGTCGATGGCCTGTCGCCGCGCAAGGGGCTGCTGGTTGCCACCGAATGGGCGACCTGGGAAGTGACCGAGACCGGCCGTAAATCGCGCAATATCCCCGGCTGGGATCCATCGGTCATCCGCCGCATCGGCGGCGATGCCGTCAAGGTGAACCTGTGGTACCGCTCCGATGTCAGCGCTGACGTGAAGGACCACCAGCTGGCCTATCTCGACAGCGTCAAGCAGGCCTGCCGCGAGAACGATATTCCGTTCGTGTTGGAATTCCTGGTCTATCCATTCCCTTCAGAAACGGCCGAGGCCTTCGCTGCCCGCCGCGTCGAACTGGTGTTGCAGGCTCTGGGTGATGTGGATGCGATGAACCCCGATGGGGTGGATGTCTATAAGCTCGAGCCGCCCACCGAGGTCATCAACGTCCCCGACCCGCATGGGCCGCAGGCAACTGCCGTGCAAGCCCGGTTTGACCAGGTGTCCGCCGGTGTCAGTCGCCCCTGGGTTCTGCTCAGTGCCGGGGCCACGCCGCAGGATTTTATCCGCTTGCTGACCTATGCCTTCCGGGCCGGCGCCAACGGCTATCTGGCGGGTCGGGCCATCTGGGCCGCCGCCTTCTCTCGCTTCCCCGACCTTGCCGCCATGGAAACAGAGCTGGCCGGACAGGCGCCCGCACTGGTGGACGAACTGAATGCCTTGACCGATGCCCATGCCACGCCGTGGATGGACCATCGCGCCTGGCAGGACGGCATTGAGATGGCGCCATCGGGCGAACATTTCGCGCCCGCCTATGGCCACTTCGCCCAGACCGGGTCAGTGGTGCCGCAATGAACCATTGGCTCGCAACGGGGCGGTTGGCATGAACCCCCTTGATTTCAGTGGCGTGCTGTCGCGCAGCGACCTTCTGCTTAAAGGCGTGTGGCTCACCGCCCAGATATCGCTGGCTGCCATGGCTTTTGCGCTGGTCATCGGCGTGCTGGCCGCGGTGATGACACTGGCCGGTAGCAAGCTGCTGCGCTGGCCCGTCATGGCCTATGTGGAAGTCATCCGCAACACGCCCTTTATCGTGCAGGTCTTCCTGATCTATTTCGGCCTGCCGGCTTTGGGCCTGCGTCTAGACCCAATCACGGCCGCTATTTTGGCGATGTCGATCTATGGCGGCGCTTATACCAGCGAGATTATTCGCGCCGGCATCCAGTCCATCAACAAGGGTCAGATCGAAGCGGGCAGGGCGCTCGGCATGTCGCCGCTGACCATCTTTCGCTACGTCGTGCTCAAGCCCGCTTTGTCCTCGGTGTTTCCGTCGCTGGTCGCCCAATTCATCCTGCTGCTGCTGTCCTCGAGCGTGGTCTCTGCCATCTCGGTGCCCGAACTCACCGGCACGGGCAATGACATCCAGGGGCTGACCCTGCGCAACATGGAAATCTACCTCGTGATCGCGGTGATCTATGTCGCTCTGGTTGCCGTGCTCAAGGGCGGGATGACCGTGTTGGAGCGCGTCTTGTTCCCTTTCAAGTTCCTGAGGCGCTGAGCGATGTTTCAACAGTTCAGCGTCAACCACGTCCTGTTCATGCTTACGGGCCTCGGCTGGACCATCGGGCTAGCCGCCATTGCCCTGGTGGGTGGGTCGATCGCGGGATCGGTGCTCACGCTGATGCGTGTGTCGAGCAATCCGTTCCTGAGCCGCCTGGCCCAGTTCTATATCTTCATCGTGCAGGGCACGCCGCTTCTGGTGACGCTGTTCATCGCCTATTTCGGGGCCACCTATCTAGGCTTCACGGTTGCGCCGCTGACGGCGATCGCGGTAGCGTTTTCCTTCTATGCCGCGGCATTCCTGGGTGATATCTGGCGCGGCGCCATCCAGTCGGTTCCGGCCGGGCAACGCGAAGGCGCCCATGCCCTGGGCCTGAGCCGTGCTCACGCCATGCGCTACATCATCGTGCCCCAGGCGATCCGCATCGCCACACCCCCCACGGTCGGGTTTTTCGTCCAGCTCATCAAGAACACCTCGCTGGCGTCGGTCGTCGGCATTGTCGAGCTGACCCGCACCTCGCAGATCGTCAGCAACGCCACGTTCAAGCCGCTCGAGGTCTATCTGACCGCCGCGCTGTTTTACTTCCTCGTTTGCTTTCCCATCACGCTCATCAGCCGCAGTCTCGAAAGACGGCTGAGCGTCTGAACCATCATCACCGGAGGAGAAACCTGATGATCCGTCTCGCTCGAAACCTCGCCTTTGCCGCTGCCGCAACGCTGGTCATGTCGACCACCGCAATGGCGCAGGCCGCCAACACGCTCGATGAGATCGTAGCCCGCGGCAAGATCATCGTCGGCATCTCGCTGTCGACCCCGCCCTATGGCATGACCGATGCCGACCTCAAGCCCGCCGGCTTTGACGTTGCCATCGCCAACCTGATCGCCCGCGATCTGGGCGTGGAACTGGAAATCCTCGATCAGGTGTCCCAATCGCGCATTCCGAACCTCACCAGCAACAAGGTCGATATCATCGTCTCCTCGCTGGGCATCACCGCCGAGCGCGCCAAGACGATCATGTATACCAATGCCATCTATGTCGATGAGCAGATGGTGATCGCGCCGGCCTCGGCCGCCATCACTTCGCTCGACGATCTGGTGGGCAAGCGCGTCGGCGTTACCCGCTCCACCACCAATGATACCATCATCACCGAAAAGGCCGTCGAAGGCACCAATATCCAGCGCTTCGACGACGACGCGGCCACCAACCAGGCCCTGTTTGCCGGCCAGGTCGATGCCATTGTGTCCGGTGTGGCGGCGGCCAATGCCATCAATGCCCAGACCGATCAGTTTCAGCGCAAATTCGCCGTTCGCCAGTCGCCCATGGGCATTGGCGTGCGTCGGGGCGATGCCGATCTGCACCAGTGGCTGAATACCGAAATCATGCTGCTGTGGAACTCGGGTGAAATCCAGGCTGCCCAGCAGCAATGGCTCGGCGTGACCAACCCCGATCTGCCGCGCTTCTAGTCCTCCCCCCGGCCCCGCATTGCTCCCCATGTCACCGATGCGGGGCCAACCTCTCCCAAAAAGGCTTTATTCCATGTCCCGCATCACCCTTCGCCAGCTTCTCGATCATGCCGCAGAGCATCAATATGGCGTGCCCGCCTTCAGCGTCACCAGCATGGAGCAGATGCTGGCCGTCATGGCCGCTGCCGATGCGGTCGATGCGCCTGTCATCTTGCAGGTTGGCACCAAGGCGCGCGCCTATGCGGGCGATGTGATGGTTGAGCATCTGTTTGCCGCGCTCGAAAAACTTTACCCCCATATTCCGATGGTGGTACACCAGGATCACGGCAATAGCGAAGAGACCTGCGCCACCGCGCTGCAGCACAAATTCAGCTCGGTGATGATGGACGGCTCGCTGCTGGCCGATGCCAAGACCCCGTCGGACTATGACTATAATGTTCGGGTCACCGCGTCAGTTTCGAACATGGCGCACTGGATGGGCGCATCGGTCGAAGGCGAAATCGGTGTTCTGGGCAAGCTCGAAAACCGCAATGACGAGCGCCTGCTGACTGATCCCAATCAGGCCGTCGCCTTCGTCAAGGCCACCAAGGTCGATGCGCTCGCCATTGCCATGGGCACCTCGCACGGCGCCTATAAATTCAGCCGCAAGCCGGATGGCGATGTGCTGGCCATGGACCGGCTGGAGGAAATCCACCGCCGCCTGCCGGACACCCATCTTGTGATGCACGGCTCCTCGTCCGTCCCACAAGAATTGCAGGACATCATGAACAAGTACGGCGCCGATATCAAACAGACCTGGGGCGTGCCGATCGAGGAAATCCAGCGCGGCATCAAACATGGCGTGCGCAAGGTCAATATCGACACCGACAACCGCATGGCGCTGATCGGGCAGATCCGCAAGGTCATGCATGAAGACCCCAAGGAATTCGACATCCGCAACATGATGAAGCCCGGCATGGATGCCATTACTAAGCTGTGCAAGCAGCGGCTGGAAGAGTTCGGCACTGCCGGACACGCTGGCAAGATCAAGGTCATCACCATGGCCGATATGGCCAAGCGCTATGCGTCGGGCCAGCTCGACCCTAAAATCCAGTAACGCGCGACGGCAGGTTGGAATTTCAAGATGAGTGCAAGCGATAGCGTTGTAAGCGCCAATAAGGTCAGCAAGTTCTTTGCCGGGTTTCAGGCCCTCAAGGATATCGATCTGAATGTCGCCAAGGGCGAGACCATCGTGGTCTGCGGCCCCTCGGGGTCAGGCAAGTCGACGCTGATCCGCTGCCTCAATGCGCTGGAACAGCACCAGTCGGGTGAATTGGTGGTGTGCGGCATCGAGCTGACCAGTTCGCGTCAGTCCATCGATGCCGTGCGCCGCCGCACCGGCATGGTGTTCCAGAACTTCAACCTGTTCCCGCATATGACGGTCATCGAAAACTGCATGATCGCCCCGATGAAGGTCAAAGGCATGTCGCACGACGAAGCGCGTGCGACAGCCGAGCGCTTCCTCAAGCGGGTGCATATTCCCGAACAGGCCGACAAATATCCCGCCCAATTGTCCGGCGGTCAGCAGCAGCGCGTGGCGATTGCCCGGGCGCTGTCAATGAGCCCCGATGTGATGCTGTTTGATGAGCCAACCTCGGCGCTCGATCCGGAAATGGTGCGCGAAGTGCTCGACACCATGGTGGAGCTGGCCAAAGAGGGTTCGACCATGATCTGCGTCACCCACGAGATGAATTTCGCCCGCCAGGTTGCCGATCGGGTCATCTTCATGGATCGCGGTGCTATCGTTGAATCAGGGGCGCCGGAAGCTTTCTTTGCAAAGCCCCAGACTGAGCGCGCCCGGGAATTTCTCGCCCAAATCCTGCATTAACGCAGCGACCGCTGGGCTGCCCCGTCGAGCGCCTGGCTGTTTTCGAGATGACGAACGTCCAGAACCGCCGCCCTGGCCTGCAGAAGGTGATATTTCATGTAGCTCGCGGCGGCGTCGCTGTCTTCGGCCGTAATGGCATCGAGGATGCGGGTATGCTCCTCGATGATGCGCAGCCGGCGGCCCGGCGAGCGCTCACGTGCCAGTTCCAGCCCGATATTCATCGTTTCGGCGACTGGTTGGCGCAGATCGTTGAGCAGGTCACAGAAATAGTCATTGCCGGCCGCCCTGGCGACAGCGTCATGGAACTCGATGTCTTGTTCCTGACCGCGCTCGCCTGATGCAATTGCGCTGCGAAGCGCCTCGATGGCCGCATGGGCGCGATCGAGATCGGCCCGAGTCCGCCGCAAGGCTGCGAGGCGCGCCGCCTCCACCTCCAAAACGATGCGTGGTTCAAACGAACGCAGGTAGCTGGAGAGTTCGGACGTATTAGCCAGCTCGGTCAAGCGACTTGAGGGCTGAGTCGAGACAAAGGTTCCAATGCCACGTTTGGATTGAATTAATCCATCAGTTGTCAGCCGGAGCAGCGCCTCACGAACAACCGGACGTGACACTGCGAAACTGAGGGAGAGTTCGGCTTCGGAGGGCAGTTTGTCGCCCGAAGCAAACCGGCCGGACGTGATCCCATCAAGAATCTGGCCGTACACCGTGTCTGCCAGACGTTCCTTGCGCGCGGGCTTGAGAGTGAGGTTCTGCATGCCCCAATTCTACCTCGTACACTGCCGCGCGACAATCAAAAGCAGGAGCTTGGTATTCATTAGCCGCCAGTCACTGTCGATCCGTCTGCTGTCGCTTGGGCCGTGCGCAGTCCCTGACCAGAAGGTCTGAGCTTTTTTGACGGAAGAGCGAAAAGGGCAAGGCCCAAACCCTGCCTATTTCTCCCGCAACAATCGATGAGCCGCGCTCACCAACTCGCGGGTGCTGGCCACCGCGTCTTTTATCTGGCGCCGCTGCCTCTTGAGAGTCGCGACGGGCCGCGGCCCGAGCAGTTTGTGCCTCCTGCGGCATCTCTTGCAGCCACTCCAGTGCGGCCAATTTCGCGTCTAGGTCATCTCCCATAGGGACCCGCCTGCGGTGACTAGGCTTAGCCAACAACAATGCGGAATTGGCCGGGAGGTCTCGTTTCCAGAACATTGGATAAGAGGAGAGGCCTCCGCTGTGGCGGCGGGTTCAGCATCATGAAGTGGGCGGGGATCACCATGACAGCCGCCAGCATTTACATTCGGAACGCGGGCAGGGACTGGATTTACGCCGCCATGCGGGGTAACCGGCGGTGCCGCTGCAGCACTGTGCAGCCGAAGGGAAACAGCTGCAGCACTGTGCAGCCGAAGGGAAACAAATGAGCAAACTGCTCCGCCTGGCCGTCATTGTCGTGCTTGTGTTTGTCGTTGTACTTGGTGGCTTTTGGTACCGCTACGTGACCAACACAGAGAGCCCCTACCAAGAAGTCGGAATTGAGCTCAACAGCCGCATGCCGGAACCCATTCGCAAATGGGGGTGTGACAAGCTGCGGTCCAATTTTGCCAGCGCCGTGCCGCCTTACGGATGCTCCACTGGAGACGGTACAAGCTGGATCTAGCGCACTTTCGGGGGCATTGGTCGGTGCATTCTTGGCCGGCACCAGCGCATCATTCTCGTTCTTCAATGAGAGGGAAATCGGGAGGACAAGGATTTTGGGGGCTCGTTGCCCTCCCTAAGTCCTCCAGTTGAGCCAGCGGACCTAAGCGATAAAGACCCCAGGATTCCGGCAACAAAAAGCCCGTCGGTTGGGCGTGGAGATTAAGCGTCGACGAGGCGGTTTGGACGCCTGTATCCCCACCGACGCTCAACGGGAGGGCCAGAGGGCTCTGGCACTCTCTAAGCCCTTGGGGAAGGGCCTTTAGGTTCAATAGCGGAAATCGGATAGCCCCACCAGCGGCAGCGGAGGCCTCAAAGCCCTGCAGCCTGAGTCAGGTCATATGGCAGATTGATCCTTCACCTTGGCCAGACGCAATGTTATGCCCCAATCCTCTCTTCAGAAAGGCGTGTCGTGAAACGAGTGCTCTCCGTGATTGCCGTTTATGTTGCCCTTGCCAGCGCCAGCTACGCGGTTGGGCCTTCTTACGAGAACAAAGCTCTGGGATTTCGGCTCAGTACTTTTCCTCAGAGTGAGAATATCACAATCTGCACCCAGGACGGTGGGGATTGCCTGACCTTCCTTCCCGTAGGTGACGGCAAAACCTATACGGAAGAAACCGGCAAGTGCACGTTGGTCATGGAGCACTTCCGCTACGATTTTGCGGACGGCCAAACCGACGATGAATTCATGCTGACACTGGCCGGTCAGGTGATCCAGGTCGTCGAGGGCGACGATGCCTGCCAGCTCACGCAAGAGTCTCCGGCGCAAATGCGCAGCCTTACGGGCATATACATTTCCTGAGCCCCTTAGTGCTCTGAAAAGGCCCATCGGCACCAGAGCGACCGCTCGTTGTCCCAAATCCGTGGGCTACCCGGCTGTCGTATTTTTGGAACAATCTGCTGCTCCTTATCTCTCACCCGAGGAGGATTACTTATGTTCGCCAAACCCATCGCCGCGCTCGTATTCGCTCTGGGCCTTGCCACCCCGGCCTTGGCAGAGGATCAGGTTGTCGATGTCCCTAGGGACGATGCGCAGATGAATGCGGCAATGGATAAGGCGCGCGCTGCGTTGCCCGAGTTCTGGGCGCGCTTTGCCGACCCTGCCGCTAATGAGGCGGATTTTTCCCTCAAGCTAGGCATTTCAGACAATGCCGGCACCGAGCATTTCTGGTGCGGCGAGATCGTGGGCGATGCCAAGGCCGCTACCTGCGTCATCGCGAACGAGCCGGTCAATGTCCATACCGTAGCCTATGGCGAGCGCGTCGCAGTTGATCCCGAGATTATTTCGGACTGGCTCTATTATCGCGATGGCAAGATCGTGGGTGGGGAAACCATCCGCGTGCTTCTGCCCCGTCTCGAAAAGAAGGAAGCTGCGGCCATGCGTGCTCTATTGGCCGAACCGTGAGCGCCCTAACGCCACAGGCCGCAAATTGGCCTTTATCTGCCGATGATGTAAGTCGCGGATAGGAGTTGTCGATGTCTTTCCGACTTCAAACATGCGCAGCGCTCGCAATCGCCACGATCCTTGCAGGATGCTCCAACACTACCCCGCCTGTCGCTCAGCTACCACCGCTAACGGACTGTGGGGCCTCCGAACTTCAGGATCAGCTCGGCCATCCTGTAAGGGGGGCCTCAGCATCCGACACCACAGTGGATGGCATTCCCGTAAGGTCGAAAGGGGACGTGCGAGTCATTGCTCCCGGTCAGGCCGTGATCCAAAACTACAGCGAAGATCGTTTGAACCTCGAAACAGATGCGTCCGGTAATTTGGTGCGTGCGAGCTGCGGTTGAACACCTTGGCAGATTGGCCAAATGGCTCGATCGCCGTGCGACAAGATTTGGCACGGACCCCGAAGCCGCTATCCGTTTGTCTTCTAAAATATATACATTCCCAATAATAAAGGGACGAGCGGTGCATGTCGCTCAGGGCCTTGCAAATAGTGCCCGTTTCCAACGTGCGGCATAATGAACCAATGATCTGTTAGAGCGCTCACGTGCCGGTGGCCGTAGTGCCGCTGCCCAGCTCTTCACGAAGGCGGACGAGCAGAAAGCACTCCAAGGTACCGCCCGGTGCCGATAGCTGCTGCGTTGCAACCTCGAGAGTCAACTGGACCTCTCATCGTCTAACGATGATTGACCTCAAAACGGATGGGCATTTCGACAGGGCGCGCAGTCGGCCCGGCGGCCATCTGAAAATGATACGTCCACCATTGATATTTGCATGCGCACCGCTGCCCCTGATCCGCTCGGTCAAAGGAGCCATCATTGAACGCTGAGTGGGACGAGAATGCATCGGTTCTGCTCGGTCGGGGCGTGACGCATTAAGATTTCTGAACCTAGCGGTTAAGAAACAGCGTAGGTTTCGCTCAGCTCCGGAGGAAAACACGATGAGCACCAGGACGAGTGAAGGACGCGGACGCCTCTACGACAGCATCTTGGATACGGTGGGCAATACGCCGGTAATCCGCATTAACAATTTGGGCGTCGACAACACCACGATTTACGTCAAGGCCGAGTTTTTCAATCCGGCAGCTTCCGTTAAGGACCGCTTGGCACTCGCCATAATCGAGCAGGCCGAGCAGTCCGGCGCGCTGCAACCCGGCCAGACCGTCATCGAAGCGACCAGCGGCAATACCGGCATCGGTCTCGCCATGGTTTGTGCTCAGAAGGGCTACCCTCTCGTCGTAACGATGGCCGACAGTTTCTCTGTCGAACGACGAAAGCTCATGCGTATGCTGGGCGCCAGGGTGGTGCTGACCCCTCGCGCTCAGAAGGGCTTCGGCATGTACAAGAAAGCTGTCGAGCTTGCGGAAGCCAATGGATGGTTTCTTGCGCACCAGTTCGAGACTTCCGCCAATGCCGACATCCATGAGGCCACGACTGGTCGTGAGATCATCGCCGACTTCATGGAGCAGCGGCTGGATTACTTCGTCACCGGGTATGGCACAGGCGGCACTGTGACTGGCGTTGCAAGAGTCCTGCGGCGCGAAAGGCCGGAAACCAGGATCATTCTGTCCGAGCCTGCGAACGCCCAGCTTATCGCCAGCGGTGACGTCCAACAGCGCCTTGAGGATGGCGCCCCGTCGATGAGCCATCCAGCGTTCCAGCCTCACCCCATTCAGGGTTGGACACCCGACTTCATTCCATTGGTCCTCCAGGAGGCCATCAACAAATCCTACTACGATGAACTGGTGCCCGTAGCGGGGCCTGATGGCATCAAGTGGGCCCAGGAACTTGCTCGCAAGGAAGGTATTTTCACCGGCATTTCCGGCGGGGCCACGTTTGCTGTTGCTCGGCAGGTCGCGGCGCGGGCGCCCGAGGGATCGGTTATCCTATGTATGCTGCCGGATACCGGCGAGCGCTACATTACTACTCCGCTTTTCGAGGGAATTGGAGAGGACATGAACGAAGAGGAAGTGGCTCTCTCAATGTCAACGTCAGGATATCAGCTCTGACTAAATTGCCAGCCAGTTCTTTCCTTGCTCTTCGGCCAAACGCCGGAGGGCAAGCTGTTGTTCAGGCAAACCTGCAGCCACACGGCGACGCACTACGTTAAGTGGGCAATGGAGATCCGTCATGAGCCGCGATCCGCAATCTTCAAGTCCTGTTTGGCCGTCCATCTGGAGGGGGATCAAATGCAGGTGTCCACGATGCGGCAGAGGTTGGCTCTTCCACCACTACATCGAGCAGGTGGACAATTGTGCGGTCTGCAATGAACCCTTAGCCGCTTATAAGGTCGGGCTCTTTTTGCCGCTCATCGTAATAACCGTCATGGTTCATATCCTGGGCTTCGTGATGTTGGAGATGGAGCTCAGTGGCCACGGCAGCCCTTTGATCTATCTGTATGTTCTTGTGCCGCTATCCGTGGTCGTACCCCTGGCCATACTCCCGTCCTCAAAGGGCGGGATCATAGGACTGCTATGGGCAAAAGGCTGGAGTGATGAGCAGGATCGATGATGCTGGCGGGTTTCCAGCGGCGTCATAGTGGTGACGAACTAGGTCGTCTCGCCGCGGACCAAAGACAGGTCGAGACATGTCCGGCTGGGCAAGTCCTCGCCTGAAATGCGAGCAAGGATCATGGCTGCCGCCCGCCGGCCGACCTCCCGCGTATCGACGCCGACCATGGAGAGGCGTGGAGATAGCGCGCCGGCAGTGGACGGGTCGCCAAATGCAAGAATGCCGACCTGCTCCGGAACGCCTTGACCTTGCGAGAGCGCCTCGATCATTGCGCCTGTGCCAAGAAGGTCGTTGGCGCAGAAGACACTATCAAACTGCGCACCGCTTTCTTGCAGGCGGCGATAAGCGATGCGACCATCCTCGACGCTTTCCACCCAATCGATCACAACATGGCCGGCTAGGTTGATGTCGCGTTCGGCAAGGCGCTGCGAAAATCCCTGTAGCCGCAGTTTGCCACGGCCGCCGCCGCGCCCAATGAAGGCTGGCCGGCGATAGCCGCGGTCGGACAGATGCGTTGCAGCCAGCCGACCGGCATCGACGTTCGAGAACGCCACCAACATGTCGATCGGGTCACGCGTGTGCGCCCAGCTCTCGACGATAGGAATGTTGAGATCGCGTAGCGTTCGCCGGTTTTCTTCCAGCTCGATGACGCCTGTGAAGAAGACGGCGGCGGGCCGAAGCGCGCGAAGGGATTGGATGGCGGTTAGTTCACGGGAATACGAGTAGGAGGTTTGCCCAACCATCATTTGCAGGCCATGTTCTTCGATGACCTGGGCGCAGGCCTGTGCTGCCTGTGTGTACTGCTGACTTTGCAGATTCGACACGAATACGGCTACGATGCTTGACCGGCCTGACCGCAGCGCGGAAGCATGCGGATTGGACCAATAACCGGTCTGCTGCACGACTTCGAGAATTCGCGCCCGGGTGGCGTCTGACACGAGATTGGGGTTGCGGAGGGCGCGCGATACCGTGATGGCGGAGACGCCCGCCAGTTGAGCTACTTGCTCGATGCGGACCGGTTTGGCACGCGTCTGTGTACCGGCCGAAACCGTCGGCTCGATACGCACCACGTCATCGAAGGAGTGGGCAGTCAGGTCATCATGCATGCTGCCCACCTCATTGGCCAATCAGATCAGAAGTCCTACCTGGACGAGGCAATCGCCCGCTTGGGAATCGGTATGGAGTCGGCGCGATAATACGATCCCCCCGCGACGGAAATGCAGGGTTTCTTCAGCCAAATCAAGGCGTTCGAAATCGTGATACCAGCCCGCCACATCGCCGGACTCAACCTTGTCCCCAACCGCGACTGCCGGTTCGAACCAGCCGCGTCGCGTCGCGTAGATCGCCTGTTCATGGCTTTCGAGCTTGAGCAGAGTCATGCTCTGGTTGGCGAGAGGCGCGCGAGACAGGATAGGCGTATCGCAGATGCCCATGGCGATCAGCACGTTGTCGATGGCCTGGGCAGTTATTGCCATGGACTGCTTGGTTGCCGTGCCACCACCGCCGAACTCGCCACTGAGGCCGATTGCGCCGGCACGGGCCGCCCCTGCCATGGAGGTCGGAGCAGCTGCTCCGTTCTCGGCAATAAATCCGTAAGGCAGGGCCATGGCTTGCATGAGCCGCTTGGCCTCTTCGAACTGCTCCGGTGGCCCCTGACGCTCAATCAGCGCGCAGAGCAGGTGCTCCATGGACGTTCCGCCGGAATGCAGGTCGAACACGACGTCATGTTTGGGGAACAGGTCCTGTTCCAGGAAATGGGCAATACGTTGGGTCGGCGTGCCGACAGCATCGCCGGGAAACGCCCGGTTGAGATTGCCCTCATCAAGTGGCGAGCGACGGCGCGCGGCCATTACAGCGGGCGCGTTGGCGAAAGGAATGATCGTGACCGACCCATGGATATTGGCTGGTTCAAGCAGACGCGACAGCCGTGCCAGGCAGATTTCACCTTCATATTCATCGCCGTGATTGCCGGCCATGAGTAACAGGCTAGGGCCTTGGCCATTGCGGATGCGAATGACGGGAACCTTCACCTGGAAATAGGGCGAGCGGTCGATGGAAAACGGAACGGACAGATAGCTGGTCGTCTTGCCGTCTGCGTTCAGGTCTAGATCGTGAAAAATGCCAGTATGCATGGACTAGGATTTCTAAAAAGAGGAAGTGGCGGCGGGTTGTCCCGCCGCCAACGGACCTTAAACCGCTGCGATAGCGGTCATTTCGACCCTCAGGTCAGGGTCGGCCAAGCGCGCTTCGTAGCAGGCGCGGGCTGGCGGATTGGTCGGGTCGATCCAGCCGTCATAGACAGCGTTGAGTGCATCGAAATCGATGATGTGCGGCAAGAGGACCGTCACAGAGAGCAGTTTGGACTTGTCGGTTCCGGCTTGAGCGAGAAGGTTCTCGATCTTGGCCAGAACTTCCTTGGTCTGCTGCTCAAGCGAAGATTTGCGGTTGTCCGCCACTTGGCCGGCGATATGAACGATGCCGTTGTGGACGACGGCCTGGCTCATGCGGGGGCCGATTTCGAAACGCTGGGTCATGATGCTGGAGCAATCCTTAGAGCATATTGGGAACGGCGCTGGCTTCGCCGAAGAATTCGACCTGAAGTGCGTCCAACTTGCCGTTGAGGCGGTTGTAAAACAGATCGGTATTGAGCCACTGCAGCAGGTTGTGCTCGCCCTGGCTTACCGCGATATGGGCCGGCGACTGGCGGATGCGGAACTTGAGCTCGAGATTTGCAGCGCCTTCGGCGTTCTTGGCGATGATGCTGTTCTCGGCAAAATACTGCGTCTGGCCCGCGGCAAAGGCAGCCAGCGCGCTGGCGGCGTCTTCGAAGCGCACAATATTGGCGCCGGGAGCGTTGTCGGTGAGCCACACGTCAAGCGTCGTGCCGCGAGCCACTGCGATCGAGGTGCCAGCCATGTCTGCCGCGCTTTGGAATCCGGGGGCATCAGCAGGGCCGAAAACACCAAGGTCGGTCGCTACATAGGGGGCTGTGAACATGACCTGCTGGGCGCGTTCGGGCGTTGCGCCGGCGGCTGCGATCAGCACGTCGATCTGATCGGACAGCAGGCTCGGTATACGGGCAGCGCCGGTGACTTCAACGATCTGCAGCTCAACGCCCAGGTCGGCAGCGATGAGCTCAGCAAGGCCAATATCGAAACCGGTCAGTTCGCCAGCTCCATCGCGGAAGCCCCAAGGCGCGGAGTCAGCAAGCACGCCGACGCGCACGGTGCCATTGTTGAGGATGTCTTCGAGCTTGTCGGCAAAGGCGCCGACTGGTGCTAGGGCCATCAGGCCGACAGCTGCGGCCGCGAAGGCGGTCTTGAAGTTCATAGTGTAGTTCCTTTTTCCCTTATTCACTTGGTAGAGCTAATGAAATTCTTCAGCTCCGGCGTCGCCGGATTGGCGAACAGCTCGGCCGGTGCACCTTGTTCGTGAACCTTGCCGGCATGCATGAAAACGATCTTGGACGCGACATTGCGTGCGAAGTTCATCTCATGGGTTACAAGGATCATTGTCATGCCCTGACGAGCCAGATCCTCCATGACTTTAAGCACTTCACCCACGAGTTCGGGGTCGAGTGCCGAGGTCACCTCGTCGAACAGCATCAGCTCCGGCCCCATGGCCAGGCAGCGCGCGATGGCGACGCGCTGCTGTTGACCGCCGGACAGTTGTTCGGGAAAAGCATCGATCTTTTCGGCAAGCCCGACGCGGGTCAGTACCTCGAGGGCAAGCTTGCGAGCGGACTCGCCCTTGGCCACGCGCTTGGACAGTGTAGGTGCCAGAGTGATGTTCTGCTCCACCGTCATATGCGGGAAAAGATTAAACTGCTGGAAGACGATGCCAACCTTCTGACGGAGGCGACGCAGGTCGGTATTGGCGTCGTGCACGCGCTGGCCATTGATGCGGATGTCGCCATCCTGGATGGTTTCAAGGCCATTGATACAGCGCAGAAGGGTCGACTTGCCCGAACCACTGCGGCCAATAATCGTGACGATCTCGCCCTTTTCGACTTCGATCGTCACGCCCTTGAGAACTTCGGTTTCACCAAAGGTCTTGCGGACATTGTTGATATCAACGAACGCCATGGAATTTTCTCTCCAGAGAACGCGACCACTGGGTCAGCGGGAAACAGATCGCGAAGTAGATCGCGGCGACGCAGGCATAGGATGTGAGAGGAGCGAAGGTCGCAGCGCTGGCCAACTGACCCGCGCGGGCCAGTTCGACAAAACCGACAACCGAAGCGAGCGAGGTGTTCTTGATCAATTGGACCAGAAAGCCGACCGTTGCTGGCAGAGCGATCTTGAAGGCCTGTGGCGCCACGACATGGCGAAAACTCTGCCACTTGGTGAGGCCCAGACAGGCTGCCGCCTCGCTCTGGGCGACATGCACGGCCTGAATCCCGCCACGCCAGATTTCGCCAAGAAAGGCAGCGGTGAAGACCGTGAAAGCCACGCTCACTGAAACCAGTGCCGGCATCTGAATGCCAAGAAACACCGGCATGCCGAAGTAGAAGAACATCAGCATGCCAAGCAGTGGCACGCCCTGCACGATCTGCAGGATGACCAGTGCGATCAGGTTCAGGACGCGATTGCCGCTGGTCCGCATCTGCGCCATCAGCAGGCCCAGCGGGCTACCAAATGCCAGGGAAATAAGGACCAGCGTGGCGGTCCATTGAACGGCCCAGAGCATGGTCAGGAAGTCTGAGAAGGTAAATCCGCGCATCAAGGGCCTCCTAACGACGCGTGGGCCAGCGGAAGGCAAGCCGCTCGACGCCGGCAAAGATCAGGCGCAAGGCCAAGACCATGGCGAAATAGATGACGCAAACCACCGCATAGACCTCAAAGCTACGGTAGGTGCGGCTTTCGACGAAGGCGGCGGTATGAAATAGCTCGTCGGCTGAGACCTGGCTGGCCAGCGATGAACCGAGCAGGATCAGAATGATCTGGCTCGAAAGCGATGGATACACGTTGCGCAGAGCCGGCGGCAGAATGACGTGACGAAACACCTGAAACTGTGTCAGCCCCAGGCACTGGCCAGCCTCAATCTGGCTCTTGGGGATCGACCCGAGCCCGCTCCTGAAGATCTCGACTGCATAGGCGCCCATATAGAGCGACAATGCCACCGAGGCGGCCTCGAACGGCGGCAAGCGCAGTCCGGCATAGGGCAATACGAAAAAGATCAGGAAGATCTGAATAAGCGCCGGCGTATTGCGGATCAGTTCCACATAGGTGCGAATGAACAGTCGCAGTGGCGCGAAGCGGCTATTGGACAGGGTCGCTCCGGCCAGGCCGATCACCATGCCGGCGACCGTTGCGATCAGGGTTAGGGTAAGCGTCACCTGAATGCCGTGCAGGAACTGGTCCTGATAACGCCAGAGCTGGTTGAAATTGAGATTCATGCGGCAGGGCCTTTACGTGCGGGACTAGCCGAAATGGGTGGGGAATACATCGGTGAGGACGCCGGCCGGGTTGCGGGCCAGTATGACGCGCCACCGATCGATGCAGGTGCACGGGTGGGATATGCCGAATTCGACTACATCGCCTACCGAGGCTGGATGGCCAGCCGGTATGCGTAGGAAGGCATGCTGGTCGTTCAGCTTGAAAACTTTAGCGTCTTGGCCGGAGACGAACTCGGCGCCGTCACGGTAGAAGGCCAGGGGACGCGGCAGGTCCTGATCTGACGACACGTCGCGCATACCCATGCCACAGATCAGTAAATCTGGTTCCGGCCGGGACAGAACCTCGGCCCAAACACGCAGAGCCGGAGCAAAGGCATCTGAAGCCCTTTGACCGGTGACCGGCGCGAAGCCATCGCGCTCGTCCAGCAGTGCCAATGAACGTTCGTAGACCCCATGATCATGGAAGTAGATTGCGCCGCTGCGTAAAACCATGCGGACGTTGCCGTCCATTTCAACCAAAGGGGACAGATGCTTCACGACGAGGTCGAAAAAGGACGATCCACCTGCGCTCAGGATGAGTTCCGCACCGGGCCGAGCTTTGCGAACCATATTGAACGCGTCCGTGGTAATCGCGCACAGCTCGGCGATGGCAGCTTCCGTTTCAAATGGATTAGCGCTGGCAACGGCGCCTTCGTAGCAGGCCACGCCAGCAAGCTTCAGATGTGGTGAAGCCAACACCGCCGCGATGACTGCGCCTACCGTTTCCCGGTCGCGAGCACCCGCACGGCCGCGGCCGACCTCGATCAAGGCGGGCAGGGGACGGCCTGCAGCTTCGCCGGCAGCGGCGATGGACAGGGCACTCGGAACCGAATCTACAAAAAAGTGGGCTTCGGCCTTAGGAAAGCCTGACAGTAATCGCCCGAAGCGAGCGCCCGATTTCCGACCGCCAATCTGATTTGCCACCAATAGTGTGTCGAAGCCATTTTCAAGCATCACCGCTGCTTGCTGCAGGTTGGCGACGGATAATCCCCAGGCACCTTTTTCGATCAGGCGCCTGCTCAATTCGGGCGACATCGGGGTCTTGGCGTGCGGTGCCAATGAAAGATTGAGCGCCTTGGCATAGCCAAGCATCGCATCGGCATTTCGATCGAAAGCCTCGATGTCGAGAGTCAATACGGGGAGAGACAGATCACCAGTCTCTGGACGCAATGCGGCGTGGGACAGCCCCTCTTCATTTGCCAACACCCCCACCAATCCTCGAAGCAAACTCACGACGCCCTCCAATGTTAACGTTGTCATTCAAGAGACTGATGTTAACGTTGTCAATGAGATTCTGTACTTCGCTTTTAGGCTGCTGGTGGAGAAAAATACCATGACAGATCAAAGTGATAGGTTTTCGCAGTGCCGACGCGGAAAACAGCCGACTGCTCTGTCAACATAGGAAGCGGGATCCAGAACGGGCTGGTCGGTGGCCACGTGAACGGCAACGCAGCCAAACACGACACTGCCTCGACCATAACTACGGCGGCACCTTTGTCGACCTGGCGATGTACGACAGTTTAGCGTGCATGCCCTTTCCAAGGCGGCATCAACTGACTGGCTTGACATGGATAAATAACCAACTTATTCGTATCACTAATACGTATAAGGAAAGCACTCGTGACTCGGAGAGCTACACAAAAGGACGTTGCGCTGCGCGCCGGTGTATCGCAGGCGGCTGTCTCGATGGTTCTTGGAGGTGGGGCGCCCTCCACGTTGCCGGCCGAAACGATCGATCGCATCCAAGCTGCCGCCAAAGAACTCGGTTACGTTCCGAACCGCGTGGCACAGGCGCTCAAGACGCGCCGCACAATGACGATTGCCTGCGTTGTTCCAGACATAACCAACCCGTTTTATCCGACCCTTATCCGCGGTGTGCAGAGGGTAGCTCAGGCCGGAAAATACGACGTCATCACCCTAAATAGCGATGGCAACGCTACCAGCGAGCGGCACTTCATAGAGTGGGCCCTGGAAGGGCGTATTGACGGCGTTGTAGGAGTCTTCTTCACGCTACGCGCCGCCGACCTTAAGGTTCTGCTCGATAATTCCGTCGCCGTCGTGCGCATAGAATCTTCTCGCAAATCGGGCGGGATTCTGCCGATCGACGACATTTTCGTCGATAGTCGTGCCGCCGCCGCAGTGGTGGTCGAGCGATTGATCGCCATGGGGCATCGCCGCATCGCAATGGTTGCCGGGGTCGGCGGGCCGCAAGGTGTGCGCGTTGAGGGCTACCGGGAAACCCTAGCTGCGCACAAACTAGATCCGCTTGTTGTGATTGAACACAGCTTCACCGAGTCTGCTGGGCTGGAGGCTGCAAATGCCATTCTCGAAAGTGGGTTTGCTGCTACGGCGATATTTGCTGCCAACGATTTGATGGCAATCGGGGTGATGCAAGCCCTGCGTAACCGCGGAATTGCGGTGCCTGGGAAAATGGCCGTGGTGGGGTTTGACAATATCTCGGCGGCTCCTTTGGTCACGCCCCCGCTGACAACCGTCACCCAGTTTCAGGACCGAATGGGCGAACGCGCGGCCGAGATCCTGTTGCAGCGCCTGAATGGAGAAATTGTCGGCCCTGGCACGGCTCAGGAAATGCCTTTCCAACTCATCGAGCGCGGATCGGTCTAGTTACTTTGCATTCTTGGAGGAGAATATGGACAATCGCATCTATGCCAAAGCCGCCATCGCCTTGCTGGTTGGCACTGCCTTCACCAGCGCGGCTCTTGCCGACGGGCCCATCAGTTGGTGGTACGAAACCGCGACTCCTGAACAACAGGGAGTAATCACCAAAAACATCATCGAGCCGTTCAACGCCGCGCATCCAGAGGACGTGTTGAGCATCGATTATCGAGGTGCCCAGCTCGACAATCAGATGCGTGTGGCGCTGCTGTCGGGCAGCGGCCCTGATATCGTTTATACGGCCGGACCAAGTTACGTGGCACCCATGGCGCAAGCCGGCCAGCTACTGGCTTTGGACAAATATGCCGAACAGTTCGGCTGGCAGGACCGCATACTGCCGGTTTTCATCGAAATGGGCAAGTACAACGGGCAGCTCTATGCGCTGCCTAAGACATACGAAACGCTTGGCCTTTTCTACAATGCCACCATGTTCAAAGAACACGGTTGGAAGGTCCCGACAACCATCGCTGAACTGGAAACAGTGGCGGATGCCATGTTGGCCGAGAATATCGTTCCATTCTCGTCCGGGAACGCGCTTTGGCGCCCGACCAACGAGCACTATGTTACGCTCGTACTCAACTCAATCGCGGGCCCCGAAGCCGTCTACCAGGCACTGACGGGCAAAATCCCGTGGACATCTGAGCCATTCGTCAAGGCTATCGATAAGCTCGACGAATGGTGGAAAAAGGGCTATTTCGGCCCCAACTACTTCTCGCTCAACGGCGAGCAGCAGGTCGCGCAGCTGGCCAATGGTCAGGCGGGCATGATGCCGTCCGGGACCTGGCAGTTCCAACACATCAACACCTACTTCCCACCTGCCAATGCAGAAGCCGGTTTCGTCGGGTTCCCGAGTGCCGAAGACGTAGGCGAACCAGTGTTTCCACTGGGGGTCGGCTCCACCTTTTCGGTTGCGGCATCTTCGCAGAACCCGGATGGCGCGGCGGCGGCGATCGACTTCATTTTCTCTGATGCAACCTATGCCAGCATGAACACCGAGTGGCAGGGCGAGTGGAACACGCCCCTCAAGGACCTTTCCGGCATCACGCTCGGAGACGGAGTGCTGCCACTCTACACCGAGGCCATGCAAACGCTCGCGCAGTCGGTCGCCGAAGACAAGTATGGCTACACAACCTGGACCTTCCTGCCGCCGGCAACCGTATCGTTCCTGGTGAGCGGCATCGAAGAGGTCTGGCTCGACCGCACCGATACCAAGCAGTTCCTGGAACAGCTGGATGCCACCTTCCAGCAGGAGATGGCCGAGGGCAAGGTACCCGCCATTCCGGCACGGTAACACCTCCCACGAACGTGGGGCGGCGGTTCGCCGCCGCCCTTCATGGCGGAGCCTCACATGCATCGACTCTATCTGCTTCCAACGTTGCTCATCAACGTGGTCATCATCCTGGTGCCGGCCATGCTGACGATCGCCCTGGCATTCTTTCGCTGGGATGGCATTTCCACGCCGGTCTTTATTGGTCTCGAGAATTTCCGGGTCCTGTGGGCCGACCGCGTTTTCTGGACGGCGCTGACCAACAACATCATCTGGACGCTGCTCTTTCTGACAGTGCCCATCGGCATCGGCCTGCTTGCCGCCACTCTGCTGCTTGTGGCGCGCCGCGGCAGCATGTTCTTCCAGGTCATCTATTTCCTGCCCATGATCATTGCGACGGCCATCCTGGCGCGTATCTGGCAAGGCATGATCTATAGCCCTCTGTCGGGCGTGAACGGCATGCTGCAACGCATGGGCTTCCCCACACTCGACCCGCTCACCCAGCCCTCCACGGCGCTGGTTGGCATCGCGACCGTGGACCTGTGGCATTGGTGGGGCTTTCTGTGCGTTATCTTCTTTGCGGCCCTTCGCCAGGTTCCGCAGGAGCAGGTGGAGGCAGCGCGCATCGAGGGCGCGTCCTTCTGGCAGATGATGCGCTACGTGCTTTTGCCGGGCATTCGCCCCACGATCACGCTGATGATGATCATGACCGTGATCTGGTCCTTCCTCGTTTTCGACTTCGTCTACATCCTCACCCAGGGCGGCCCCGCCTTTTCCAGCGAGGTTCTGTCGACGCTGGCCTATCGGAGCGCCTTCTATGACCTAGCGGTCGGCAAGGCCGCAGCCGTGGCCGTGATTATCTCGATCTTCGGTCTGATCGCCACGGCCTTCTACATCCGCGAACAAGCCCGGGAGTTCGACCAATGAGACTGATCGAAAGCCGTGCCACGCTGTTGCTTACCTATGCCATTCTCACCGTTCTGCTGGTGATCACCCTGTTCCCCATAGCGCTGCTGGTGCTGAATTCCGTCAAACCGGCCGCGCAGATCATCCAGAATCCGCTGGCCTGGCCCGAAACCTTCCGTTGGGACAATTTCACCCGGGCCTGGAACGACGCACGTTTCGGCACCACCATGCTGAACTCGGCGATCCTGTCGGGCCTGACCATCATTCTGGTCTGCACCACCGGTTCGCTCACCGCCTATGTGCTGGCGCGGCGCAAGATCAAGTCGTGGAAGATCATTACCTTCTACCTCCTGGCAACGACGACCGCGCCGATCCAGCTCTTCCTGTTCCCGCTCTATTTCGGCTTCGCCCGGCTGGGCCTGATCAACAACGCCGTGGCCGTGTCGGTGGTCTACACCGCCATCTGGTCGCCTTTTGCCGTCATGTTACTGCGGACCTACTTCCTGGCAGTGCCCAAGGAGCTCGAGGAGGCTGCGCTGATCGACGGCGCCTCGCACTGGCAGGTGTTTACCAAGGTCATGCTGCCCATCGTATCGCCGGGCATCCTGACCGTCGCGCTGATCATCGGGCTCTATTCATGGAACGAGTTCCTGATCGCGACGACCTTCCTTCAGCGTGCCGACACGTCCACCGCAATTGTCTCATTCTTCCTGCTGTCCGGTCAGTACAGTAGCGACTGGGGTGAGATCATGGCAGCGGCTCTGATCATCGTGCTGCCCGTCATCATCCTGTTTGTCCTGCTGCAGCGCCGCTTCATCGAAGGCATGGCCGGCGGCTCGGTCAAGGGCTGAACCAACTAAAATTCTGAGGAGATAAAGATGTCCGTCCCAAACGATTATCTTGAGCGCGTCTATGCCGGGGTGCTTGGCAAGCTGATTGGCGTTTACCTTGGCCGCCCATTCGAAGGCTGGACCTATCAGCGCATCATGGATGAGCTTGGGCCGATCGAATACTATGTGCACGACCGGCTCAACCAGCCGCTGGTGGTCACCGATGATGACGTTGCGGGCACCTTCACCTTCATCCGTGCGCTGGAGGATTACGACCTCTCGCCCGATCTGCGCGCCGAGGATATCGGCAAGGCGTGGCTGAACTACATGTGCGAGGAGCGCTCGATCCTGTGGTGGGGCGGCAATGGCAATTCCACCGAACATACCGCCTGGCTGAATCTCAAAAAGGGTGTGCCGGCGCCTGCCTCCGGGTCCATTGCCGTCAATGGCAAGGCAGTTGCCGAACAGATCGGCGCGCAGATCTTCATCGACGGTTGGGCCATGGTCGCGCCAGGCAAGCCGCAGCTCGCGGCAAAACTCGCCGAGCAGGCCGGTAAGGTCAGCCATGACGGGGAATCGGTCTATGCGGCCATGCTCTGGGCGGCAATGGAAGCGGAAGCCTTCCGCACCAAGGATATCGACGCACTGATCGATGTCGGCCTGTCGGTCATTCCCGCCGACAGCCTCATCGCCAAACTGATCGCCGACATTCGCGCTTGGCACAGCCAGCACGCCGACTGGCGCGAATGCCGCCAGCTCATTGAGGACAATTACGGCTACGACAAGTATCCCGGCAATTGCCACGTCGTACCCAACCACGCGCTGATGATCATGTCGGTGCTCTATGCGTCGGACGATTTCCAGAAGGCCCAGATGATCGTCAACACGTCCGGTTGGGACACGGACTGCAATGCCGGAAACGTCGGGTGCCTGATGGGCATCATGCTCGGTCTTGAGGGCATCGAAGATGGTCCGGACTGGCGCGGCCCCATTGCCGACCGCTTGCTGATCTCATCTGCAGATGGCGGCAACTCGATCAATGACGCAGTCCGCACGGCCTATTACCTGGCCAATCTCGGCCGCAAGCTGGCCGGCGAGGGCGAGCTGGGCGACCCCAAGAACGGCGCGCAGATGCACTTCTCGCTGCCGGGTAGCCAGCAGGGATTCCGTCCCGATGGCACCGCCGGCGGCAGCGCCAATCCTGCCTTGCGCAACGTCGAGTTTGAAGGCGGCCGCGCCTTGTCCATCAATTACGAAGCCCTCGGCCCGGGACAGTTCGCAATCGTGACCACGCCGACCTTCTCGCCGCCCGAAATGCTCAAGATGCGCACCTATGACTTGATGGCAACGCCGCTAGTCTATCCTGGCCAGACAATCAGGGCCCGCGTCGTCGCCCCAAAGGATAACAAGGGTAGTGTCGAAGTCCGGCTGCGCCTGCGGGTTTACGACGCGGCAGACCAGTTGCGCGACGTGGACGGCCAGGTCCAGCGCCTGTCGCCCGGATCAGAAACCGAGCTGGAATGGCGCCTGCCGGAATTCGACGGCCAGCCTATCGCTGAAATTGGCCTCGCTATTGCCGCCGAGGGCCGCCGCGCCGACGGCTCCGTTCTGCTCGACTACATGCGCTGGGATGGATCGGCCGAGCTTACCTTACGCCGGCCCCAGGGCGATGGCGACTTCTGGCGCATGGCCTGGGTGAACGGCGTGGACTTCTTCTCCAAGCGCTTTCCCCCCAGTTTCCGAATCTCGCAATCGCGGGACGAGGGCATGGTCTCGCATGGCACACGCCAGTGGACCGACTATGCGCTCAAATCCGATATCATGGTGCATCTGGGCAATTACGGCGGTGTGGCGCTGCGTGTGCAAGGCCTGCGCCGCTATTACGGCGTGCGTGCGACACGGAACAACACCCTCGAAATCGTGCGCGTGCGTGACGACGAGGTGAAGGTCCTTGCTTCCACCGCCTTCGCGTTCGATTTTGAGACCAAGCTCTCCTTCGACGCCAAGGTGGTCGGAAACACCATCTCGGCCAGCGTCAACGGCACCCATATTTCCGCCAGTGACCCCAGCGCCGACGGTTTTGCCAATGGCGGCATCGGTCTGGTCGTGCATGAGGGTGCGCTGTCCACCGACGCGGTCAGCATTGCGGCCGCAGCCTGAACGTCATTGAAAGGAGAGCACCATGGCTCCAGTACGCATTGAAAACGTCAAGAAATCCTACGGCGGCGTGCCGGTGATGCATGGCGTCTCAGTTGACATTGAACACGGCGAGTTCGTGGTTCTGGTCGGCCCCTCCGGTTGCGGCAAGTCTACCCTGCTCCGCATGATAGCTGGACTTGAGGATATCACTGACGGAACGATCAGCATCGGCGATCGCGTGGTCAATGATCTGCCACCTAAGGCCCGAGACATCTCCATGGTCTTCCAAAACTATGCGCTCTACCCGCATATGACGGTGGCCGAAAACATGGCGTTCTCAATGACCCTCGCTAAGGCTCCGGCCGAAGAAAAGAAGCGGCGGGTTGCTGAGGCGGCACAAATCCTGGGGCTCACCGAACTTCTGGGCCGATATCCGCGCCAGCTCTCGGGCGGCCAGCGCCAACGAGTGGCCATGGGGCGCTCTATCGTGCGCAACCCGCAGGTGTTCCTGTTCGACGAACCGCTGTCCAATCTCGATGCCAAACTCCGGGTGGCCATGCGCGCCGAGATTAAAAGCCTGCATAAACGGCTCGGCACCACGATCGTTTATGTTACGCACGATCAAGTGGAAGCTATGACGATGGCCGACAAGATCGTGGTTATGCAGGCCGGGCGAGTTGAGCAGTATGGCACTCCACTGGAGCTATACGACAATCCCGCTAACAGCTTTGTCGCGCAGTTTATCGGTTCGCCATCGATGAACCTGCTGCCGGTCATCCGGAAGGGTGATGAGGTGGTGCTGAGGTCTGGCGCAGCGACCGGATTGAGGGCGCCCTCGTCAATCCCGGAGGGCGGCACTTTGCTGCTCGGCAAGCGACCAGAGCATATTACAATCACGGACCAGGGTGTAACAGCTCGCGTGAAGGTCATTGAGCCCACTGGATCAGAGACTTTTGCTGTTCTGACTGCGGGAGAGCACGAAATCGTATGTCTGTTCCGTGAACGGGTGGGCTTAACCGATGATCAGCAAGTCCACCTATGCCTCACTGGCGGCGACACCTATTTCTTCAATCAGACAACTGGCGCACGCTTATAGGCGAAAACGATGCCGGCGACGGATTCCGGATTGCTAGGAACACACGGTTACTAGGCTCACGCAGCCGCCGCTGATGTCTGGAGCACTTCGCCGAACTTGGATCGGGGTGAGCCTCACCCCGACCTCATATCACCAGCAGATTACGGTGCGGGCCGGATAAGAAGCTCGGCTGCCACAGAATCCGGGCCGCCAAGCGGTCGGATTCTGACTAGTTTGCCACAGGTAGCACCGGTGATTTGCGTTCCGCTCGCTCGATCATTGTGCGACGTATCGTACCGAAGATCGCCAGTCCCCAGATGATGATCGTTGCCGCACCCAGCACACCAGCGATTGGACGGCCGAAGAAGCCAGCGAAATTGCCGCTGGTGATGATCATGGATGTCGTAAAGTTCGTCTCTACCAACGGTCCCAACACGATACCCAAAATGATTGGCGCGATGGCGAACTGCCGCCGCTCAAGGACATAGGCGACAATCCCCAGCACCAACATGATGCCGACCCCAAACATGGTGTTGTTGATGGAGAATGAGCCAACGATACAAAAGAGCAGGATGGCCGCGTTTAGAAGCGCCCTTGGCACTTCGAAGATCCAGCGCGCGGTACGGGCGGCCACGTAGCCAAGCGGCAGCATGAGGATATTGGCAATGACGAAGACCAGCATCACGGCATAGAAGTTTTCCGGATGCACCGTGAGCAATTGCGGGCCGGGATCCAGTCCCTTCATCACCAGCACGCCAACGGCGATGGCCGTCACCGCGTCGCCCGGAATACCAAAGACCATGGCCGGAATCCACGAGGCGCTTAGGGCCGCGTTATTGGTTGCGCCAGCTTCGACAAGCCCTTCGGGATGACCCTTGCCAAAGAGTTCGGGGGTCTTGGAGGTCTTTTTGGCCAGGGTATAGGTGACCCAAGCGGCCAGGTCGCCACCCACGCCGGGCAGGGCGCCGATCAGGCTGCCGATGATTGAGCCGCGGATCTGGTTCTTGCGATATTTCCAGAGGACCTTGAGCGTGCCCTTGAATGGGTTGCGGGAATTATCCTGGATGATAGCCGGTGCGCCGGTGCGGCCGGCTCGCATAATCTCGGCCAGCGCGAACATTCCGATCATCGCCGGGATGAAGCTGATACCGCCGGCCAACTCGGTCAATCCAAAGGTGAAGCGCTGCGATCCCATCAATGGATCCAGCCCCACCTGGGCAATGAACAGGCCGAGCAGTAGCGACAGTGCGCCTTTGGCCATGCCACCCGAGGAGATGAGTGCGGCGCAAGACAGGCCAAGCACCGCCAGCCAGAAATACTCAAAACTGGAGAAGCCCAGCGCAAACTTGGCCAAGGCCGGCGCAGTGAACATTAGGAAAACGAAGCCGAAAAGGCCACCCAGTACCGAACCGATGACGCCAATGCCGATGGCAAGGCCCGCCTGGCCCTTTTGCGCCATACGGTAACTGTCTTCCACATAGGCGGCCGACGCCGGCGTGCCCGGAATGCGCAGCAGGGTACCAGGCAAGTCCCCGGCAGTGATCGCCATGGCAGTGCAGGAAATGATGGCGGCAATGGCCGGAATGGGCGCCATATAGAAGGTGACAGGCACCAGTAGAGCTGTCGCCATGGTGGCGGTCAGGCCGGGCAGGGCGCCAACGAAGAGACCGAAAATGGCCGAGCCGGTAATGACAAGCAAGGTCTCGACATTGAAGACCAGCCCGAAGGCTTGCAGAAAGGCGTCCATGACTTACCCCAAAATTCCACGGGGCAAAGGCACCCGGAAGCCATAAGCAAACATGGCATAGATCGCGATTGCGGCCAGCGGACTGAAGATCAGCGCCGAGGGCAGCTTGCCCCCGCTCAACAGCACAATTGCGAAGGTGAAGAGAAGCCCGGTAATGAGGAAGCCCAGCAACGGCATCAAGAGAATGCTAGCCAGTACGCATCCCAAAGTGCCCAAAACGAAGGGGCTGAAGAAATTGGGTGGCGCATAGAGCACCGCCTGTTCGCCCGACGACTCTTCGGGCAGCAGCGGCGCATCCTCGTCAGGCGTCAAAAGCCAGCCTTGGACGGTCAGAACCAAGCCAAAAAAGGCCATGGCACCGCCGGTGATAGTGGGAAACAGGCCGGGGCCCACAGGCAAACCAGGCATGGCGTGGATGGATAGGGCTTGGCTCAGAATGAATAGGCCGCCAAGAGTGAAGGCGGCGCCCAGGGCAATGTCGGGATAGTTTCTTGCTTTCAACGGACCCTCCTCCATGAGGTAGCCCCCCGGCCACCGGCCGGGGTTAGGCGATTATTGTGCGGTGATACCAGCGGTCGAGATGGCCGTGGCGAAGGCCTCACCGCGGGTCTTGAGATAATTCTCGAAATCGGCACCACCTTCCCAGACGACACCGTAGTTGCGGCCGTCCATGAAGGTTGCGAACTCTTCGCTGTTCACGATTTCGTCGAGCGCAGTCGAGAGCTTTGTCACGACGTCTTCCGGCATGCCCTTGGGCCCGCCAAGGCCGCGCCAGCCTGCGATCGAGAATTCAAGGCCAAGCGCGTCGGTGATCGGGGGAACATTGGGCTGCTTGGGATTGACCTCATTGCCCAGAAACCCGAGCGCACGGATTTCACCGGCATCAACCAGCGATTGCGCTTCGGGGAACTGGGAGACGGCAACGTCAATGGCGCCGGAGGCCAGCAATTGCAACGAGGGCGTTGCTCCATCGGTGGGCACCCAGAATGCCTTGTCGGCGGGGGCGCCGAGCAGTTGCACCAAGCTCACCCACGACAAGTGGTTGAGGCCCCCGAAATTGGCGCCGCTGGCTTTGACGGCCGCGGGGTCCGCTTTCACCGCCTCGGCCAAATCCTGCATGCTCTGGTACGGCGAGTCAGCACGCACGAAGACGGCGGATGGATCGGCGTTGAACAGGCCGATCAGGGTGAAATCCTCATAGGTCATGTCGGCCGAACCAACAGCCTTATACATGGACAATTCGGTAGTGATGATGCCCAGCGTATAGCCGTCCGGATTGGCCGCCTTGATGGCTTCGTGGCCGACGATGCCGCCACCCCCGGTCCGATTGTTGACGGTGATCGGCTGCCCCAGCTTTTCCTCAAGCATAGTGGCGATGATGCGCCCGGTGGCGTCGGTGCCGCCGCCAGCGGCCCACGGAATGATCAGTTCGATCGGGCGATCTGGATATTGCGCCATGGCGGAACCGGCCATCATCAGCGTTGCAGCTAATGCCGCTGCGAGCGTTTTGACTGTCTTCATTTAACGTCCTCCCTTGAGGCCGGCTCGTTCGCCGGCGGCTTATGCGATCAAACCGTATCGCAAAATTATATACCACAATGTGGAATTAGCATGGAGTGCGGCACGAGACAACCGCTGTAGAGAAGGCATTCTGAAAGCGGCCTTAGTCCGGTTTATTGGGCGGTTGCATTGACATCTCGCCGGACCTGCACGTAAAACGATACAGGAATGGTATTCCACAATATGGAATTGATGCTCACGTGGGCGCCGTATTGATGAGCAGCGCCTGAAATGCAGACAGACCGATTTTCGGGTCCGCTTTCTCGTAACAGAGCGGCCCATAACTGGAGGAAAGATATGACGAATCCAATCGCCCAGCAGGTGCGCCAGACGCTCACCGGCATCCTGCCCCCGCTGTCGATGCCCTTTGACGAAAATGGCAATCTCGTCAAAGGCGCGCTCAAAGCGCAGGTCGATTTCATGATCGAATCGGGCGTGCGCGCCGTTGTTGTTGGCGGCTCGACCGGTGAGGGGCACACGCTCTCCAACAGCGAATTTGTGGAGGCCATGACAGAAGCCTATGAGGCCACCGCCGGCCGCGTGCCTTTCGTTGCCGGCCTGATCGTGCAATCGACACGCGAGGCCATCGACCGGGTCAAGGCGCTGGGCGATATGAAGATCGCCGCGCTGCAGGTGACCCCGGTCCACTACCTTTTCAAGCCGGGTTTGGAAGCCACGATCGAGCACTTCCGCGCTATCTACGAAGAAACCAAGGTCCCGGTTCTGATCTACAACGTCATTCCCTGGAACTATCTCAGCGTCGACGACATGCTGGCGATCATGGATGCCGTGCCGGGCGTTGTGGGTATGAAGCAGTCTTCGGGTGATCTCAAGTCCGTTTCCGACCTGATCCTGCGCGCCAAACCGGAAAACCTCATTCTGTCGGGCATCGACGCTCTGCTCTATCCAGCTTTCTCGCTGGGCGCCCACGGCGCCATCAGCGCGCTGACCTGTGCTGTGCCCGGCGTGACGGTCAAGCTCTACAATGCCGTAGAGGCCAAGGATTACGAGGCCGCCAAGGAT
Organism: Devosia sp. ZW T5_3; assembly: GCF_044987315.1. Lineage (NCBI taxonomy): Bacteria > Pseudomonadati > Pseudomonadota > Alphaproteobacteria > Hyphomicrobiales > Devosiaceae > Devosia > Devosia sp. ZW T5_3. Next base: position 412,423 of record NZ_JBJDRE010000001.1, read on the forward strand.
ATCCACTTCCGCCTCAACGCGCTGTGGAATGCCATGCGTCATGACAATCTGCCGGCCTGCGTGAAATATGTGCAGCACCGCCAGGGTCTGCCTATGTTCCATCCGCGCGCACCAATGGAGCGGGTCAGCGATGCGCAGAAGAAAAAGATCGACGCTGCCCTTGGCCCGGTTCTCGAATTGGTCACGATACGCGCCCGTTCGGCCGCCTAAGTCTGCATCTACCGGCCGCGGAGCTGAACGCGGCCGGTCCCGCCCCGTAGAACACCCTGGGAGGACGAACTGAAAAAGCTGATCAACGATCCCGCCAACTATGTCGATGAAATGCTGGATGGGCTGTGCCTGGCCCACCCGGGGCTGGTTCGCGTTGGCAGCGATCGCCGCGCTATCGCGCGTAACACCGCCATTCGCCAGGGTAAGGTCGGGATAGTTTCGGGGGGCGGTTCGGGCCATCTGCCCTTGTTCACCGGCTATGTCGGCGAGGGACTGCTCGACGCCTGCGCTATTGGTAATGTGTTTGAAGGGCCAACCATCAATTCCTGCCAGGACGCCATCGCGGCCGCCAACGGCGGTGCAGGCGTACTCTGCCTGTTTGGCAATTATGGTGGCGACAGGATGAATTTCGAAATGGCCAGCGAATTCGCTGCCATGGATAATATCGAAATCCGCACTGTGCTGGGTACCGACGACATTGCCAGCGCGGCGCCACAGGAAGCGCACAAGCGCCGCGGCGTTGCCGGCCTGATCTTTGCCTACAAAACCGCCGGTGCCTTGGCCGAACAGGACGCTGATCTGAACGCCGTCGCGGCCATCGCGCAGAAGACCGTCGATCGCACTAGGACCATTGGCGTGGCACTGTCGTCCTGCCAGATCCCAGGCGCGGCAGTCCCCAATTTCACCATTGCCGATGATGAGATCGAAATGGGTATGGGCATTCATGGAGAGCCCGGCATCTGGCGCAAGAAAGTCCGTCCAGCGGACGAATTGGTTGACGAAATGATCGCGATGCTGCTGGCGGAGAGACCCCAAGGCGCCAGCCGTGTATCCATCTTGGTCAATAGTCTTGGCTCTACGCCCTTCGAGGAGCTCTTCATTCTCTACCGCCGCGCAGCCCGGCAATTGGATGCGGTGGGTTTGTCTGTGGCGCGGCCCTTGATCGGCCCTTACGTCACCTCGATGGAAATGGGTGGGGCGTCCATCAGCCTCTGTTTCCTTGATGACGAAATCGAAACCTTGCTGGCCGCTCCGGCCGATTGTCCCTTCTGGCGGGTGGATTGAACCATGGCTATGACGCAGGAAACCCTGGCGACGGCTCTTGAACGGGCCAATACCCGCATGGACACGCTCGCCGACGTTCTCAATGCCGCAGATGCCAAATTGGGTGACGGCGATACCGGCACCATGCTGGCACGTCTCATTGCAACATTCGCCGCTGTGGACGTGCGCGCGACACCAGATCTTGGCACCGCTTTCATGGCTTTGGCCAAGGCCGGCGCCGCATCCACGGGATCGAGCCTGGGCACGCTGGTCATCACGGCGATGATGACGGCTGGCAAGGCGAGTGCCAGCCAATCGGCGCTGGGCTGGGACCGCCTGGGCCCGCTGTTGGCAGCCATCCGCGACGCGGCCATGGCGCGCGGCAAGGCCGAACTCGGTGCCAAGACCATTGTCGACGGGCTTGACGCCTTGGCGAAGAGCCTTGCCGGTGAGGAGGACCCCGCCACTATAGCTCAGATCGCGGACAGAACGATGCGGGCCGTGCTCGAAGATTTTCGCCCGCGTCCCTGCACCATGGGTCGTGCCCGAATGTTCGCCGACACGAGCCGAGGCCTCGATGATCCGGGCATGCTGGCGCTGGCCGAATTGGTCTGGGCGGTGATTGGGCATGAGGACGCGCGTCATGCCGGCACCGCGTTCGCTTGAGGTGAGCGGACAAGTGAATTATGGGATGAACAACCTGTCGCAGGCAGCGCCGGCGGTTCCATTAAAGTTCTGAGGCCCAAGCAATGACCGATCCCGTCGACGCTGCCGCTCCGGTCAAACCCGTTCGCAGCGACGAAAGCCTCAAATCGCTGACCAAGGTGTCGCGTGTTCTCGAGTGCTTCACAACCAGCCGCCGCTCGCTGAGCCTGGCGGAAATCTGCACCAAAACCGGCTATCCGCGCTCCACCACCCACCGCCTTTTGGCCGCGATGCGCGAGGTCGGGTTCATCGAGCAGGACCGTGAACGCGACTTTTATCGTCTCGGATTGCGTCTCTTCGAATTGGGCAATGTCGTGCTGGCAAATCTGGAATTGCATCGCGAGGGCCGCGCCATCGTCGATGCGCTGCACCGGTTGACGGGCAAGCCCGTGCATCTGGCGGTGTTCGACGGCCTGAACGCCGTCGTTATTCAGCGCACCGAGACCGAGCCCATGCTGTCCAACACGATGGTAGAAAATTCGCCGGCCTATTGCACCAGCGTCGGCAAGGCCATCCTGGCCTTTCAGCCGCCGGAAATTGTCCGGCGCGTCATCAATGCTGGCCTGCAGCGTTTCACTGAAACCACCATTACCGATGCGGTCGCGCTTGAGGCCGAGCTCGAGACCGTGCGTCAGCGGGGCTTTGCCATCGACAATGGTGAACACCAGCCGGGCCTGCGTTGCGTCGGCGCACCGATCCGCGACCAGTCCGGCGCAATTTTTGCCGGCATCAGCGTCAGTGCGCCGGCCTGGCAATTGCCCATGACCGAAGTGGATGAACTCAACAAAGTGGTAATTTACCACGCCAACCTCATTTCCCAGAGGCTGGGCTACATACGCTGATTGCAGCATCGCCCCGCTCCTCCTCGAGTGGCTGGATGGTGTAGGCCGACCTTTGGGGCCGGCTTTTTCGTCAGGCGGGACCGGCAACCCCCACCGGCCAAATGTCGCGCAGGTTCTCGCCAGCCAAGATGCGCGTGCGGCAGCGAATTTCGGCCTCGCCATTAGCATCTGCCGCGTCGGCAATGACGCTCACCAGATCGGCCGGAATAACCACTACGCCGGTAACGTCGGCAAAGATCACATCGCCGGGCCGTACTTTGACGCCGTCAATGTCCAGTTCGACCTGGTAATGTGCCGGCTCCATGCGGCCCGACACGCCCACCGGGCTCATGCCCTTGGCAAAGAGCGGGTAGTCGAGCTTGCGTACCTCGGCCAGGTCGCGCACCGTGCCATTGACCACAGTTGCCGCTGCGCCCTTGGTCTTGGCTCCGCTCGACATCAATTCACCCGTGCCCGACCCCTCGGCACAGGAGGAATCCACCAGTAGAATGCCGCCCTTGACCACGGCATCGATAGCCCCATGATAGATGTCTTGCGGCTGGCCGATGCGGGTGCTGGGTTCGTACCGCACGGTCGAAACCGGGCCGCAGATCACCTGTCCGGGATGCAGCACACCGAACTGGCTGATGCCCTTGAGATAGCCATAGGGGCCGCGGCCATCGAGCACGTCGTGGATGTCGCCCGAATACCATTTCGACAGGCGCTTGATCGCCGCCCAGTCGGTTTGGTTGTAGTCGTATGCGGCCATTTAGCTGTTCCGTCCCTGCTGTTTTGCGGCGCTGATCGCCTGTTGGAGATAGATGGTGGAATTATCGATATGCTCGCGCATCAGCGCGCGGCTGGCCTCGACATCGCCCTTAGAAATGGCGGCGTGAATAGCCTCATGTTCGGCGACACCTTCGGCCTGGGTCTTGCTGGCTTGCCGGCTGGTCAGCCGGATCACGTCGGTGATGAGGGCATAGAGATTGCCATAGACCGTCGAGAGGATTTCATTGCCCAGCGATTGCACCAGTGCTCGATGGAAATCTGCATCGGATTGAGCGTATTGAGCAAAGTCCTTGGCAGCGGCGAGATCGGTTAATGCCCTGGTGACATCGTCCGACAGCGCGCCTTCACCCGCCGCCAGCCGCCCCACCGCTTCCAGCTCGAACATGCGGCGCACGTCCATTAGTTGCACCAGATAGTCCGCGTCCTTGGCAAAAAGGCTGCGTACGGTTGTGGCAAGCGAGCCGAGGAATTGTCCGACATCATCGCGCACCACCTCGGCACGTTCGCCATGACGGCGGCGCACCAGTCCCTTGGTTTCAAGGATTTGCAGACCCTCGCGCACCGATCGCGTTGAGATGGCGAACTGCCGAGCGATTTCGGCTTCCGAGGGCAGGCGAGCGCCAACCTTGAGTTCACCCGACAGGATCTGCGCCTCAATGGCTGAGACCACCGAGACATAAAGCCGGTCGCGATCGGATGGAGATGGAGTCACCACGCGGTAAAGCCCCCGTCGACTACAACGTTGGAGCCGGTCATGTAGGAGGAGGCGTCAGAGGCGAGGAACTGGATGACCCCGTTATATTCACTCTTCTCCGCTTGGCGGCGCATCGGCACCCGCTCGAGAAAATTATCGACGAACTCCTTATCGAAGCTGCCGGTCTTGACCCCGCCAAACGAGATAAGGTTACAGCGCACGTTCTTTTCCGCCCAATACGTGGCGACGTAGCGCGTTAGGTTCACCAGCCCCGATTTAGACGCGGCATAGGACACAGCCTTGATGAAGGGGACACCGTCTCGCTTTTCGCGATAGGCATAGAGCGCCTGATTGGGCGATACGATGCCGTAGATCGAGCCGACATTGATGATGCTGCCACGGCCCGCTTCAGCCATCTTAGTGCCAATAACCTGGCTGCACAGCATCACACCGGTCAGGTTCACATCGATGATGTCGTCCCAGAACTTTTGCGGATAGGTCTCGAAGGGGCCATTCTGTTCGGCGCCGCCATCGGGCTTGGAATCGATGCCGGCATTGTTGACCAGGATATGCGGTACGCCCCAATCGGTGATCAACTTGTTGGTTGCCACATCCAGGGCTGCTTTGTCTGAAACACTCGCTTCGTAGACACGAATGCAATTCTGCAGTCCCGGGAACAATTCATCGAGATTTTCCTGGGTGACAGGCCGACGGCTAAAGATGGCAACCTTGGCGCCAGCCTGGGCAAGCGAGCTGGCAAACTCTCGCCCCAACTGCCCCAGTCCTCCGGTTACGACAGCGATCTTTCCTTCGACACTAAACAGGTCAGACAAAGCTACCCACCCTCCACTTATGACATAAGTCATATGTCATAAGGTCGGCAGCGGCAATTGGCAATTGTTGGATGCTATTTTTAAGCCCGCGAGCAAGCGGGAACAGTTAGCCTTGGCGAAGCGAAAACCCTGATCCGCCTAATGGACCGTTGTACAGTGGGGAACCGTCGGCCAATCTCGATCATGGAAACAGGCGGCGGCATGACGTTGACCCCAAAACGGGCTATCGCCATGGTCGTTAGATGAGAACCGCTATTTATGGAGCTCGCCGGTGATTGACCCCCTGGACCAGATCCGAAAACGCTTTGCTGAACGGTGCCGTGGTGATCTTGCCCGCCTGAGCGCGTTGAGGGCGTCCAGGGCGTATCGTGACGATGCGGAAGCAATGTCAGCGTTGTACGGGACGCAAATCTGCTTGGGGCTAATCCGTCGAAATGCCGAGGCGGAATTTTCCGTTTAGCGACGACGTGTCAGAGCCCAGCCCACCATAGCCGAGATCAAAGCCTAACCGGGCACCCGCATCGAGCGCGAAATCGACGTGGGCGTTGATAGCGGCATGCGGTTTGGCAACGCCCTCGTCGCGAATGTCGACCGTCCCATCCAAACGGATTCCAGCGACCGTAGCGATGCCATCGCCAGTTGGGAACCTGTACGTCCCCCCCGGTCCGAGAGCGATCTTGCCAACGCCAGTCGTGACGGATGGGACTGTCACTCCAAGGCTGTCAGTGTAATTCTGCGAGGTTTCCTCGAAATAGCCGATGCTGGCGCGCGGTGAGAAGGTCCAGTCCCCTGAGGTCCAACTGCCTCCCAATGTCGCCCGCAACAGATACCGTTCCGCACTGAACTCATCGGTATAAGTACCAAAGGGAGAGACGCGATTGGTGGACCCGCCAACTGCCGCCATCAGGTCGAGGAAAAGATTGTCCGTCAGACGCAGAGTCGCGTAGGGGCCGGCAAGCCAACCATCGCCCGCAATTTTCGCCGCCCCCATGTCAGCAGATTGGTTGAGGCCGTCGAGCTGGGCAAAGGCGCCGAGCAGCAGATCATCAGTGATGAGATAGTCCGCGCCCAACGCAACCGTGCTCAATTGCCCACCGGCGACGTCGGTATCGAACAGGGCAAATGAACCCTCGATCCATGCGTCGAAACGGGAGGGTTGGCGGTTCCCGGCCAGAGCATCGAGCGTCGCAAGGGAGGCCGACACTGGCAAGTGGGAGCCGGATGCAATATCGGGGAGATAAGCCAGCACCGATCCGGGACTGATATTGCCAGCCACTGAACCGTTCAGGCGTCCGACCCGGCGTGAACTGTCAGGAAGGCTCTCCAGCAGCAGTGAGGCACGGGTCTCCATGAAGTCTTCGATCAATGCCGAGGTGATCTCGGCAGAGTTCAGTGCGCTAAAGGTACAAGTCACCGCATCACCAGGGGCAAGCGTGATCCGTGCCGTGCGGCTCGCGACGTCGATGGCGCCATTGGGATCGGTACAGGCCAGGCTCGTTAATCCGAATCCCGCCGCGCGCATGTCATCGGCTACGATCGTGTAATTCCCAGCGGGCAGGGCGAGAGGTGCACTCTGGCCCTGTCCCGCCATTGTGGTGACAAGAATAGTGGTCGCTGAAGGCATGATTGCAAAGCCGAATGCACCATCGGCGCCTTCCGTCATCTGCCGGATGACCAGGTTCGCCAGCTCAGCGATATTCTGGGCGAGCGGGGACGAGTTCGAACCTGCGTAATCCGCGCTTCCTTCATATCGTGCAACGACATTGTGGTTGCCGGCGCCGAGCTGGCTTGTGGCATATCTGGCAATGCCATTGTCGAGCGCGGCGGTGCCGAATTCCTCGCCATTAACGAGGAATGTCACCGATCCTGTCGGGCTACCCACCGGCGCTTGAACCTGCGCGGTGAAGGTTACCTCCTGCCCGAAGGTGCTTGGGTTCGCTGAAGAGCTGACCAAAATTGTGGTGGCGGCTCGTCCCACAGTATGGGTGAGAGCGGCGGTAGCGGCTTGCAGGTTAGAGTCACCGTTGTAGGTTGCGGTCAGACTGTGGTCGCCAGAGGAAAATGAATCGATCTCGAGGCTGGCCATGTCGCCGTTTAATGCGCTGGTGCCCAGAGCTTGGCTGCCATCATAAAAGGTTACCGTGCCAGTTGGCGTATCGACTGCGGCGGTTACTGTCGCCGTCAGGATTGTCGCCACACCGAAAACCGATGGGTTGGGCGTTGAGGTCAATGCCACTGTCGCAGCACGTTGTGGAACAGTCTGGCTGAACGTTATCTGCGAGGCTTCAAACGGCCCGCCTCCCGAATAAGCAACTTGAATATTCTGCGACCCTGGAGCAAGGCCACTTGCCGTCAGGTCTGCCTTGCCGTTGGCATCAAGCGTCACTGGGCTTGTCGCCGTCCCGCTGACAAGGAGCGTGATCGTTCCGCTCGGTGTCCCGCTCGTTGCGCTGACGCGCGCCGACACGCTCAGCGTCCCAGTTGCCGGGTCGAGGCTCGATGTGTCGATATTGATGGAGGTGGGAACGACGTCGTAGGTGAACGCCGCGGATCTCTGAACGCCGCCAGCTGACGCATAGATTCCGAGTGTAGTAGCGCCCGGAACGGCCTGGGGCGTGACCAATGTGATCGTTGTGTTATTGACGACGGTGAAAGGGACCGACCTGCCCCCCAATATTACGGTTGATACGTCAAAAAAATCAGCGCCGCTTATGGTAACTGACGTTCCCCCGGTGGCCGGGCCATTTGCCGGGGACACACCGCTTATCGTGGGTGCGGCAGGCGCTGTGCAAGTTGCCGAGACTGAACCACTCGTGGAGCTGAACGCCCAGCCAACATACTGGTTCGCCGTTGTCGGCACGATAAGCGTGACGCTTCCCCCGGCGGGAATGCTTGTCCAAGGACTGGGTAGGCCCACTTTTGCGTCTAACGGATCACTGGCATGATGATTGTTGAACTGGATCGCTTCGCCTTGGCGAAAGTCATAGAAGTTACCGGCCCCAAACGCAGTTGCGGTGAGCACGCCGCCCGCGACAGCGTTGCAACCCGATGAGGCGGCCATGACGGGCTGCGAAATGACACACGCCATCAGCACACCGGCCATTAGGGTCCCCAGGCGCCTCGTGCCACGCCCCCGTTTCGATGCCGAGAACACAGAGCCCAAGCCTAGTTTTTGCCAAACTCCACGCATCAACGCCCCCAGTTCTCCTTGCCAAGCAAAGAGAGTCGTGGCCGTGCCCCACCCAGAAGATGAATCGATGCATGGCCTTAGAGGCGAGTAATGTCGGTCTTCCTACCTTCGGCAATGACAGGATGTTTCAAGCCAGCGGCAAACCGTCTCACGATAACGAGAAACTAGCGGTGTGCTCGCAATGCATCAGTGCGCATCTTCCCCGGAGTCACACCGAAATGCAGACGGAAGGCACGATAGAAAGTGCGAACATCCGAATATCCGCACAGCGTGGCAATCGTTTCATTGGTAAGAGACTGAGGTGCCAGGATAACGGATCGCGCGAGGGCCAGGCGTGCTCGGGTCACGGTATCGGCGACATTCTGGCCCTCTGCCTCGAACGCTCTGTAGAGCGTCGCACGCGAACATCCAAGCGACTTGGCAATTCTCTCGGCCGTCAAGTTCGGTCGCGAGACGTTTTTCTCGATCAAACGCATGGCGGCCACGTAGAAGGCGTTCGGCTGCAGCCCGCCGAATCCTGGGGTGCCGCCGCCTTCCGGGTTCTGGAGAGCCGAAAGGAGAAGCGCCTTAGTCTGCCCCAGAACAATAGCGCGCTCGGGGCCAACCATCTCCGCCATGCCACTGGCCAGAAGCTCGAAGTGGCTGCGAACGAAAGGCGCGAGACGCGAGGCGGTGAGCCTCTTGCCGATTTCCGCTGCATCCGGAACCTCCCCACCGAACGCCTTAGCAACGTCATTGCGACGGAGATTCATATAGGCCGCTGTATGATCGCTCCAAAGAACACGCGAGGGCCGACTGGCGTCATAGGCATAGAACTGCCCAGAATGCTGGACGGCCCGGCTGTCATCAAAAAGATCGTGCCGACGCGTTCCCTCGAAAACCAGGCCTATGCTGATGTCCTCGTTCCCGTCCTGATGTAATTGCCGGGTATTCCTCACCCCGCCGGTCAAACGAGATCGATAGGCTACGAAGTCGGCCTGTTGAGACAAAAGACTGCGGCCCGATGCGAAAAACTCTCCGTGTTCGGGCTGCCAAGGATCAGGCTCATAGAAGAACAGGATCGTATCGCGCCATATTTCGAAAGCGTTGCGACCCAGTCCCTCGGTGCTCGCCTGCGCGTAGACAGGAATGTCCGTATTTAGGCTCGCTTCATTATCCCGCATGCAGTCACCGGTCATTCTTGCCACTTATCATTAAGCCTGCAAGATCAGCGGCGCACAAGACCATGGTCTCGCAGGTGAATAACCTTGCTCGCTTGCCCATTTGCCGACGGTCACGCCGACGCCCTCGGTCGCTCGCCTGGTTGCGGCACCGGGAGCGCGACGACAATCGGCTTGCCATTCGTTCCAGACACTCCGTCTTCGGTCCACCGGCAACGCGCGTCCAGCAGTCTTACCACGTTTAGGCCTCTCTTGCCTTAGACGGCAACCAACGCTGGAGCATAAGCTCAAGTTTCTCGGGTGTGAGCGGGTGCGACAGCAGGAAACCCTGCAACTGGTTACAACCCATTTCACTCAAGAGTTCGCGTTGATCTTCGGTTTCCACCCCTTCTGCGGCCACCACGATCCGCATTGCACGTCCCAGATCAATAATGGAGCGTACGATACTGTCGATCTCTTCGTTTTGGCCCAGTTGCGCTGTGAAAGACCGGTCAATTTTGAGCTTGTCCACCCCGTGATTGCGCAGATAGGTAATTGAGGAATAGCCCGTCCCAAAGTCGTCCAGCGCTACCCTGATGCCTTTAGCACGCAAGAGCATCAACGTGGATTGGACTACGGGCGAGTTCTGAAGCAGTAGACCCTCAGTGACTTCAATTTCCAACCTCTTAGGCGGGAGCCCCGTTTCAGCAAGAAGATTGAAAACTCTTCTGGCAAAATGCTCGTCACGGAACTGAATAGGTGAGACATTGACGGCGACCCACGGCACCGAGGATGAGGCGGCAAAGCGGCAGGCTTCCCGCATTACCCACATGCCCAACTGATCGATCAGCCCGCGTTCTTCCGCTAACTCGATGAACTCTGCCGGAGACATCCTGCCGCGGCTGGGGTGTTGCCAGCGGACTAAAGCCTCTACGCCCGCGATTTCGCCGGCGCGGGTGTTCAGGAGCGGTTGATAAACTAAGTGTAAGCCTTCACCGGTGTTCAAGGCCTCACGCAGGTCCATTTCAAGCAACCGCTTGTCGCGCACAGCCTCGCCGAGATTGTCCGCAAAAAGCTCGAACTTACCCCGCCCTCCAGCCTTGGCCTCATACAAGGCGATATCGGCATGACGCATCAGGTCTTCGGCTTGCGTCGCCATGTTGGAGGTAACAACGACACCAACACTGGCGCCGACATGAACCTGGCCTCCGTTCAGGTCGAATGCCAACGCCAGGGAATCGACGATTTTTTGACTTAGCGCGAGAGCTTCAGACGTATCGGCTACCGCGAATTGGATAATCGCAAACTCGTCGCCCCCCAGCCGTGCAACCGTATCAATATCATCCACCAGCTCTGTTAGGCGGGACGCTGCTTTGCGGATTAGATCGTCGCCGGCAGGATGCCCCAAGGTGTCATTGACATGCTTGAAGCGGTCCAGATCAATGAAATGGAGCGCTAGTTTAGAGCCGTTTCTACGCATGTTGGCCAGCGCCTGTTCGAGCCGATCCTCGAATAATGCACGATTGGGTATCTTGGTAAGTGCGTCGTGAAAGGCCAGAAACGAGGCATGCGCTTTGCTGTTCTCGAGTTGAACTGACGTGCGCTGGAGCCGGCGCAGTAATAGGAAGACCGCCAACGCGGCCAGCGTCACGCCACCCGCCACTGCGGGTCCCGTTTCTCTGATTAGCTGGTAGGCCGGTTCATCCGGGGTCCATGTAAAAAAGCCAACAATGCGCCCGTCCGCCGATAGAACGGGCGAGGCGATACGATCGCCGTCAGACCGGGCGACACGTTCAAAGGCGAGTTCGTTCACCTCAAATTTCTCGCTGATCGCCGCAGTCACCGAGCTATCAATGAAGCGGATCGAAATGTGCAGGTACTCTGTTCCTGGGATTTGCGGTACTGCGTCGGTACTTGGAACGATGGGCCGCACGCTAACAATCCCGGGAGTACCATCGCCCAACACCGCGAAATCTTCCTCGCCCATTCCGGTCACAGCTTCAGTGGAATTCGCCAATCCCTTCGAGGCTACGGCCATTTGTGCCCTCAGGGCGCCGACAAGAGGAGCGATTGCGGCTCGGTCCGTCTCGAACATTGCTGGACTGACAAGTTTGCCATCCGCAACAGCACGAACGAGGCGGTTATCTGAATCAAGAATGTAAACCCGGTTGTGGCCAAAGTACTCGCTCATCCACTCGGCCAAATTCTCAGCGATCCATGCTTCATCGTTGGAGCGCAAATTCGTAACGGCATCGTCCCAGATGGCGGAACTGTCCTGTTCGACTGGCAGACGTTCGGCAATTTCACCAAGCCCTGTCTGCACCGCCCGTGTTTCCCGGGCCATCGAACGGTCATCTATACGCGACGCTGCCCACCATCCGAAGGAGCCAAGCACGATGACTAACGCGGCAGCGAGGACGAGCGAGAGGGAGGTAATTTGCTTTGATAGCGAGGGCATTCAACGCTCGGCGAGAAACTAGCCAAATTGAACGTAAGCCCTAACCCTTCATAATTCGTGTGCCTGTCGGGGCAAACTCGTGCGCAGCCTTAATCGTCTGTCTTCGCACGGTGAGCGTCGCATCGGCTCGGGCGATGCAAGGTGCCAGGGCCGCTTCGCGAGGATCGTTGTGCCTGCCATTGTCGGGCGGACTGACTTGAAGCGCTCTTAAGTCATCTGCGACCTCATCGACGGGGAGCAATCGGCGCCGGTTGGTTGGCCGCCAACTCTCGGTGGCTGCGGATCGGTTGGACCAATTGAGAATGCTGCTCCTAAACCACGGAACAAAATCACCCCAACACTGGTTGATTGGCACCACTCACAAAAATTGGACAGGCAAATGAACTCGATCATCTATCTCGTCGGCCTCGTCGTGATCGTAATGGCAATCCTCTCGTTTATCGGCCTCGCCTGAACGTTTCGAATAAGCAACACGGAGGAAGACACAATGGCACTTGATGCACCGGCGGGAGTAACCGTCGTCGAAAACGCAGAAGCCACTAGGGACCAGTCATCTTATGTCGACTGGCCAGCCATCATCGCCGGCATTCTCTTGGCCTCTGCCATCTCCATCGTTCTTATTAGTTTCGGCTCAGCAGTGGGGCTCAATTTTCTGGACTTCAATGCCCGCGAGGGCGCGTCCCCGATTTTCATCGGAATTGCCGCCGCAACCTGGTTTCTTTGGGTGCAAGTTTCGAGCTTCATGGCAGGCGGCTATTTGACCGGCCGCCTGCGCCGCCGTTATTTTGATGCTACCGAGGCAGAAAGTGACCTACGAGACGGCGCACATGGCTTGCTTGTCTGGGCGGGCGCAGCAGTCCTGGGAGCGGTTATCGCCCTTGGCGGAATTGGAGCTGCAGGCAGCGCATTAGGTTCCGCCGCTTCGACAGTAACGGAAGCGGCCTCCAATGCCGTCGAAGGCAGTGTGGATTCCCATGCATACTTCGTCGACACCCTTTTCCGATCGGATCAACCGGTAGAGGCAAATGTTGCGCGAGACGAAGCAGGCCGCATTTTTGCACAAGCCGCGCTTGGTGATGGCACACTGACTGACGACGACCGCACCTACCTGGCCAATATTGTTGCAGCGAATACAGGCCTGACCCCTGAGGAAGCAACGACACGTGTCGATCAGGTTGTCGCGTCAATCGAGGCCGCTCGCCAGCAGGCTCTAGAGGCCGCGCGTATCGCAAGAAATACGGGCATTATCGCCGCATTCCTGCTTGCTGCCTCGCTTCTTGTGTCCGCAATCGGGGCCTACTGGGCAGCACAAAAAGGTGGCAATCACCGCGATGAAGGCACTCTTTTCGCCGAAGTCTTCCGTCGATTCTGAAAGGAAAAACCTATGTTACGAGGAATTGGCCTGTGGCTTTTAGGTGTGCCGATCTGGTTGATCATCATCATCATATTCTTCATCAACTAGCGGCGATCTAAACCAAAGTTGAGCTTACAAAGGGCCCCTTTCACAAGTGGGCCCTTCTTGTTCCAGTGGCCAGCATAGGCAGGGTAAAAATACCCGCGTCGGTCCGGCTTGATGGAATATGACGCTGGCATTGCCACGCTTTTAAAATGCCTCTCGGACTTAGACGTGAACCTCGTCCCCGCCGCGATCCTTGCCCCGCAGACAGGCGATGCCAAGCGCCGCATAGAAAACAAGTACCAGGGCAATGACTAGCCATCCAGGCAACGGTCCAATAGCGGCGTGCCCAAGCATGGCCGCCAGAGGTCGCGCAGGATCAAGATGCGCCCCTGCCTGCAGGTCAGGAGATGCAATCTTGACAATCCAAGCGCAAAGCAAAATCAAAAACATCCAGATGTAGTTGCGGCGCAGGCGGCGGCGGAGCGCCAGCATCAGGGTAATCCTGAACTTGGGGTGGCGAAGATCCTGCGCCAGCATGACCAGCCAGGGCTCGGGACCACCACCTTGAGTATCAGCTGCAAAAAACTGCCCGAAATAGTGGCGTTCAAACTGCCGAATCCGCATGCGGTAAACATCGTAAAAGCGGTACCGCCTTGCTTCAACGAACAACAGCAACAGGATAATGACCATTCCGAACAAAGCGAGGCCATGATGGGCGGACCGCGTCGAGAGCGAAACCGATAGGAGCGCCGCCACAACGGTGATCGACCAATTGCTGGTGAGATCGAGCCGAGCCCGCCACGCGTTCATCCGCGTCATTTCGGCCCGATAATAGTGTGTCATCACTGTTGCGGCTTCTGACGAGCTGGTCGGCAGTGTCGGTGCCACTATGGAGGCGGGTTCGTGCATTGGTTGCATCTCGTTTCCGGTCGGCACTTGTCGCGCCGGCCCATGAGCTTTGAAGGGAAGCGCGGCTTCTGCCAAAGGTTGCACCACGGATCGACCGGACAACGAAAAATATTCTTTGATCGGTCTATGCAAAATTAAGTTCTTCCGCGTTGACCGTGGCTTATGGAGCCCCGCCAATGACTACGCCCCAGATTCTCGCCTTCGGCATCATCTTGCTCATGATGGTTGCTTTCGTTTGGGGGCGCTGGAGTTATGACCTCGTCGCCGCCGGCGCACTGCTCCTCGCCGTCGCTGTCGGAGTGGTTGCTCCTGGCGCCGCCTTTTCAGGGCTTTCGGACGATATTGTTGTGATCGTGGGTAGTGCGCTGATCGTCAGCGCTGCCGTGGCGCGCTCCGGGATTATGGAGGTGGCCGTCAGGCGGTTTGCGCCCAATGTCAGCACACCTCGAGCCCAATTGATTCTGTTGGTTTTAGTCGTCACCATTCTTTCGGCGTTCATTAAGAACATCGGAGCCTTAGCGATCATGATCCCGATCGCCTTCCAAATGGCTCGCAGCTCGGGCGTTTCGCCCTCGCTGTTTTTAATGCCGATGTCATTTGGGTCGCTGCTAGGCGGGCTTATGACCCAGATTGGAACGTCGCCTAACATCATCGTTTCCCGTGTCCACGAGGAACTCACCGGCACCCCGTTCAGCATGTTCGATTTTACACCGGTCGGCGCCACCTTGGCCCTAGTTGGCGTCGTGTTCCTGTCCATCTGTTACAAGCTGCTACCCGAGCGGACGCGCGAGAGCCTTTCCATGGATCAGGCGATCGAGATCAAGAATTATACAACCGAGGCGCAAGTACCTCAGGATTCTCCAAGCGTCGGGCAGACGGTGAGTGCCATTCAAGCCCTTAGCGGCGGGCAGGCAATGATAATCGGCATCATTTCGGCCGCCGGCAAGCGACGCACGCCCTTACCAGACGCTATCGTGCAAGGTGGCGATCTGCTCTTGCTGGAAGGGGAACCTGAGGCCCTCGACAAAATGGTCGCGCAGGGCAAGTTAGCCTTTTCCGAGCGCCGCGATGCCGAGGTTGCATCCGCAGAAACTGGCGTCGTCGAGGCCGTCATTGGGGAGCATTCGAGCCTGATCGGTCGCAGCGCGCGCGAGTTGACGCTGTTCGACATCACGGGCCTTAACCTCCTGGCGGTTAGCCGGCGCGATAAGCGGTTCACTGAGCGCCTTGGAGAGATCAGGTTTCAGAACGGCGATGTCATCGTTCTTCAGGGAAATCTGCGGAGTTGCCGGAACTACTGCGCCAATGGGACTGTCTGCCGCTCGTTGAACGTAACCTGAAGCTTGGCAGCGCACGTAACGGATTGGCACCTCTCGTCATCCTGGCATTGGCAATGGGCAGCACTGCACTTGGCCTTGTCTCGGTGCCGCTCGCTTTCTTTGCTGCGGCCTTCTTGATGGTGGTCTCCCGCACCGTTCCTCTGCGAGAGATTTACACCCACCTCGACGCTCCCATCCTAATCATGCTGGCAGCACTCATTCCGGTTAGTGACTCCTTGCGAACCACGGGCGCCACCGATCTTATCGCCAGCTGGCTGTCGGAAACCGCTAGTGTGCTACCGCCATATGGGGCCTTGGCGCTGATTATGGTTGCCGCAATGGCGGTCACGCCGTTTCTGAACAATGCCGCTACCGTGTTGGTAATGGCGCCGATCGCAGCCACTTTCGCAACAGACCTGGGGTTTCAGCCCCAAGCTTTTCTAATGGCAGTGGCGATAGGGGCGGGGTCGGACTTCCTCACGCCCATCGGACATCAATGCAACACCCTTGTTATGGCCCCCGGCGGCTATCGATTTGGCGACTATTGGCGGCTGGGGCTGCCGTTATCGCTCCTCGTCGTTTTAGTGGCAGTTCCCATGCTGATATTGGTGTGGGGGATATGAGGCCAGTCCGGCGCAACTGGCGCAAGCGAGCGGAACTGGCCCGCAGGAGCCAGCGTTACCGGGCAGACTAGTCCGCTTCCGTCTTGGTTGGAGTCTTGTGTTGCGAACCGAGGTTCGGCTTTCAATGTTTGGTTTGGCCGGGACGTTTGGACCGGGCATGAGGACCGTTTGTCGCCCCACCAGAGCGGCGAAAGCAATTGAGCGCTCCTTCCCCGCCGTTGAGAAGCTTTGCCGATGACCGGTGCCTCCAACCAGCTGCGCACCGGGCTCGGTAGAGCATTCGGTGGCGCATTGGTGTTTTCACTGCCCATGCTGATGACTATGGAGATGTGGGATCTGGGCTTCGCCATGGAACGCTGGAAAGCCCTCCTGTTGTTGGCCGCAAGCCTGCCCATGCTGATGTTCCTGTCGCATTACTCCGGCTTCGAGCGAACTTGGGATTGGCGCGAAGATGCCCGTGACGTGGCCATCGCATATGGCGTTGGTCTACTGACAAGTGCATTCGTGCTGGGTCTGCTCGGCATTGTCGGAGCGGGAATGAGCCTTTCGGAAATCGCCGGCAAAGTCGGATTGCAGTCCATACCTGGAGCGTTGGGAGCCCTATTGGGTCGCAGCCAATTCGGTAAAGACGCAAAAGACAGCCAGCGCGAACAAACCTTCTTCGGGGAGCTGGGTATCATGATGATTGGCGCGCTGTTTCTTGCATTGAACGTGGCGCCAACCGAAGAGATGGTGCTC
Source organism: Devosia sp. ZW T5_3 (assembly GCF_044987315.1). NCBI lineage: Bacteria > Pseudomonadati > Pseudomonadota > Alphaproteobacteria > Hyphomicrobiales > Devosiaceae > Devosia > Devosia sp. ZW T5_3. Next base: position 429,294 of record NZ_JBJDRE010000001.1, read on the forward strand.
ATTTCATATCGGATGACGAGCATTCACACACTCGCACTTATCCCCGCCACGCTGCTCATCATGCATGTTTTCGTTTATGCAACCGAATTCTCAAGTGGCACCGAGCTAACACCCGATACGCCGTGGTGGAGCGCTTTCCTGCGGTTTACGCTGGTAGGATATGCTGTGTCGCTGTTGGTGGCCTTGTACCTCTTATGGACATTCGGGCATCTGGACGGGGTCAGCGCCGGCAATGGGCTGCGGGTAGTCGTGGTTTTAAGCTTCCCGGCGGCCATTGGAGCGGCGGCTGCCAGACTGATACTGTAGAGGTGCGGATGACCAAGAAACCTACGCCGCGTAAATCCAGGGCTAAGTCGGTCACGGGTGATCGAGTTGAATGGACCCTGGCGAGCGCCGCGGCGCTTACCGTGCTGAGTCTTTTTGGCTATCTGGTCTACGACGCCTTTGCTGCGGGAGACGGCAGACCACGGATCGAGTTGCAGCGCGGCGAGATAAGCGGAAGCGGGCCAGTCTATCTCGAAGTGGAAGTATCCAATTTCGGTAGTGGCACTGCCGCGGACGTAGAAATCGAGGGCGAGGTCAGGACCGCGTCAGGCAAACCGGTCCTCGCGCATGCCTCACTCGACTACGCGCCCGCGGAATCAACCAAAAGCATCACGCTCGTCTTTCCGGCTGGCACAAGTGGCGACGCGGTAGAGTTGCGCGTTGCGGGATTTAGGGATCCCTGATCTCCTCGGCCAACCAAGCGATAACCGGAATTCTAGGTGTCTGATTAACGGACGCTTGATGATGCCGTGACAGACGTGGAGCTCCTAAAGGACATTTCGATGCTCCGTGTTGTCGTAAAATCCGTGCTCATAACCCTAGCTGTGATTGTCGTGGGCCAGGTGATTTCCTACTCGGGCCGAATGGCGACCGGCCAGCCGTTTACCCCCTATGTCTTTTTCATGAACAGCTTCCTGCCGCTCGTGACGGCGCTGCCTGCCTCCCTGATTATTTTTTGGCAACAGCACCGCATTCAGCAGGCCCATCTCGCGCTAAAAAGGGCGCATGAGGAACTGGCCGTTCGAGCTGCTCATGACGGGCTAACCGGGTTGCTCAACCGAGAGACCTTTCTGGCGAGGTTGGGCGCACCAGGCGCACTACTGCTAATCGACGCCGACAATTTCAAAGCGATCAATGATACTTTCGGGCACGCCGAAGGCGACACCGCATTGCGCCTGATCGCAGCAGCACTGCGATCCGGCAGTTCCCCGAGTTGGATTGTTGGACGGATAGGCGGTGAAGAGTTCGCCGTGTTTATCCCAAATGCGTCAGCTGCTGAGGCTGCTTCCGCAGGCGAAAAGCTACGCTCATTGGTGGCCAACGTTCAGCTTTATCCGGTTCATTCCATGCCTTACCCCCTCAGCGTCAGTATTGGCCTAGCGGTCGGCACGGAAGACATAGATTTGCAGCATGCCTTTCGGCAGGCAGACGTTAACCTCTACGCAGCCAAAGCCGCTGGCCGGAATACAGTCGTGGCGTCCTCGATCAAGCCCCGACTAGTTAGCCACAGCTCGGTAGCTTGATTGAGCTGCGAGTTTTTGTAGCGTAGCGGGCGTGTCCAGGTCAGTCCAAGACTGGGAGCGCCCCTGACATCGTCTGCGCCTTGTAAGCCAATTGTCAGGAAGGTTAGTTAACCGAAATTGCCTAAGAATATTGCGACGCCGTCTTTCTTCGAGCCCGGCGGATCAGCGATCAGAGGCCGCCATGTTCTCCCGTATTTCCGTCGCCAATCGCATCTTTGCTGCCTTTGGTGCGCTTATCGTCATTCTCACGGGTATCGGCACGGTGGGATATTACGGGGTGTCCAGCGTCGCCGGAATCTTTGAAAACTATTTGCACGCCGCGCGCGAGACCCTCGAGCTGAGTGACTACACCAACGATCTGATTGATCTGCGGCTCTCTGCAGATGCGTTTTTTCGTGAGCCGGGGTCGTTTTCTACTGAAGAAATTGTCGCCAAGATCGAAGACGTCGGCACCATCGATGCTGATGGTTATGCTAGGTTTGAAGGGGATGCTCTAGCTCTTAGCGAGCTGGCCAAACTGGTGGAAACGGCAAAGGCTTACCAATCGGTATTCGGAACTGTTGCTGGTGTGGATGGTGACCGTTCATCCGACCTGGCCCAGCTCGATGCACTAGCGGATAGCATGGCACAAAATCTCAAAACGGTGTTCGAACACGCCAAAGATGTTCAGAACACTCTTGGACCGCAAGCTCTGTCGCGAATTGATTTTACAGAAGCCGTGGTCGTTATCAGTTCGGTTTTTGGCATCGTGGTCGGCCTAGTCTTGGCGTTTTTTACTGGCGGTTGGTTGTCCCGAGCTCTCAAAGACATGACCCAGCTTATGGGGGAGCTGGCACACGGCAATTATCAGGTGGCAATAAATAATGCTGAGCAGGATCACGAGCTCGGTCGGATGGCGAAGGCCTTGAAGGTTTTTCAGCAGAACGGTTTGGCGGTGCAACTATCCGACGCAGAACGCGCTCAGCGCATTCAAGAGGCCGAGTTGCGGGCAGCGACAATGGAGCGCTTCCAAGCCTCGTTTGCACAAACAATTCAGGCCGCCGTTGGAGGTGATTTCAGTAGCCGCATTCGCGATGACTTCGGCGACGCTGCTCTCGACCAGGTAGCTGGCAACATGAACACAATGCTGCAAACCACCGAGTTAGCATTGGCAGAAGCCGGCAAGGTGCTTTCTGCGCTGGCGCGGACTGACCTAACGCAAAAAATGGAAGGCCAATATCTGGGTGCTTTTGCTGCCCTGAAAGGTGACACCAATGCCGTAAGCGAACGGCTTACAGAAATGGTTATCTCGCTGCGTGGCACCTCCAGTGCACTCAAGGCAGCGACGGGTGAGATATTGACCGGCGCCAACGACCTTGCGGAACGCACGACGAAGCAGGCCGCAGCAATTGAACAAACGTCGGCTGCCATGGAGCAGTTGGCCGGAACGGTCAAGGAGAATGCTCAAAAGATCGAGCAAGCCGCAGGTCGCACTACGTCAGCGGCCCAGCTTGCCGAAGAAGGTGGCCAAGTCATGGGCCAGGCCAATGAGGCCATGGAGCGCATTACCAGCTCTTCTAGCAAAATCTCCGACATTATCGGGCTGATTGACGACATTGCCTTCCAGACCAACTTGCTTGCGCTGAACGCGTCCGTAGAGGCAGCCAGGGCTGGAGAGGCCGGCAAGGGATTTGCAGTAGTTGCTGTCGAAGTACGTCGATTGGCACAGTCTGCGGCTCAAGCATCCTCAGACGTGAAGCATTTGATCGAGCAGAGCACGCAGGAGGTCAGCGGCGGAACTAAGCTGGTTTCACTGGCAGCCGACAAGCTCGACGCGATCCTGCGAGCAGTCCGAGAAAACAATGAGCTTATGAAGGCTGTATCGAGCGCCAGCACCGAGCAGAGTTCGGCCATCGGGGAGGTCACTTCTGCCATCCGCCATATGGACGAAATGACTCAGCACAATGCAGCGCTTGTTGAACAAACCAACGCCGCTATAGAGCAGACCGAGGCCCAGGCAAACGAGCTCGATCAGGCCATTGCCATATTCCGTGTGACCGCGCCAGCAGTAACGGCCGCTGACGCACGCACAGCACTACAACCTGCCGGCAAACCAGTGCTGCGGCAGAACGTCCAGAGTGCCACACGGACTTATCTGAGCCGTGGAAATACCGCTGTCAAAGAAGAGTGGAGCGAGTTCTAAGCCGGCGCTGAGATCGTGTTCGCCCATCTTTGGACCTGGGTCCGATGCCCATGCTTGCTATCGCAAGCACATGTAGACCCGCTCTGGCGGCTGGATGCTCAGCGAGCAAAGTTCTAATCCAATAGCGCGATCCAAAGACAGACGCATCGGACCGAGGACGGCAGTCCGCTTTAGATCAAACGACGAGCCATTTGGTGTTTTCGGCGAGGGCCCAATGACGGTTCCGAAGGATTACCGCCGCGCCTCGGAGCAATTCGACGATTTGCTAAAGGATGCGGCGGTTGAAGCCGGTCTGGAAACGCGCAACCAAGCCTACACCATGCTCCAGGGCGTCCTTCAGGTTTTTAGACGACGGCTGGAAGTACAGGACGCGATCAATTTCGCACAAGTGCTACCACCCCTACCCAGAGCGCTCTTCATTGAGAATTGGGACCCTGGCCAGGCTTTGTCCTCAAACTGGGACTCGTCGGCTCTGTCCCGGGAGGTGCAGCAATTGCGTGTTCATCATAACTTTTCGCCGGATACGGCAATTCAGAATGTCGCTGCTGCACTGCGAAAACACGTCGATCAAACGGAGTTCACTAAGTGCTTGGCGCGCTTGCCACCGGAGGCGCGGGCGTTCTGGGAGGAGTGAGCATCGTGCACCGCGCACTGATCAATAGGCGGCAACTCGCCGTCACGAACGCAGCACATCGCCTGGTCTCACAGAGCACATGAGTTTCCTGGGCCGCCTGGGAGTTGTTGCGGCATAGGACATTGCCTCCTCAGCAGGGAACACACGAGCCTAGATTGGCGTTTGCCTGGGGACTGAAGGAGGCGACCATGGCACCTCGACCTTATTGGAGAGGTTATCTGAAACTGTCACTGGTTACCTGCGCAGTGACTTTGTCGCCCGCGACCACTGAAGGCGAGAAAGTCCGGTTTCATACGCTCAACCGCAAGACCGGCGACCGCATCTATACGCGCTACATCGATGCCGTTTCAGGAAAGACCGTCGACGAAGACGATCAGGCCAAAGCCTATGAGAAGGGGGAAGACGACTACGTGATCCTTGAGGACGAGGATCTCGATGCTGTTCAACTCGAGAGTGCCCGCACGATCGATATCGATGAGTTCGTGGAGGCGGACACGATCGAATGGGTCTATTTTGACAGTCCCTATTTTGTTGTGCCGGCTGACGAGGTCGGTGAAGAGGCGTTCACGGTCATTCGAGAGGCCATGTCCGACAGCAAGGTCGTGGGGATTTCTCGGCTCGTCTTGGGCGGCCGCGAGCGCGCCGTCATGCTGCAGCCTTGGGACAAGGGAATTGTCCTTTGGACACTGCGCTATGGCGATGAAGTGCGCGAGGAAGACGAGTATTTCAAAAGCGTCCAAGCTCAAAAGCCTGAAAACAAACTGCTGTCGATGGTTGAGGAAATTATCGAGCAGCGGACCGTGGCATGGTCAGACTCCATGGTGAAAGATCCGGTTCAAGACCGCCTCCTCGAAATAATCAAGTCCAAAAAATCTTCCAAGCGCAAGGCCACGCCCAAGAAAGGGGCCGAGCAAAACGCCGAGCCCAAGGACAATGTGATTGACCTGATGTCAGCTCTGAAAAAGAGCTTAGAGAGAAAGGCCAAGCCGAACCATAGGTCCGACGGTTAACTCGCCTTTCTGCGCGCTGGTGCTCGTTTCGATGCTTTGGTGCTAGAGTCCTTTGCTGAAGCCGCCTTCTTGGGTGCTTTCTTGTGATCCTGCTCTTTCTTGCCGCCTGCGCTCAGGCGGAGTGCTTCGAGCAGATCATTTGCCTTGGTCGGCTCAGGTGTACGGAAAGGGATGATCTTTCTGCCCTCGATTTTGGCGCGCACCATCTCCGTCAAGGCTTCCTCATATCGATCCTCGAACTTGTCCGGTTCGAATTTTCCGGCCTTGGTTTTGAGTATGTGTTGCGCAAGCTCTAGCATCTCTGGGTCGATTTTTTGCTTGGAGATGCCGCTGAAAGCCTCGCGTGACGAGCGCACTTCGTAGTCGAAGTTCAAGGTGGTCGCGATCAGACCCTTATGATGGGCGCGGATCAGAACTGGCCGTAGGCGGCGAAACAATACGGTATGGGCTATTGCGGCAGCCTTCCGATTGCGAAGCGCTTCGCGGATCAAGACGAAGGTCTCCTCTGTCGCTTCGCTCGCCGGCAACAGATAATAGGGGCGGTCGAAATAGGTCTGGTCGATCTGGCCGCAGGCTATGAATCTGTCGACCGAGAGCACCTTGTCGCTATCGGGAACGGCGGCCGCGATTTCTTCTGGCTCGAGCACGACATATGATCCTTCATGGGTTTCATAGCCTTTGACCTGATCGTCCTGTTCCACCGGTTTATTGGTTTTCTCATCAACATAGACCCGGCGCAGACGATGACCGGTCTTCCGATTCACCATGTGCAGGGCAATGCGCTCTGAGGTGGTTGCGGCGGTGTACATCTTCACCGGGCAGACGACTTCGGCAATTTTTATTGCTCCGGTCCAAATCGCGCGTGCGGCCATTTCATCCTCCAGTCGAGGTGAAACGAGGTGGCGAACGAGCCGTTCCCCTCGACGGTACTAACGCCGTACAGCGGCATGGGGTGTTCCGGGCGGTTACATCGAGGCGGATCAGGTGGTTGGGAAGGCAATCGAAAAGCGGCGGATAGGCCACCCTCCCAAAGGGCGTTATGCCCCGCCAGATAATGCGGCTGCGGCAGGTCAGTTGCCGGGATTAACGCCGAGCATCCGGCAAGACGATTACGCTCCGTGCCGGCGGGTGGCGTCATTCATCCACTCGAATGAGCCCTGGACAGGTGATGCGGCGGAAGGAAAAGGTTGCGCGCTGGCCTAGTACCGAAACGCTTCACAAAGGATTGGCTTGCCACTATCTCGGCCGACGAGGCGAGAACCGATTGACGGCTAGTTGCGCTTGAGGTAGCCAACCGCAAGGATGGACAACCTTGAATATCGGCCGGGCACCGATATTCGGATCATTAACTGCCCGCAGCGCGTTCAGGACGCTTTGCAGCCCTGGCCCTGGGGTTAGAGCTTTTGCGTTTAGGCGGGAGAGCGGCAAGCGGGGGCTGGCCACCCTCCCTAACCCTGGCAGGGCTGTTCGCATATCTGACGCCCTTTGGGCCGTAGGCAAGTTCCAAGCGCTCCTAATCGCTTACATTTTACCCAGCAGCATTCGCGCTGTTTGCAACGACTGGCGAGCGTTTGCGATCTCTCGACGTATCTCTACCCGCCTGTCATGAAGCATCTTCGCATTCTTCCGGGCTTCCGCCCGCGTCGAAGCAGCCCTCAGCATGGCCTCGTCTGCTGCTCGCAGCGCCGCGTTCAATCTGTCTTCGAGGTCGTCTGCCAAACTCATGCCCACCCAGTGCGGACTAACTTACTCGAAGAAATGCCCAACAGGCCAGTGAGGTGCCACGGAATAACATGGGCTAGTCCAGGACGCGGATGGGGTCGTGGGCTGATCCTGTCTGGTCATAGCCAGGGCAACGCGTGCGGCCCTCCGCATAACCGCATCGCCGTCATCACATCAGTGCGCTGCTAATCACAAGCCGCTCATAGCCCTATTGTGTCGGAACTATTGCTCGTCGCTTTAGCTTTGCCCCTCGTAACGAGGAGCATAAACATGAACTGGTGGTCTGAAACTGCGGTGCTATGGCTTCCTGTCGCGGAACAGCCCTATCCCGCTGAATTTGCCGATCGAGCTCGTCCTGGATCAAGTGACTTTTACTATTATGCTCTGGACGCGTTCGAAGCTATTTCACAGCGTCGGACACGCGAGTTTGAGCGCGAACCTTGGGCCTATGTCTTTGATAGCCAACAAATCCTGTCGCCTGCGGAAATCGACCAGTTAATGGTTGAATGGCGGACGCAGGCTCAAAACGTGCGGAAAATTGGACTGGCAGCCGCTGCCCCTAGGCAATTTAGTCCTCGGCTGAGGGTCTCGGTATAGGGAACCAAGCTGGGCGGTATCAGGTTTAAGATCCGCATTGTGTTTCCTGGACGTTCGCGATGTAGCCCTGGCCGGAAGGTCGGGGCTTTTTGCCTTAGCCTCTCGCAAGCTGCCCCATCCCAAGGTGGCCAGCAAGTAACCGTTGAGCAGCGATTTCGGGTGACTCATTTCCAACCGCAACGGTCAACATGCGTCCGTCGATAGCCACGTGGACGATATCATATTCAATGAAAAATGATGCTCGATGAGCGTGCCGTACCCGTCACGAACTTCGAGCGTGAACTGGTGGAGCTGATGGTCAACACGGAGGTAAAACCGCATCGAAACGATCTGGCCTGCGTCGCTTCAAAGGTCCACCAGGAACGTCTCCAGATAATGGATATAGCGTCAGTTCGGCGCTTGAGCGGTTCACTGTGGCTTTTCATCGGTCCCTGGTTAGTGACTTATCCCCGAAATCCTCCGCCTCGCCAATGAGGTTAATCTTGTTGGACAACAGGAGGAGACACCATGAGCCGAGATGTGAAACGAACGATTGCCCAATTCTTGAATGGAGTGGCTCTTGCCATTTTGGCCGCCGGCGCCATTGGGCCAGTGACCATGGCCAATGCGACCTTGCCGTCAGCCATTGTTGCCATCGCTATCTCCGTCGGCTTACACGGTCTTGCGTTGTTTGTGTCCGCGGCGTGAGCCTTGCGAAGATTCGAACAGCACAGATGGCGGTTACCTTGAAAAGAACTGCGTGGTAGCGGGACTTGTAATGGAGAGTTTTATGAAGCGTCGTTTTGCGTACGTACTGATGGCCATAGCCACTGCGTCGCCCGCATGGGCACAGGAGAAAACTGATCTTGCATCCTGGATAGGGGAATGGACCGCTGGACCCGAACAATTCATCACTATCAAGGCTGATGGTGACGCCCTGCTTATTGAGGGAAATGCCACCTATGGCGCCGAAGATCCGGAGAAAGCGGCCATCGGCGCGATCAATGTCGGAGACTTCTCCGTGTTGGTGCCCGCAGGTTGGATCGAGCAGGGCAAGGTCTCCTTCGGTGTTGGAGAAAATGGACCGCTGCGGATCGATGATGCGGATGAGTACGATTGTGTCGTCAACATAACGCAGTCTGGCCAGACGCTTGAGGTCTCGGACAACTACATGTGCGGCGGGATGAACGTGACATTTGACGGCACCTATTCCCGAAAGTAGGCGCTGGGCGGGGACGACGATCTTCGTGGCTCGACTTTAGAAAAAGGCTTCTCCCTTGAGGACGAGGGGAAGCGACCGTTCTGTCAGAAGCCAGCAACAGCTTTGGCTTGGAACGAGCCTTTCTGGGATGGCCGGCTCAGGTAGTGGTCGAGAAGGCCAATATGAGACGGTTTTGGCTCGTATTTCGCAACAGTGAGGACAACGGCACGGTACGACTTGATCGTATGGGGTGTCCAATTTTCGAGGAGTGTGAGACCCATGCAAGCTGAACTCGCGATCCCTAGCGTGGCGCTCTCGTCTGTTATGGCTAAAGTTGCAGCCTTGCTGATGCTGGCGGAGCGCTAATTGGAAAAGGGCGCCTGCTAGGTGACTACGGCTCGGTAGCAGGCGCCGCGCCGGCGGAAGGTGATCCACCGAGGCCCCTGCCTCATATCACCGATGCTTGGGTGGACCTACGGATAGTAAACACAGCCTCGCTCACGCATCCATGCCTCAAGCTCCCCCTTGATCGCCTCGATCCGGTCTTTTTCCGGGGTTGCATGCGCGCCGTGCGCTTCCAAGTATCGATGGCACCCAAAGAGCATTGTCGAGACCGTATAGGATTGATCGAACGCGGAAAGCCCGCCCGGCTGGCTGTCCAAGTGATCTCGCCAACGGATGATCGCTGACGCAAAATTTTGGGGCATATATTACCTCGAGCGGAAGGCCAGACTGACAACGTTGAATCAAGCGCCGGCCGTTACCGCAAGATGATTGTACCCGACATTGGCCGAAATTCTCCCTCTACTTCCTCGGCCTGACATGATCGGCGTTTTGGGTAACGCAACGGCGCCACCAGTTGGGCCGCACGTCATCGGGTTCATTCTACTGAAGGCTGCAGCGTCATCGTCGGGCAGGTACGCGGGACAGGCAGAAAATCACACACGAAATCGGTAGGCGGCATGATTGGCGAGTTGCCGTCCGTGCAGATGCCTAAACTTGACATGTTGTATCATAAAATCTAGTCCGAAGACTTGCGCGCGCGCCGTTGGGGTATGGGTCATACGCGCAGCCCCCAGGGACAACCAAGCTCAAGAAAGCACATTGATGAAAACGCTCATTGCTCTGATCCTTGCGGTTGCCATTGGTGTGGCGCCGACCGTTGCTCAGGAAACCCGCAGCGTCACCGTCGCCAACGGAGTATTCGAAATCCCGACCGCGCCGCAGCGCATCGTATCTCTCAACGATCAGATCGTGACACTACCGCTCTATGAACTGGGCGCGCCGGTCATAGGTAGCGCCGGCCGTACCGCCGAGGATGGCACCCACTTCCTGCGCGGGGGCATGGATACGCTGGGGATCGACTATTCCAATACCGACATCGCCTATGTCGGCGGCTTCAATCAGTTGGACGTGGAGGCCATCGCCGCCCTGGAACCCGATCTGATTATCGGGGGACTTTACACTGACGCCAAAGTAATCGAACAACTGCAGTCGATCGCGCCGACCCTGGTGGTTGACAACGCCGACCTGGGCTTCATCGGCACGCTGCGGACGCTGGCCGACATTACCGGACAGAGCGGTCGCTTCGAAGCCCGGTATCAACGCTATCTCGACAATGTCGAGCGTGCCCGCTCCTTCATTGGCAATACCGGCGATATCTCGGTCGCGACAACGTTCATGTTTCCCGCTGCCGAAGAACTATGGGTCTATAAGGCCAACCTTGGGGCAATCACCCGCGTGATCGATGACCTCGGCTTTGCCAAGCCCAAGGCAATTGCCGATCTCAGCGAACCCCAAATGACATTCAGTCCTGAATTGATCCAGGAGCTCGACGCCGATTTCGTCTTCGGGTTCTATCGCCAGCAGGCCGACGCCACGCCGACCACCGTTCGCGCGGCTTATGAGAAATTCTCGCCTGGCTGGTGCCAGGCTCTCGCCGCCTGCCGCAACAACCAGTTCGTTCTGCTGCCTGGTCCGAGCTTCGGCAGTTCCATGACTTCGCTCGAACTCGCGCTGGAGCTGGTGGAAAGCCATATCGCCGGCCGCGGTTTCGTACCTTTGGCCGAGTAGCGAGCCGCCTGAAGGAACGGATGCTATTTGGCGGCGGTGCTGGTCATCAAGGCTGTCGAGCGGTCGTGGTCCTGCGTTGGATCTTGGCCGATACCCTATTGATCCCTTGTGCGAAGAGTCTGGCTGTTCATCAGGGCCAGGAGCGTCGTGGTGATGCTGCTCAGGCTTTGGTAAGAAATGGCATAGGCCTCGTCGCGCGGCAGGCGGAAATATTGCTCGTTCCGGCAGGCCCAGAGCTGCTCGCAATAGCCGGGGAGCGCCTCCTGCATGCGCGCATCGGCGTCGGCAGGCGTTTCGCCGCGATCGGTGCGGAAGGTGTCGAATATGACATCGGCATCCAGGTCCGGCAGCAATTCGGCGCTCAGTTCCTGCTCTCCGCCTTCGCGAATGGCATCGATGAGCGCTGGGAAGCGGAAGCCGGCATCGCGCAACACCTTGCCCAGGCTGCCATAGCTGTGCTGCACGGAAATCGCGCCGCCGGAGCCTTCTATCACTGAGACCATGATGTTCTTTGCATCGACAAGCCGCACCAACTGCGCCAATTGCGCCTGATAGCGGGCTTCCAGGCGGGCGAGGGTGGGCGTGGTGCCGGTTAGATCGGCCAGGCGGGCGTAGATATCGAAACGATCGCTGATGATCTCGTCGAACACCACGGTCGGCGCGATCCGCTCGAGCTGGTCGAGCGGCACATCGCGGGAGACGAGGGTAACGATCAGATCGGGTGCAGCGGCGGCTAGTGCTTCGATGTCGATTGGCTCATTGCCCAGGAAGGTAATGTCGGCCGTGGCGAAATCGACCCCCGTGAGGATCAGGCCGGAGCGAATATAGGGTTGATCGTCGTTGGTACGGCCGTGCGAGGCAATGGGCATGGCATCCAACTCGATCAGCGGCACGCTTAGCCGCAGGTCATCGAGCGCGGCAATGCGTTTCGGTTGGGCCGGAATTTCGACCACGCGGCCCAGATCGTCGGTGAAGGAGCGGGTGTCCTGAGCCTGGGTTGGGGCGATGGCCAGCACAGCAAGGCAGAAGGCAAAGACGAGGGTTTTCATGGTTTTGCTTTACTTGGACAGCGGCAGGAAGGCGCGGCCGGCAATGTGGGTGAGCAGTTGCAGATAGGCCGTCTCAAGCGACTTGAACGACGACGAATAGATCGGCGTACGGTGCAGGAAGATGTGCTGGTTATTGCTGCAGGCATGCAGGGCCTGGCAGTAGCCGGGCGCGATCTTCTCGAAGGCGGCGCGGATCTCGGCAGGGCTGCGCTCGTCGGGGTAGAGGGGTTCATAGGTGGAGACGATGAAATCTGCATCGACCTCAGGCAGGAATTCGGGGCTCAGATCGAGTGAGCCTTTCTCCAGTTCGGCAATGATGGTGGGCCTGGTAAAGCCGACATCGTCTAGCAATTGGGAGAGGGCGTAATAATCCTTGCTGGCGGCGATATAGCCGTCATCGGGCCAGGGCTGCAGGATAGCGACCGAGATATTGGCGGCATTGGGCACTAACCGCTTGAATTCGGCGACCTGGGCGTCATAGCGGGCGCGCAAATGCTCATATTCGGGCAGCACGCCTGCGGCATCGGCTACCGCTTGCAGAGCGCCGAAAAAGCCCAGCCCGCGCTGGTCGATCAGAATGGTGGGTGCAAGTTTTTCGAGATTGGGCAGCAGGGCGTCGTCATTGCCAGAGCGGCCGATGATCAGATCAGGCTCAAGCCCGGCAATCAGTTCAAGATCGATCTCGTTGAAGACGCCGAGGAACTTGATGTCGGTATTGTCGAAACTGGTTTCGTAGAGCTCCTTTGCGCCACGAATATAGGGAATGTTGTCTTCTTCGAGCCGTCCATGGCTGCCTACGACATGGTTGGTGGCGCCGAATTCGACCAGCGGCAGGGTGATGCTCAGATCATGCAGCGAAACGATGCGCAGAGGCTCGACCGGAATATCGATTGTGCCATTGGCAGCCTCGAAGGGGCGGGTCTCCTGCGCCCACGCCGATGCGGTGAGCAATCCCCCAAGAATGGCAGCGGCGGCTAGAAGCAGTTTCATGGGCTTGATCCTTAAAGAGCAGTCCGACGCGCGGCCCGGCGCAGCAGGATGAGAAAGATCGGCACGCCGATCAGATCGGTGACGAGACCGGCGGGAATCTGGACCGGGGCCATCAGGGTGCGCCCCACCAGGTCAGCAGCGCAGACCAGGGCCGCGCCCAACGTTGCCGTGAGCAGCAGATGCAGGGCCACGCCCGAGGGGGCGAGGCGGCGCGCGGCATGCGGCGCGATCAGCCCGACAAAGCCGAGCGGCCCCACAACGGCGGTGCCTATTGCGGCAAAGCCTACAGCGGTGGTGATGAGGCCATAGCGTACCCAGCGCACCGGGGCGCCGAGGGCAGTGGCGGTGGCGTCACCCATGCGTAGGGCTGCGGTGGAGCGCGAGAGCAGCAGTAAGGCGGGCAGCAGCACTGCCGACCAGGCGGCGAGCATCTGCACATCGCTCCAATTGGCAGCATTGATCGAGCCATTGAGCCAGGTCAAAACCGAAAGTACTCGTTCGATGTCGCCATAGGTCATCAGCACCGACGTGCCGGCTGAGATGAGTGCAGCAACCCCGACGCCCATTAGGATAAAGCGGACGGAGCTGGCACCCCTCGTCGTCCAGGTCAGGCTCTGGATCAGAATGGCCACCAGCATGGAGCCGCCAAATGCCACCCAAGGCCGTAGCGTTGCCAAGCCACTGGGCCACAACACGGTCAGCGCAACCACGGCGAGCCCGGCGCCTTGCGACACGCCCACCAGGGACGGATCGGCCAGGCCATTGCGGGTGACGTTTTGCAGCGCTGCGCCCGAGAGGGCAAACATGGCGCCGACTAAAGCGGCGGCCAGGGCACGCGGAAAGCGGAATTCCCAGACGACATTGTCGATGGTCTTGCTGACGCTTTCGCCGCTCAACGTGCGCCAGACTTCGGAAAGGCTGGTCGGTTGGCTGCCGATGGTGAGGCTATAGGCGATGATGGCAGCGAGCAGCAGCAAGGATGCAACGAGCCAGCCAAGCGCCCCAACGGGCAGGCGCAGGGCGATGCGTTCGCCGAATAGGCGCAGCACATACCAGCGAGAGGCGGCGATGGTGCTCATCAGCGGGCTCGCTGGCGAATGAGGTAGATGAAGATCGGCGCGCCGATCAGTGCGGTGATGATGCCGGTGGAAATCTCGGCCGGGCGGAACAGCATGCGCGCCGCGACATCAACTGCCAGCAAATAGCCGGCCCCGAGCACGGCCGAATAGGGCACGATCCAGCGATAGTCGGCGCCAGTGAAGAGCCGCACCACATGAGGGATGACCAGGCCAACAAAGCCGAGTGGTCCGGCCAGGGCCACCGAACCGGCCGTCAGCGCCACGACGCAGACCAGCAATTGCGCCTTGAGCCAGCCGGTGCGCACGCCTAGCGCCTGAGCTACTTCCTCGCCCATGGCAAGTGCCGTGATCTGACGTGCCAAAGCGAAGGATAGTAGCAGGGCGACAATAAGCACGGGCCCAGCCGTCAGCAGCATGGATAGATCGCGTCCCGCCAGCGAACCGGAGAGCCAGACGCGATAAGAGTCAAAAGCGTTCTCGCGCAGCAGGAAGGCGACAGAAGTCAGTGCCCCCAGGAATGCGGTGACCACCGCCCCGGCCAGCGTCAAGGTCAGTGGCGACGTGCCGCCGGGTACCCAACGAGCGATGAGATAGACCAGGCATGCCGCCCCGAACGCTCCACCGGCGGCCATCAGCGGAATGGCGGTATTGTCCACCAGACCAAGCATGCCGATGCCGAAGACCACAGCGAATGCCGCGCCCGCCATGAGGCCCAGAATGCCCGGCTCGGCCAGTGGATTGCGGGTAACACCCTGCATCAAAGCGCCGGCAACCGAGAGCGATGCTCCAACGATCATGCCCACCAGCGCGCGCGGCAGCCGTAGGTCCCAGATGATAGTGTGGTTGAAATTGCTGGGATCGCGCGCGGTCAGCGCTTCGAAGACGACGTTGAACGGCACCAGCTTGGCGCCCAACGCGATATGAAGGCAGAAGATCGCTGCGATCAGACCCAGCGCCACTGGCAAGCCGAGCCAGCGGCTAGTGCGTATGACGGGCGAGACCCCGGCGGCGCTGTTCATGCCGTAGCCAGAGCCGGAAGGATATGGGTGCTTGCGGGCGCCCCCCGCGTCGGCATGCAGAAGAGGCGACCCGATGCCGGGTCGCGCAGCACATTAGCGTCCAGATCGAACACGGTTTTGATATTTTGCGCCGTAAAAACCGCCTCGGGTGCGCCCGAACACACAATGCGCCCGGCCTGCATCATCACGAGAGTGTCTGCATAGGCAGCGGCAAGGCTGAGTTCGTGCAGCACCACGACCAGCGTGCGGCCAGTCTTGTGTGCCAGATCGTGCAGCAGGTTCATCACATCCACCTGCACCTTGAGATCGAGAAAGGTGGTGGGTTCGTCGAGCAGGATCAGATCAGTTTCCTGCGCCAGTGCCATGGCAATCCAGCAGCGCTGACGCTGCCCGCCCGAGAGGGAATCCACTGGTCGGTCGGCAAAGTCCGTGACCTGGGCGGTGACCATGGCCGCATTGACCGCCGCCTCGTCGCTCGAACTCCATTGCCGCAGCAGCGATTGATGGGGGAACCGCCCCTGCGCCACCAGCTCGCGCACGCTCAGCCCTTCCGGCGCCACCGGCCCCTGTGGCAAGAGGCCGAGTTTGCGCGCCACCTCGCGTGTAGCGGCTTTGTGGATGTCCTTGCCATCTAGCAGCACGTAGCCGTGGCTTGGCATGAGGATGCGCGCCAGCGTCTTGAGCAGGGTGGATTTGCCGCACCCATTGGCGCCGACCAGAATGGTCAAAGCGCCACTGGGCACCGCAAAATCGAGGCCATCGAGAATAGTGGTGTCGTCATAGCCGGCGCGCAGCTCGATGGCCTCGAGCCGCTCGTCCTTCGCCCTTGCCTGATCTTGGATATCCATGTGCCAGCCCGCCGCGACGTCACTTTGCAAGCCCTCGGACTAGATTTTATGATCTGGCTTGTCAAGTTTAAGCAGTGGCTAGATGGCGCCAGGCTATCTCGCCAGCGGTTGTCCCCGCCAACCGACTACGATCCGCTACTGCGGGCAAGGATGGCGGCTGCGTCGGCGACGAAGGTCTGGGCGGCATCTTCGGGTGAGCGCATGCCAAAGGCAATCTCCTGGGAGATATTGCCAAGAGCCTTGCTGACCTCGCCGGCGGCGGGGGGTGGGGATGGCGGCAGCGGGCCGACCAGAGCACCAAGCGAGGTAACGAAATCGAGTGCGGCCCGGCTTTCCGGCGTCAGCTCATCGGCGACGGCCTCCCGCGCGGTCTGGGTGCAGGGCACACCGCGCTCGACGCCGAGCAGTTTGGCGGCAGCTGGATCATTGACGAAATAGGAAATGAACGCCGCCGCCGGTTCGGCATTTTGCGAGGCGCCGCTGACGGAGAAGAATTGCGAGGGCTTGCGGTAATGCCCGCCGGCGCCATCGCTGATCAACGGATAGCTGGCCAGACCCAGCTGGTCTGGGCTGATGCCTTGATAGACCACCAATTCATTGGAGTGGATCGGGGTGGTCGCCGCCTTGTTGGTGATGATCATGCTCGATTCCGCCGAGGCGGTGCTGAGCGCCTGATCTTCGGCGGAAACGATGACGCCAGCATCACGCAGGTCGGCCCAGAGGCGGAACCAATCGACCAATGCCGCTTCGTCGAACCCGATACCCCCATCCGCGGCATAAAGGGCCGAACCATTCTGGCGGAGCCAGTTCTCAAAGACGACATCGCTGCCGGATGAGTCTGACAATACCTTGATGCCGTTGCGGATATTGGCTGCAGCAAAAGCCTCGCCCATGGCGCGGTAATCGTCATAGGTGGTTGTGAGGTCCGGTGGCGCGATGCCGACCTCCTCGAAAACCGTGGCATTATAGATCATCGCGGCCGAATTGCTGCCGAGTGAGACGCCATAGAGCTTGCCATTGACGCGGCCGCCAGCGACCTGATCTTCGTCGAAATCGTCCAGCTTGAGCGTACTGCCGATGAAATCATCGAGCGGCGCGATGGCACCGCGCGAGGCATATTCGACGATATAACGATAGTCCATCTGCAGCACGTCCGGCGCAGAACCGCCCGAGACCTGGGTGGCAAGGCGGGTCCAGTAATCGTCCCAGGCGATGAATTCGCCATCGATGGCCGTTCCGGTTTGCTCGGTGAATTTGTCGACCACGGCATAGGTCCGGTTTGCCCGGTCCTGTCCGCCCCAGAAGGCGAGGCGCAGCGAGGCCCGCTGGGCCTGGGCCGTGGACAGGCCGAAAGACGTGGATGCGGCGAGCATTGCGCTGCCCATGAGAAACTGACGACGGGGCATACGAAAAGTCATGGGAACCTCCCTTGGATCATACCGGTAGCGCTCTGGTGGCGCTTCTCTGCATTCAGATTGACATGCCCAAGCGCGCAAGAAAAATACGAACTAAGGTGCTATTGATAGATAAAATCTATCACCGGAGGAGACATGGATAAGCTCTTGCGACAGTTCATCGCCATTGCCGAGACCGGCAGTATTCGGGCGGCCACGGCAGTGCTCAACGTCACCCAGCCAACGCTGACCGTGAACATGCGTAAGCTCGAAGCGGATTTGAATGCGCGGCTGTTTGTTCGCTCGGCCCGGGGCGTGCGGCTCACGCCCTATGGCGAGGTGATCTACGAAAACGCCCGGCTGATGCAGCGGCTCGACGACAATATGCGCAAGTCAGTTGAGGAGATGCGCGTCCGCAATGAGCGGGGTATCAGCATTGGCAGCGGCTATTCGTGGTGGACCGTATTCGTGCGCGATGTCCTGCTGCGCTATCAGCAGCGCAATCCCAAGGCGCCGCTGCAGGTGAGCCTGGGCGATCAACTCCGCTGCCTCGACCAATTGCTGTCGGGCGATATCTCGCTTTTTATATCGCACGAAATCCGCGGGCTGAACGCCGGTATCGGTGCGCAGTTCATCCGGCTGAGTCAGGTCTACAACGGGGTGTTCGTCCGCGACGGGCACCCTTTGCTAGGTGCGGTCCGCACGCGTGAGGAAATCGAAGCCTATCCTGTGGTGACCAGTTCCCTGGCAGAAAGCCGGCACCAGCGCTTTTTCGACGAAAACTGGCGGAGGCAGCGTGGCGAAGCGCTGTTCGGCCGAGAAAGCTACATTTTCGGCTCGAACTCTATTTCGGCCTGCCTCGACTATCTGCGCAACACCGACGCCGTCTTGCGCATCTCCAACGTCATTGCGCCGTATTTTGCAGAACAGGGCATAATGGAGGTGAAGCAGGCCGGAACATTGGCGAGCATCCCCATGGGCATATATGTGTTGGCTGAAAGACGTGGGGAGAAGCGCCTGGAGGATGTGTTGGAATGGCTGATCGCGGCCTGCCGCGAAGCGCTGCCGCCGTCGCAGGATTAGCCGCCCGCCACAGGGCCGCTTGAATGTCATGACCGATAGCCGCTGGCAGTGAACCAGGTTTTTTGGACCGGTCATCGGGGCATTGCATGACATTGCTGCCGCCCATCAGACTCGAAGTCGCTCTAGCTCAAGGGGCCGCCACGATCTTGGGTCATCTTGACCAAGCGTTTAAAAACACTGCCGCTTTGACGGATGCCGTCATGCTCGAACTCATTGGTGACCCAGTGTTCGAGGTTGCCGATCAGACCAGCCGTCTCCAGTGAGAGGCTCGCGTCGACATACATGTCATCGTGGTAGATGATGGCTGAGACGGGGACCGTATTGGCGGCCAGCCGCTCGCGATCGTAGAGCAGGCTATGGTCCACGCGCTGGGCAAGCGCCTCGGTACCAGCTTGGAAGGGGCGCAGCGAGCGGATGTCCTCGAACATCCAGGGAAACATCATTTCGCCGGTGAACAGCAGCGGACGAGTAGTTTCGGCGAACTGGGGGAGGGTGTCACGCACCCGCTGCGCGGCCCAAGCTGTCGCGCCGGATCCGTGGCCGTAGATGGATTCCTGCATCACGGCAAAGAGCGGATTGCCGTCATAGCTAGTCATGCGCATCACATCGGCAAGGAACTGGTCGGACAAGCGGTCGCGCTCGGGGGTGGCGAACGCCTCGTCGATCAGCCAGTGGATGTTTTCGAAACCTGGAGCCATGCCGAAATCGATGCCGATGCTCTGTAACCGGCGCACAGTGAGCTGGTCGCCATCGGGCAGGCGGACATCGTTGCTGGTGATGAAATCGGCTAGTTCACCGATCGTGTCACGGTCATCAGGGTAGCGCTTGTAATAGCGGGCTGTCTTGGCCTCGACCCGCGGATAAGTGCGGCGATAAACCTCTTCGGCCGAGGGGGTTATGCTGGCGAGACCCCCCGCCACATAGCAGGCCGAAAGCCCCTCGGATGCCTGGCTCAGATAGGTCAGGGTTAGGAAACCGCCATAGCTCTGGCCCAGCGATTGCCATTTGGCGCCGCCGAACACGGTTTTTCGCAGATGTTCGAAATCGGCCACAATGGAATCGGCGCGAAAATGGCTGAGATAGGCGCCGGCCTCTTCCCCACTGACAAAGCGCTGCATGGTCGCGCCATCCACCCGCGTGCTGCGGCCGGTGCCGCGCTGGTCAGGCAGGATGACGCGGTGGCTCTTGAGGGCCTCTGCCAGCCAAGACGGTCCTCCGCTGGTGGGACGGGGCGACTTACCGCCGGGGCCGCCTTGCAGGAAGACCAGCAGCGGCAGCTCGGCGTCCCTTTTTGTCGGATCCACTGCTTCGCGGGCAAAGAGCTTGATCGTGGGGCCACCGGGATTGGCGAACCAGTCGAGCGGCACGTCGATTAAGTGGTCGCGGATATGAATGCCGGGAATGGTGTATTGCGAGACGATCATGGTCCTGTCCTAACGAACGCGCGGGTCCAGCAGAGCATAGGTGATGTCGACGACGATGTTGGAGATGACGATGAAGAAACCTCCCAACAGCACCACGCCGATAATGATGGGCCTATCCTGATTATTGACGGCCTGAACGGCCAGCGCGCCGACGCCTTGCAGGCCATAAACCTGCTCGATGACGATGGCGCCGCCCAGCAGCAGGGCGATATCGGCGCCCAATTGGGTTACCAGCGGTGTGAGAGTGGCGCGCATGCCATGCTTGAACACGACGCGGCCTTCCGACAAGCCTTTGGCACGAGCGGTGCGGATATAGTCCTCATTCATCACCTCAAGCATCTGGCCGCGCGTCAGCCGGGCATAGACTGCCGCGGTGGTTAGCGCCAGCGTTGCCCAGGGCAGGGCCAGATGCCAGGCCCAGAGCGCTGGATTGGGCAGGAACGGCTTGAAGCCGCCGGCGGGAAAGAGTGTGAATCCCGCCTGGCGCGGCAAGAAATAGAAGACATAGAGCGAGACCATGCCGAGCACGAAGGTAGGAAAACTCAACCCTACCAGAATAAAGGCCTGGCCCAGCCGGTCGCGCAATCCGCCGGGATGGCGGGCCGACATGATACCGATGGGAATGCCGACCGCCAGCCAGACAATGACGCCGCCGATGACCAGGGAAATGGTGGCTGGCAAGCGATTGGCAATGAGCGTGGTGACCGGTTGCTGGTTACGGTAGGAAAAGCCGAGATCACCTACCGCCGCGCGCCCGAGAAAGCTCACATATTGCTCGTGGATGGGACGGTCGAGCCCTAGATTGGTGCGGATCTGCACCAATTGAGCTTCGGTGGCCTTGTCGCCTGCCACCATGCGGGCCGGATCGCCGGGGGCCACGAAGAAGAGGAAAAAGACGAAGGTGCTGAGCGCAAAGAGGATTAGCGCGGCAAAGCCAATGCGGCCAAGCAGGAAGCGGATCATGGCTTGTGCCTCCAGCGCAACAGACTGCGCCTGACCACGGGGCGGGATTTGGGGTCGAGCGCGTCGCGCAGCCCATCGCCCAGAATGTTGAACGAGAGAGTGGTCAATAGCAGCGCCAGGCCCGGGATGAGCACCAGCCACCAGGCAACGAGATAGATGGAATTGGCAGCGGCGTCGGCCAGCATGCCACCCCAACTCGGGGCGGGCGGCACAATGCCCAGGCCCAGGAAGGAAAGGGTGGCCTCGAATACGATGGCGCTGGGGATCATCATCGTGGTGTAAACGATAATGGGGACACTCAGATTGGGCAAAATATCGACAACCATGATGGAGAGCGAGCTGGCGCCGAGCGAACGGCTGGCCTGAACGAACTCGCGGGCACGCAGCGACATCACCTGGCTGCGCACCACGCGGCCCATGGTCGTCCAGCTGAAAAAGACAATGACCCCGATGCTAAGCGACAGGCTTGGCCCGAACACCGAGACCAATGCGAGCGCGCAGAGCAGGAAGGGCACGCTCATCACTAGGTCCATGGCCCGGCTCAGCACCATGTCGATCCACCCGCCGAAAAAACCGGCCAGCACGCCGACGGTGACCCCGATCAGCGAGGCGGCCAGCGAGGCCAGGACGCCCACCAGCAGAGAGACGCGGGCACCATAAGCGAGGCGGACGAGCACGTCGCGACCCAGCTGGTCGGTGCCCAGCACGAATTCGGCAGTGGGCGCCACGGGCAGACCCATAGTGGACAGGCCGGTGTCGCGGAATTGCTGGATCGGGGAATGGCCGGCCCAGCTTTCGATCAGCGGTGCTGCGGCAGCAAATAGCACCAGCACGACAATGAATACCATGGCGGCGAGGCTGGCCTTGTCGCGGAGCAACCGCCGCAGGGTGAGCGAGAAGGAACCGCGCTGGACCACGATGGGAGCGGAGCTGGCCGGCGTACTCATGCGGCGGCCCAATCTATGGTCTGGACCAGATCACGGCTGCGCGCGAAATGTTGGGGCGGCGGAGTGACCGAGGCGGCGAGCAGGGTACGGGTATAGTCATCCTGAGGATTGGCGTAGATGGCCTGGGCGTCGGCCAGCTCCACTATGCGGCCCTTGTTCATTACAGCGATGCGATTGCAGACCTGGCGGACCACGGCCAGATCGTGAGAGATAAAGAGATAGGTAAGGTCAAGCTCGCGCTGCAGTTTGGACATCAGGTTAAGCACCTGGGCCTGGATGGAAACATCAAGTGCCGAGACCGGTTCGTCAAAGATGATCAGCCCAGGATTGAGCGCCAGGGCGCGCGCAATACCGATGCGCTGGCGTTGGCCGCCGGAGAACTCGGACGGGAAGCGGTTGTAGTGCTCTGGATTGAGCCCCACCCGTTCCATCAGTTCCTGCACGCGGTTTTTGCGGTCGGCGCCGGAAGCGACGTGGTGGATGCGGAAGGGGTCGCCGATAATGGCCCCCACGCGGCGGCGCGGATTGAGCGAGCCGAAGGGGTCCTGGAACACTAGTTGCACGGCCCTACGCGTCTCGCGCCAACCGGCGGCATCGAGATGAGCCATATCGGCATCGCCCAAAAGCACGCGGCCGCTAGTGGCCGGGATGAGGCCGGCAATGACGCGGGCGAGAGTGGATTTGCCGCAGCCGCTTTCACCCACAAGGCCCAGCGTTTCGCCGCGCCGGACTTCGAGGTTGATACCCTTGAGCACGTCGAACCGGCCTTGCTTGTCGAAGAGCCCACCGGTGGCAAAGCTCAGTGCGACATCCTCGACCTTGAGTATGACGGGGGCGCTCTGGGTGTCGATACGGCGGACGGTCGAGCCTGCATGCGGCGGCGGAGCTGGGGCCGTGTCTTCCAGCCAGCACAGAGCTTCGACATCGTCGCTATAGCGGCGCAGCGGCGGACGACTAGTGTGGCACTTTTCCATGACAGCACTGCAGCGGGGGGCAAAGGCGCAGCCATCCGGACTATGCAGCAGGCTGGGTGGGCGGCCCGGAATAGCGACCAGTTCTTCGCCAGCCGCGTAGTTGGCGGGGGAGGAGCGCAGCAGGCCGGCCGTGTAGGGGTGAGCGGGCGTGGTGAAGACCGCTTCGCTTGAACCATATTCCATGCGATTGCCGGCATACATCACCATAACCCGGTCGGCGACGGAAGACAGCAGACCCAGATCGTGGGTTATCATAATGACGGTGGTGCCCAATTCCTTGCGCATCGTATCAAGCAGAGCGACGATCTGCGCTTGCACGGTCACATCGAGCGCCGTGGTCGGCTCGTCGGCGATGATGACGGCAGGGTTGAGTACGAGTGCCATGGCGATCATCACACGCTGGCGCATGCCGCCTGAAAACTGGTGCGGATAAGCGTCGAACCGCTCGGCCGCGTTGGTGATGCCTACCTTAGCCAGCATGTCGACGGCGCGGGTCCGCGCAGCTGCCTTACTCACCCTTTCATGGGCGTGAATGGCTTCGGTAATCTGGCTGCCGATAGTGTAATAGGGATGCAGGCTCGACAGGGGGTCTTGGAAGATCATGCCGATGCGTGATCCCCGCAATTTGCGCAGGTCCTTGGGTTTTTCCGTTAGCAGGTCGCGCCCCTCAAACAGGACTTGGCCGGAAATATCGGCATAGGGCAGCAGCCCCAGAATGGCCTGCATCATCACCGATTTGCCCGAACCCGATTCCCCGGCAATACCGAACAGTTCCCCGGTCTCGATGGCGAAGGAGACATTTTGGACAGCGTGGATTGTGCCGTCTTCGGTGGGGATCGAGACGGTCAGATTGCGGGCTTCGAGCACTGGCAAGGAGCGGCTCCGAGTTTGACCTACGCGGTGGCTATGGTCCGGACCTGGTGGCCCGGACCACGCCGTTACAGCTTAGCGTTGGATCCAGACATTGGTCCAATCACCCTGCACGCCTAGCGCATAGGGCTGGAAATTCTGCACGGCGGCACTGCGATAGAGCACAACCTTATTGGCGAGATACGGCACGACCGGCGCATCGGCCATGACAAGCTCGTCGACCTGACCCCATAACCGAGCCACTTCCTCGGGTGTGGTGGCATTGATGGCCTGCTGGGCCAGCTCATTGGCCTTGGGGTTGTTATAATCGGTGTAATTGTAGGTCTGATGGGTGCCGTTGAAGCTGAATTGCGGCTGGAACACCGAGCGGGCCGAGCCCCCCGCCCAGTCGGGCGTCCAACCCACAGGCGCAATGTCCCAGGTTCCGTCCTTGGTGTTGACCGGGTTGGTCATGAACTTGGAATAATAGTCCGCGGGGGCCACCGGCGTCAGCTCCAGCGTAATGCCGGACGCCGCCATGCTGGCCTGGATGGTCTGGGCAATGGCCGGTTCGTTATTCTGGTTGCGGAACGGCATTTTGAGCGTGATGCCATCGGGGTAGCCTGCCTCGGCCAGCAATTCCTTAGCCTTGGCCGGGTCGCCCTTAGCCTCGGGCGAGGGATAGAGATCGAAATCGTGATAGCCCAGCACGCCCGGCCCAAAAATGCCGTTGACCGGCTGGCCTACCGTGGGGCCGCCGGATTGCTGCACGATGGCAGCCTTGTCGATGGCATAGTTCAGCGCCTGGCGGACCTTGAGGTCGCGCAGAGCGCCATTGTTGTTTTCCGATACCGTGTTGATAAAGAGGAAGGCAGTGGCCCCCGATGAGACCGTCATCAGCTTTTCATCGCCCGTGGCCGTCAGCAATTGCAGGATGGCTGGCGGAATGGTGATGTCAAAAGTCATGTCGCCATCACCAGACTGCAATTGCTGCAGGACAGCGTCGGGTTGCAGGCCGAAGGTGATCTGGATGTCGTCGACATAGGCTTTGCGTAGCGGATCGCTCTCGGGTGTCCAAGCAGGGTTGCGGACCAGTTGCAGGCTGCTATCGGGGGTGTAAGCGCCGGGGGTGTAAGGACCGCTGGCGATGAAGTTATTCCGATAATCGGGGCTATCGGGCAGGTAATCGAGCACCTCGACTGGTGCCGGTGCCGAGGTCGGCAGGCTCAGCATATAGATGAAGTCGCCTGCTTTTTGGGTGAGATTGATGACGATTGTTTGGTCATCTGGCGTTTCGATGCCGGCGATGTCGTTGCCCTCAATATAGGCCTTCATGGCCTCTACAGTTGGTTCGACCTTGGAAAAGCCGGCGCAGAACTCGGCCAAACCCGCGATGAGATCCTGATAATAGGTCAGCGCAGCGGAGCCCAGCAGCGGATTGCACATGCGCTTGATTCCGCGCTCGAAATCGGCCGAGGTAATCTGGCGGGCGCCAGAGGGCGCATTCCACTGTGCGCCCTGGCGCAGCTTGAACGTATAGGTCAGCCCGTCATTGGTAGGCTGAGGCACTTCGGTAGCAAGGTCCCCCTCTGGCGTGATGCGGACCGTTTCGTCGGTTGAGGCGGCATAGCTGATCAATTGCCGTGTCACCGCGCGCAGGAAATTATTGCTGGTAACCAGAGCAGCCGAAGTTGGATCGAAATGGTCGATGTCGGCTGTGCCCAGAATGCGCAGCGTGCCGCCCGCCTGGCCGTCCTGAGCCGCGACCCCATGGGGCAGGGCAATGATGCTGGTCGTCGCCATTAGGCCCGCCAGGGCCAATCGAGTAATACCGGACAAATGGTGCATGAGCTCCCTCCGAGCGTTTTGTGCCAGGAACCAGACCCCTCTGGTCTCCGGCGGAAGCCTGAGGACACCAGATGCGCTCTTCGGAGTCAATGAATTTGTCGACAAACTAAATACAGCGATTTAGAACTCTGTCCCGTCAGGGAAAGAACAGGGAGCAGCCGGCATGCCGAACGCAATGAACCGAACTAATGCCGCGCTACGCCAGCTCCGAGGAAAACTGACCCAAGCTGGCCTTTATGGCGTGGTAGTGCCGCGGTTTGATCCCTATCAGGGCGAGGTCGTGGCGCCACATGACGAGCGGCTGGCCTTCCTCACCGGCTTTAGCGGCTCGGCCGGGAATGCGGTGGTAACGGCAGATCACGCCGTGCTTTTCGTCGACGGGCGCTATCAGGTGCAGGTGCGGGCCGAGGTGGACACCCGTCAGTTTGAGATCTCGCATTTTTTCGATTTTCCCATTGAGACCTGGCTCGAGCAGAAGCTGCCCCGCGGGCAGCGCATCGGCATCAATCCCATGCTGGTGCCGAGCGCGCTTTACGCAAAGCTGAAAGCAGCCATGGACCGAACGGGGGGCGAATTGGTCCTTTTGGAAACAGACCTCGTTGATGCCATCTGGCCGGATCAGCCGCCCCCGCCAATTGCCCCGATCCAAGCCTTCCCGTTGCGCTGGGCGGGAGAGGCTAGCGCGAGCAAGCGCAGGCGTATCGGGGCGAGGCTGGAACAGGCCGGAGCGGATTTCCTGGTCGAGACTCAGCCGGATAATATTGCCTGGTTGCTCAATATCCGGGGCGGTGACATCGCTCATACGCCGATCGCCCATTCGGCGGCGATTGTTGACCGCGACGGGCAGGTGGATTGGTTCGTGGATGAGCGCAAGCTGCCCAATGACCGCAGCGGCATCGAAACTGACGGGCTGGCGGTCCGGCCTGCTGACGGGCTAATCGCGGCGGTGCGAGAGCGAGCAGGGAATAAGACGGTATTGGTTGATCCGGGCTTCGCGCCGGTGGCGGTACGCCTGGCGGTAGAGGCCGCGGGCGGTATCCCGCTGCTGCAATTCAGCCCGGTTACGCTCGCCAAGGCGGTCAAGAACGAGGTCGAGCTGGAGGGGTTTCGGCAAGCCCATATCCAGGATGGCGTCGCCTGGACGGAATTTCTGGCCTGGCTCGATGCCGAGGTGCCGGTACGCCTGGCCGCGGGCAACGCCATCACCGAGCTTGAGGCGCAGTCGCAATTGCTCGCCTTCCGGCGCGCGGGCGTTGACTTTGTCGAAGACAGTTTCGGAGCAATTTCGGCGTCAGGCAGTAACGCAGCCATGTGCCATTATGCTTCTAAGCCACAAACCAATGCCCCTCTGACTGGCGAGTTGCCCTATCTGATTGATTCAGGCGGGCAATACTGGGGGGGCACAACGGACGCCACGCGCACCGTGAATTTCGGTCCGGCCAGTGGGGCCGTACGGCAGACCTATACGGCCGTGCTCAAAGGTTTTGTGGCGCTGATGACCGCGCAGTTTCCACCGACCACTCAGGGCCATCATCTTGATGCCCTGGCGCGGCGGCCACTCTGGGATCTCGGGCTGGACTATGATCATGGCACGGGGCACGGGGTAGGGCATTTCCTGTCTGTGCACGAGCACCCGCACCGCTTCGGCAAGACGGTGAATGCGCATGGCTTCGAGCCGGGCGTGGTGATGACCATCGAGCCGGGCTATTACCGGGAAGGCGCTTTCGGGTTGCGGGTGGAAAACCAGGTCGAAGTGGTCGCGGGCGTTGCCGGCTTTCTAAGGTTCGAGACGCTGACGCTGGTGCCTATCGATGTGGCCATGGCCGAAATAGAAGCGCTAACCACTGCGGAAATTGGCTTTCTCAACGCCTATCACGCCCGGGTCCGCAAGGCTCTGGCAGGGCGTCTGTCGCCGCGTGCCGCCGCGTTTCTGGACCGCAGTACCCAACCGATTTCCGGCTAGATCGTCAATGCAGTCGAACCGCGGACGACCAGGCGGCAATCGGACAGCTCGATGCCGCTGGCTAAGGGCGCGCCGCCAATAGCATGGAACAGGCGTTCGGCGGCATGGCGGCCGAGCAGGCCCAGATTCATGTCGATGCTGGTGAGAGGCGGGTGTGTACCCTCCACGATAATGTCCCAATTGTCGAAGCCGACAACGGCGACATCGTCGGGTACGCGGATGCCACGTTCGCGCAAAGCGTCTAGGGCGCCGCGGGCAATTTGGTCGGAATCACAGAGAATGGCGTCGACCTTGGTGCCCTGTTCCAACATCATGGCACAGGATGAACGGCCCCAGCGCTCGGTCCATTCGCCATAGGCGGTTTCGAACATCAATTGGGTTCCACTTTCGGCAAGGACCTGGGCAATGCCCCTGGTCCGGTCGGCCGCGGCGCGCTCATGACGCGGTCCGGTCAAATGGGCGATGTGGCGCCGTCCCGAGGCAAGCAGATGCTCGATTGCCATGCGGCCGCCCGCAACATTGTCGGGGGTCAGCGAGAGGTCGCGCGGGTCCTGGGAGGGCGTATAGACATAGATGACCGGCACGGGCAGGTCGCGGCCAATAGGGGCGCGATGGTCAGTCTTGCTGCCCACCACCATAATGGCATCGACGCGGCGGGCGAGAAGCGCGGAAATGTAGTGTTGTTCGCGGATCGCATCGCCCCGTGCGTCGCAGAGAAAAACCGAGACCCGTCCGGCCCCAAACCTGTCCTCGGCCCCCATCAAAATGGGTAAGCTGAAGCGCCCCTCAAGATCTGAGGTGAGCAGCCCCACTGTGCCGGAAAGCCCCTGCGACAACCCTCGTGCGAGGGGGTTGCCAACATAGGCGAGGGCCCGTGCAGCGTCTTCCACCCGCGCGCGCGTCGCATCACTAACCCTGTCACGGCCGTTGAGCGCTTTGGATGCGGTGCCCAGAGATACGCCGGCACGGCGCGCCACATCGTCCAGCGTCGAGGGTCGAGCTTTGGCGTCACGCGGTGGGATTGTCTCGTTCATGCCGGCTTGCCTAACAGGGATCGTTGCGAGCCGAAAGCCTTGCAACATGTTCGGCTTTCGCATGTTTTCGCAAAACTCGAAAGTCCTGGGTGCAATAAACCGAAGAAGACCGGCCATTCCGTTCCAAATTTCCGATGAGAAAGCGCTTTCGCAAATATTGTCGACAAACTGAATTCTTGCTGCTAGTCCTCATGGCAATCTGGTGGCGGGTCCGTTGCCAGATGAGGGAAACGGGAAGGGAAAACCATCATGAAAAAGTGGATGCTGATGACCACGGCGATTGCCGCGACAGGCCTTGTGGCCATGTCGTCGGCGCGTGCCGAAGAGCTGAACCTATGGGTGCGGACGTCCTCAGCGGGCGTCTTGGAAAAGCTCGTCGATCTCTACAATGCCAGCCATGACGACAAGGTCGTGGTGACGCCGATCACCGCTGAACAGATGGTGCCCAAGCTAGGCACCTCGATCGCGGCGGGGGCAGCGCCCGATGGCGCTGTGCTGGATTTGATCTATCTGCCCACTTTCGCGGCGACCGACAGCCTCGAAGATATGACCGATTTCATCAAGGGCCTGCCCTATGCGGATGCCCTCAGCCCCTCCCATATTCGCCTAGCCACCTATGAGGGCAAGGTCTATGGCGTGCCCGCGCTGCCTGACGCCTCGATCATCGCCTATAACAAGGATCTGTTCACAGCCGCCGGGCTCGATCCGGAAAAGGCCCCAGCCTCGCTGGCCGAAATTGCTGAAGACGCAAAGAAGATCACTGCGCTGGGCAATGACACTTATGGCCTTTTCTTCGTGGCAAGCTCAGGCAGTTGGTTGGTCTATGATTTCACGCCCCATATCTGGGCGGCCGGAGCCGATGTGCTCTCCGAAGACGGGCGCACTGCAACCATCGACACGCCGGCCATGCGAGCGACGCTAGCTGCCTATAATGACATGTGGACATCGGGCTCCATCCACCCCACGTCCCGCTCGGGCGTGGGCAATGATGCAGTGGCCGCTTTTGCCTCGGGCAAGGTTGGTATTCTGATGACAGGGTCCTACATCGTGAATCTGCTCACCAGCCAATATCCCGACGTGAATTTTGGCGTCGCACCCATTCCCGGTCCCGAAGGCGGCGCCTCGAGCTTTGCCGGTGGCGACACGCTGGCTCTGATGAAGGGCATCAGCCCTGAAAAAAAGGCCGTGGCCGAGAGCTTCATCGACTTCTACATGCAGCCCGAGCAGCAAGTCCTGATCACCGCGGAATCCGGCATGCCGCCGCGCACCGATTTGGCCGATGAGGCCTATGCCGATTTCGATCCGCGCAATCTAATTGCCTACGATATCCTGGCTAGCGCACGCACGCCCTACACTTTCGCTTCCGACGAATTGTTCGTGGCCCGCACTGGCCCCTGGGTCAATCTGCTGCAAACCGCCATTTTCGATGGCGATATCGATGGTGCGATTAGCGCGGCGCAAGAAGGGTTCACCAAGATCCTGGAACGCACCAACCCCAAGTAACTCCTCCCGGAGCGTGGCGGACGGGATCTGTTCCGTCCGCCGATTTTTGATCAGCAAGGGGAGTGCGCCGTGACCATGTCCATCGAACAGCCGGCAATCCGGCAAGAGCCGCATCAATGGCTGGGCGCCGCCTTCATCGTGCCGAGCCTGATCATGATCGGACTCTTTTTCTTCGTGCCGCTCATCATGACAGTGTGGATGAGCTTGCATGACTGGCCGCTGCTGGGCAAATCAAGCTTTATCGGACTCGATAATTTCATGGAGATCGCGGGGGACCGTCAGCTCTGGAACAGCGTGGGTTTCACCATGCTTTATACCGTGCTGGTGACCCTGGCCCTCTTCGCTGTGGCCTTTCCGCTCGCGCTGTTAATCGACCGGCCACTGCGAGCGGCAGGCTTTTTCCGCACCATCTTCTTTATGCCGGTGGTGATCGGGTTCGGTGCGGCTTCGACCCTTTGGATGTGGCTGCTCAATCCCGATAGCGGGGTTTTTGCGCAATTGCTCAAGAGCCTGCATCTGGTGACAGCCGCGCCGCGCCCAATTGAGAGCTTTTGGCCGGCGCTGGGTGTAATCATCCTGATGGTGGTGTGGAAGAGCGCGGGCTTCACCATGGTGATCCTGCTCACGGGCTTGCAAAGCGTGCCTGCCGAGGTGATCGAGGCGGCCAAGATCGACGGCGCCAATGCCTGGAGCCGGTTCCGCAATATTACCCTGCCGCTGATGCGCAATTCGCTGCTGCTGGCGCTGGTGCTTAACGTCACCTCCTCGATGCTGGCCTTCGATCAGTTCTTCGTCATCACCCAGGGCGGGCCGCAGAACTCGACTATTACCGCGGTGTTTCAGATTTATCTGGCCTCGTTCAGTTCCTACCGGCTGGGCTACGGCTCGGCGCTGTCGCTGGTACTGCTCGTGGTGCTGGTTGCCATCAGCTCGATCCAACTGACCTTTCTTAAAGTCCGCCCGGAGGAAAGCTGATGAGCGATCTGACTAGCAATGGCCCCTCGCGCCGGGAGCGGCTGGGTCTGGTAGCCTTTTATGTCGCGGCCAGTGTCTTGGCCGTGCTGTTCCTGATGCCCATGGTCTGGTCGGTGGCCAATTCCTTCAAGCCGCCCGCCGAGGCGTTGGCCAATCCGCTTGCTTTGTTCAGCAAAGCTTTTTCGCTCGATAATTACCGTCGTCTCGAAGGGGTAGGAGCAGGCTGGTATGTCTATGCCGGCAATTCGGTGATGATCGCTTTGGGAACAGTCCTGCTGACCGTGCTGATCGCGGTGCCGGCCGGTTATGGCTTTTCCAAATTCCGCTTTCCCGGTCAGACGGTCCTGTTCGTCGCCTTGATGGCAACGATGATGATTCCGTTCCAGTCCATTTTGACGCCGTTATTCCTGATCCTCAACTTGCTCAAGCTGCAGAACAACCTGTTGGGGCTGGTGCTGATCTACACCACCTTCCAGCTGCCCTTTTCGATCTTCATGATGCGCAATGCCTTCGATGCTGTGCCCAAGGCATTGATCGAGGCGGCGCGGATCGATGGGGCCTCCCAATGGACCATTCTGCGCCGCATCATGGTGCCTATTGCCCTGCCGGGGGTCGCTACGGTGGCGCTCTTTGCCTTTCTCAATTCCTGGAACGAATTTCTGGCGGCACTGATTTTCCTGTCCGACCAGAACAAGTTCACTCTGCCCATCATGCTGGTGAATGTCTCATCCGGCATCTACGGCATTATCGACTGGGGCGCTCTGCAGGCCGGCGTCACGGTCACCATGATCCCCTGCCTTGTCCTCTTCCTGTTGCTGCAACGCTATTACGTGCGCGGCATGACGGCTGGCGCCGTCAAATGATCCACCTGGTTTCGAAAGCGATCCGATGACCGATCTATCCAATCCCCCGCGCATCGAGCGCTATGTTCCCGTTGACCATGCCAAGGTCGATTTCGCCGGCGGCTTCTGGGAAAGTTGGAGCAAAACGGTGCGCGAGGTGACCGTGCCCAGCCAGCACCGACGCCTCGATGAAGAGCGCTTTCTCGAGGTGCTCAATTTCGACCAGCCACCCGGGCCATTGGCCCGGCCGATCCAACCCAGCGGGCTCTCGATGCAGCATTTCTTCGACAGCGATTTCGGCAAGTGGATTGAGGCTGCGAGCTATACGCTCAAAGCCCATCCCAATCCGGCGCTGCAAGCAAAGATCGATGGTATCGTCGAAAAACTCGCCCACGGGCAAATGGCGGACGGTTACCTTAATTCCTGGTTCATCCGCCGGGAGCCGGACAAGCGCTGGACCAATCTGCGCGACCTACATGAAATGTATTCCATGGGACATTTGCTCGAAGGAGCGGTGGCTTATTTCGAAGCTACCGGGAAGCGGGCTTTCCTGGATGTGATGATCAAAGCGGTCGATCACATCGATGCCACCTTCGGCCGCGAGCCGGGTAAATTGCGCGGCTACGACGCGCATGAGGAGATCGAGCTAGCGCTGATCAAGCTCTATCGCGTGACCAAGAATCCCAAGCATCTCAAGCTTGCACAGTATTTCGTCGATGAGCGCGGCCAGATGCCCTCCTATTACGACGAGGAAGCGCGGCGACGGGGTGATGATCCTGCCAATTACCACTACCAGACCTATGCCTATAGCCAGGCCCACATGCCGGTGCGCGAGCAGACCCAGGTGGTGGGCCACGCGGTGCGGGCCATGTATCTGTTCTCGGCCATGGCGGACCTCGCCTACGAAACTAGCGATCTGACGCTCCTGGCCGCCTGTGACCGGCTTTTCGACAACCTCACCGGACGGCAGCTCTACATTACTGGCGGTCTGGGACCCTCGGGCGCCAATGAAGGGTTTACCCGGGAATACGACCTGCCCAATGAAACTGCCTATGCCGAGACCTGCGCGGCGGTTGCCCTGGCCTTCTGGGGGCATCGTATGGCACAGATCGAGCTGGATTCGCGCTTCACCGACCATGTCGAACTGGCAATTTTCAATGGCGCGCTCTCCGGCATTGCGCGGGATGGCGAGCACTATTTTTATGAGAATGTGCTGGAAAGCCATGGCCAGCACCGGCGCTGGAAATGGCATTATTGTCCGTGCTGCCCCACCAATATCGCCCGTCTGATCGCCTCGCTGGGCAGCTATTTCTACACAACCAAGCCAGATGAACTGGTCGTCCATCTGTACGGCGCCAACACGGCCGAAGCCGAGATTGGCGGGCGGATCGTGCAAATATCACAAGAAACGTCTTATCCTTGGGATGGCGATATCGCGCTGACCCTTGTGCCTGCGGCGCCGATGCCTTTCACACTACGTCTGCGTATGCCGGGCTGGTGTAACAAGGCCAGCGTGACGGTGAACGGAGAGGGGATAGACACTGCCGCCGCTGAAAAGGGTTATCTGGCCATCGCTCGCCAGTGGGCGGCCGGCGACGTGGTGCGGATCAGCTTCGACATGCCGGTCGAGCGACTTTATGCTCACCCGCTGGCCAGCGAGGATGCCGGGCGCGTGGCGTTGAAACGTGGGCCGGTGGTCTACTGCGCGGAGGAGGCTGATCTGGGGTTTGTGCCCCAATTGTTGGCGCTACCGGCCGACGCAGAAATCGCAGCGGAATTTGATCCCGACTTGCTCGGCGGCGCAGTGCGGCTTTCGGCCTTAGCTACTAAAACCAGCGACGCGGACTGGGACGGGCAACTTTACCGCCGCGAACAACCGAAAACCCAAGCAACGCGTCTTAATGCGATCCCGTATCACCTATGGGCCAACCGACAAGCCGGCGGCATGCTCGTTTGGTTGCGCGAGAAATAGGAAACCAGCATGGCTCAACTTTCTCTTCGGAACGTGGTCAAAGCCTATAACGAGCACCAGGTGGTGCGGGGCATCAACCTTGAAGTCGCCGACAATGAATTCGTAGTGCTGGTCGGGCCTTCAGGCTGCGGCAAGTCGACGACACTGCGCATGATCGCCGGGCTCGAGCATATCAGCGGCGGCGAGATCGCCATCGGTGACCGGGTGGTCAACAATCTGGGGCCGGGTGAGCGCGATATTGCCATGGTGTTCCAGAATTACGCGCTTTATCCCCATATGAGCGTGCATGAGAACATCGCTTTTTGCCTGCAGCAGCAGAAAATGCCAAAGGCAGACATTCAGCAGCGGATTGCGGCGGCGGCGCAGACCCTACACATCACCGAACTCCTAGACCGACGCCCTGGCCAGCTTTCTGGTGGCCAGCGCCAGCGCGTGGCCATGGGCCGGGCCATCGTGCGCAATCCAAAAGTGTTTCTATTTGACGAGCCGCTGTCGAACCTGGACGCCAAGTTGCGCGTGCAGATGCGCACCGAAATCAAGCGGTTGCACCAGACCCTGCCGACGACCACAGTTTACGTGACACATGACCAGATCGAGGCCATGACCATGGCCGATCGGGTCGTGGTAATGAACAAGGGCCGCATTGAGCAGGTCGGGCCGCCGCAGGAACTCTATCATCGCCCGGCGAGCCTGTTTGTGGCCGGCTTTATCGGTTCGCCAGCAATGAACCTGCTATCGGCAAGCGTCGTTGCCGCTGGGGATGAACTGACACTGGTGCTGGTAGACGGCACGAGCCTTCCGGTGCCACCGTCAATGCGGGCAAGCGCGGGGCTTTTGGCGGGACGCGAGGTCATTGTGGGAATTCGGCCGGAAGTGATCACCCAACCCAATGGTCGACCCCATGCTGCCCCGATCTTGGCCAATGTCGAGATCGTCGAGCCGTTGGGGCTGGAAACCTTGCTTTATTTCAGCGTCGGCAACGACGTGGTGTGCGCCAGGGTAGACCCGGATACCGCACCCTCGCCTAATCAGCAGGCGAAGCTGAGTATTGATATGGATAAAGTCCATATCTTCGATCCCCAAACGGAGCAGGCGCTACGGCCATAAGAGTTCGGTCATCGGCGTGGGAGCCCTTGTACCTGCCAGCGCCACTAAGGTGCCTGATGATCGGTCAACCGGATGCCGGTCTCCATATCGAAAAGCAGGATGTTGGCCGTGTCATAGGTAAAGCTGACCGGCTCGCCCACGGTCAGTTTGGGTCGATTTCCCAGTACAGCAACGACGATGTCGTCGCCCGCCTCAAGCTGCAAATGCGTTTCCGATCCGGTCGGTTCGATGCTGCGGACCTGGCGGCATTGCCGTCCGAAGTCAGCTCGATGTGCTCGGGGCGGATGCCCAATTGGATGGATCTGCCAATGTCATCACCCCACGTATCACCATGGTGGTGCAGGACACACTCAAGCGCGGCGGTATCATCGCCCCGGGGTCTGCTGCACCGCATCATTAATCCCGATGCGGCGATCGACCCACCACAGGATTTGGTGCTGAGTCCAAAATTCGTTCCCGGTAACTCCTGCCGCCGAATTTCGAGTTAGCTGCTCGCAGGAACAGGTGCCGATTTCACACCCTAACCGTAAGGGCCTTTCACTATCTCTCCGCCCATCTGCGCGTGGAATTCCCCCGGCATTGGCTGGTGGAACGGGCCATGGTGCAAGACCTCGGCGTGGGGCAGCAGGCCGCCGTCCCAAACACTCCCCAACAGCGCAATGTTCTTGGTTTTGTCCAGCCGGATGCTCATTCAGCGCTGGTGCGGGTGACCTGAAGGCACAAATCTGCTCATCCGGCATTATCGCCGGCCGGATACGCCGACGTCTAGCTTGATGGCGAGGAGCGTTGACAAGGAGCGGCTACAGACATATCAATGCATCAACTAAGATATCAGTTATTGGATTGATATGTCTCCAACGAGTGAATTTCCATCGCTGCCCTTGGTCGATCTTGTGCGGTCTGACGAGTTGCCGTCGGTCGGCAATATGGCCAACCGCATTTATGCCCTGCTGCGCAAGCTGATCGTCGAGGTCAAGCTGCTGCCAGGCCGGGCGCTGTCGGAAAAGGAGATCGCGGCGCTGCTGCATGTCAGCAAGACGCCGGTGCGTGAGGCCATCATCCGGCTCGCCGACGAAGGTTTCGTCACTGTCGTGCCGCAGGGCGGCACCTACGTCGCCACCATCGATGTGCAGCGCTACATGGAAGCCTGCTTCATTCGATTCAAGCTCGAAGAGGGCGCGGTGATCGAAGCCACCAAGCGCCACTCTTTCGAGGATATTGCTCGCCTCAAGACCTGCCTTGGCGAGCAGCGCACCGCCGCCGAAGACGAGCAATTCACCGACTTCTTCCTGCTTGACGAAGAATTCCACCGCACCATTTTCGCCGCCGCGCGCCTGCCTGGCGCCTGGGGCGTGGTCAATCAGGCCAAGGGCGAAATGGATCGCATGCGCCATCTCAAGCGCGTCTTCGCCGTGCGCCGCACCGAACAGGTGATCGGCGAGCACGAGGCCATCGTCGCAGCCATTGAATCCGGCGACGTTGAAGCTGCACGCGAGGCTGTCGCCAAGCATTTGGGTTCGCTCGAATCCAAGATCGCCGAGCTCTCCAAGAACCCCAAAATCTGGGCCTATATCGAACAGATCAATACCCGCGTGCCCAAAAAGCGCGCTCCGCGTGGGTCCAAGACGGTCGCTGAATAGACCGTCTCCTGAAACTCCAGGGCCCTGAGGAGGAGCCTTTCTATGTCCGCAGTTGAGATCAACGATGTCGTCAAGCGCTACGGCGCGCTTGAGGTTGTGCATGGCATCAACCTCTCCATCCAGCCCAAGGAATTCGTGGTGCTGGTCGGTCCCTCCGGCTGCGGCAAGTCGACCACTTTGCGCATGGTGGCGGGGCTCGAAGACATCTCGGGCGGCACGGTTTCCATCGGCGGGCGCACGGTCAACAAGGTCGCCCCCAAAGACCGCGACGTGGCCATGGTGTTCCAGAATTACGCGCTCTATCCCCATCTCGACGTGGCCGAAAACATTGCCTTCGGCCTGCGCGTGCGCCGCGAAAAGAAGGACGTGGTCAACAAGGCCGTCGCCGAGGCCGCCCATATTCTGGGCCTGACCGACTATCTCAAGCGCAAGCCCGCCGACCTCTCCGGCGGCCAACGCCAGCGCGTCGCCATGGGCCGCGCCATCGTGCGCAAGCCGAAGGTTTTCCTGTTCGACGAGCCGCTGTCCAATCTCGATGCCAAGCTGCGCACCCATATGCGCGCCGAGATCAAGCTGCTGCACCGTCGCATGGAAGCCACCAGCATTTATGTGACCCATGATCAGGTCGAGGCCATGACCCTGGCCGACCGCATCGTCATCATGAACAACGGCCATATCGAGCAGGTCGGCTCGCCCATGGACGTGTTCCTCGAGCCGGCCAATACCTTTGTGGCCAGCTTTATCGGCTCCCCGCCGATGAACCTGATCGATGCAACAATCTCCGTAGTTGATGGCAAGCCCCGCGGCGTCATCGCCGGTGGGGCAGGGCAGAGCCTGGCCATCCCCGAAGCCTTCGCTCACAACACCAGGGACGGCCAGGCCGTCAAGCTCGGCATCCGCCCCGAGGCCATGCTGGTCAATGCGGATGCAACCACCGAAGCCGTGAACTGCATCATCGATCTCGTCGAGCCACTGGGCGCCGAGGCGCTGCTGCATGGCCGTATCGATGATCACCCCTTCATCGCCAAGGCCGAAACGCTTTCTGCCATCCACGATCTCGCCAATGTCCGCCGGCTCGGGATCGACACATCCCGCATGCATGTCTTCGACACCGAGACCGGTCGAACCCTCAAGACGCTGGCGTGAGGGCAGGGCAATGGAAAACCGCTTTCGCGATTATCTGCGCACGCTTGGCGAAGACCTAAGGCGCGATTGGCAGCTCTATCTCCTGCTGGCACCAATGGTCATCTGGTTCGCACTGTTTCTCTACAAGCCCATGCACGGGCTGCAGATCGCCTTCAAGGATTTCTCGATTTTCCGTGGCGTCGATGCCAGCCCCTGGGTCGGCTTCGCCCATTTCCAGGAACTGTTCAACAACGGGCTGTTCATCCGCTCGTTCTTCAACACCATCATTATCAGCTCGATCGGCCTGATCTTCGCCTTCCCGGTGCCAATCATCTTGGCGCTGATGTTCAACGAGGTGCAAAGCGCGGTCGCGCGGCGCTGGGCCCAGACCGTAGTCTATCTGCCCCACTTCATCTCCGTGGTGATCGTTGCCGGTATCGTCATCAATTTCCTGTCGCCCTCGACCGGCGTTATCAACATCTTCCTTAAATGGATGGGGTTCGAACCCATCTACTTCCTGACCCAGCCCGAATGGTTCCGCCCTGTCTTCATCGGGTCGAGCATTTGGAAGGAAGCGGGCTTTGAATCGATCGTCTATCTGGCCGCCATCGCCGGGGTGAGCCCCACGCTTTACGAAAGCGCCCGCGTCGATGGCGCGTCGCGCTGGCAGATGATGTGGCGCATCACGCTGCCCTGCATCCTGCCGACCATCATCATCATGCTGATCATCCGCATCGGCAATTTGGTCGAAGTGGGTTTCGAATACATCATCTTGCTCTACCAGCCCTCGACTTACGAGACAGCCGACGTGGTCTCCACCTTCATCTACCGCACCGGCTTGCAAGGCACCCAATACGATCTGGCGACCGCTGCGGGCCTGTTCAACGCCGTCATCGCTTTCGTCCTCGTCTACTCGGCCAACCGGATCAGCCGGAAGCTGTCGTCAACGTCGCTGTGGTGAGGAAAAGATAAATGGCAGCCTTCAATCTCTATACGCGTGGCGACAAGATTTTTGGTTGGGCCAACGCGGTCCTGCTGACGCTGTTCGTGCTCTCTACGCTCTACCCGTTCATCTACATCCTGGCAGTGTCGATTTCTTCGGGCGCCGCCGTCACCTCTGGCAAGGTCACGTTTTTCCCCGTTGGACTGACGCTGGCAGCCTATGAGCGGGTGCTGTCGGACAAGATGTTCTGGGTCGCCTATGGCAACACCTTTATCTACACCTTCGGCGGCACGCTGATGAGCCTCGCCATCATGATCCCGGGCGCCTATGCGCTCTCCCGCAAGCGCCTGCGCGGCCGGACCTTCTTCAACATCGCCATTGCCTTCACGCTCTGGTTCAACGCCGGCATGATCCCCTTCTTCCTCAATATGCGGGACCTGGGGCTGCTTGATAGCCGCTTCGGCATCATCATCGGTTTTGCCTGTAATGCCTTTAACGTCATCCTGTTGCGCAACTTCTTTGAAGCAGTACCTAAGTCGTTCGAGGAAGCCGCCAAGATGGATGGCGCCAGCGAAATCCAGCTGCTGTGGAAGGTGTTCATTCCCCTCTCCAAACCGGCCATCGTGACCGTGGCCTTGTTCTGCATCGTCTCGCGCTGGAACGGCTATTTCTGGGCCATGGTGCTGCTGCGTGGCGAAGAGAAAATCCCGCTGCAGGTCTATCTCAAGCGCGTCATCGTCGATCTCAATTCCAACGACGAATTCGCCTCGAGCCTGCTCAATGCCCAGTACTCGTTCGAGACGGTGACGGCCGCCATCATGGTCGCGTCGATCATCCCCGTTCTCATCATCTACCCATACGCCCAGCGCTATTTCACCAAAGGCATTCTGCTGGGCGGGGTCAAAGAATAATCGCTGCACCACAAGGGAGGAACCTGTGAAAGCACTACTCAAAGGCGTATCGAGCGTCACACTGGCCGCCGCTTTGGCCATGCCATCAATGGTCTGGGCGCAGGAGGCGCCCAAGATCACCGAGGAGCCACTCGAGCTCACCATCCACTTCCACTTCCGTGATAAATACGTCTACACCGAAGACTGGCCGGTGGAGCAGAAGGCCGC
The DNA here is from genome assembly GCF_044987315.1 of Devosia sp. ZW T5_3. Taxonomy (NCBI): domain Bacteria; kingdom Pseudomonadati; phylum Pseudomonadota; class Alphaproteobacteria; order Hyphomicrobiales; family Devosiaceae; genus Devosia; species Devosia sp. ZW T5_3. The sequence continues at coordinate 468,949 of NZ_JBJDRE010000001.1, forward strand.
CGAGCTCACCAATACCCACGTGCGCAATGTGGCCTCGCTCGCCACCACCAGCAGCCGCGATGCCTTCAACCTGCTGATCGCCTCCGGCAATCTGCCCGATATCGTGGGTGGCGACGCCTCGGGCGGCCTCAAGGACGATTTCATCCGCTATGGTCTGGAAGGCGCCTTCGTGCCGCTCAACGACCTGATCGAGGAGCATGCCCCCAATCTCAAGGCTTTCTTCGACAGCCACCCCGAAATCAAGGCTTCGATTTCAGGCCCGGACGGCAATCTCTACTACATTCCCTATGTGCCGGACGGCAAGTTCTCGCGCGGCTGGTTCATCCGCCAGGACTGGCTGGACAAACTCGGTCTCGAACAACCTGAAACGCCCGAGGAAGTCTATGAAGTGCTCAAGGCCTTCCGCGACCAGGACCCCAATGGCAATGGCCAGAAGGACGAAGTCCCCTATTTCGCCCGCGACGTGGTCGACGCCGTCCGCCTGATCAACCTGTGGGATGCCCGCGTTTCCGGCTCCGAACGCTATGGCGATTTCGCCACCTATGATGGCAAGGTGCGTCACCCGTGGGCCGAGGACAACTACAAGACAGGCATTTCCAATATCGCCCAATGGTACAAGGAAGGGCTGATCGACAAGGAAATCTTCACCCGCGGCTCCCGATCGCGCGAATTCCTGCTCGGCAACAATCTTGGCGGCATGATGCATGACTGGTTCGCCAGCACCGCCACCTATAATGATGCGCTTCGCCCCACGATCGAAGGGTTCAACTTCGTCCCCATGCTGCCGCCCAAGACTGTATCGGGCGAACGCTTCGAAGATGCGCGCCGCCAACAAGTGCAGCCCGCCGGCTGGGCCATCTCGGCCACCAATCAGCACCCGGTCGAAACCATCAAATATTTCGACTTCTGGTTCTCCGAACAGGGTCGGATCATGTCGAACTTCGGTGTCGAGGGGCTGACCTATGACATGGTCGATGGCAAGCCGCAGTTCAAAGAAGAACTGTTGACCAATGGCGAGCCGGTCAATGCCCAGCTCTGGGCCGTGGGTGCCCAGGTGCCGCGCGGCTATTGGATGGACTACGAATATGAGCGCCAATGGACCAACCAGATCGCGCTCGACGGCATCGCCATGTACGAAGAGTGCAATTGCCTCAAGGACGAGTTCCTGGGTGTAGCGCTCAATGCCGAAGAAAAGGCGATCTATGATCGTTATTGGCCCAGCCTACTCACCTACATGACCGAGATGCAGCAGACCTGGGTGCTCGGCGCACAGGACGTCAATACCGGCTGGGATGCCTACAAGCAGCGCCTCACCGATATGGGCTACGATCAGGTCATCGAGGTCATGCAGGCAGCCTATGAACGCCAATACGGCGCCGCGCAATAGCGGCTCCGTCCTCCCGGGTGGCGGCCTCCCCGCCGCCACCCTCCCACTTTCCCCTTGATAGGAGTTCGGCAGGCGATGCGTCCTTCTGCCCCGGCCAAGCTGCGCAAATCCGCTCTCGATGAACCCCGGCCGGGTTCGTTGACCATCACCTATATGCCCAACGCCGATCAGGCCCCAACAGAGAACCCGCCGCGCTTTTCCTGGCTGCCCGATATCGACGACGGCGCCCGCTATGTGCTGCGTATATCGGACGATGCAAGCTTCCCCGAAAGCCGCACGAGCCTCCACACCGACCTGGCCTGGAACTTCTTCACCCCCGACACGCCACTGCCGCCGGGCCACCATTTCTGGAGCTACGCCATCTGGGACGCCAAGACCGGCGCACCAGGCTCGGATTGGAGCAGCACCCGCAGTTTCGATCTCGCCGAAGGCCTGCCCGAAACTCCCGTCCCATCCATCGCGGCCCGCCGCGCGGCGAGCGATCTGCGCCATCCCCGCCTATGGATGAACCCGGACGAGCTGCACACCTTTTCGGCCTCCGTCAAAGGCGATGCCACCCATGCCGGCTGGGACCAGTTCTACGAAAAATCGGTCGCCCCCTGGATCGATCGGCCCATCATCGCTGAGCCCAAGCCCTATCCCAACAATATCCGCGTCGCGACCTTGTGGCGGCAGATGTATATCGATTGCCAGGAGACCATCTACGCCATCCGCCACCTCGCCATTGCCGGCAAGGTGCTGGGCCGCACCGACCTGCTTGACAAGTCCCGCGATTGGCTGCTCGCAATCGCCCGTTGGGATCCAACCGGCCCCACCTCCCGCGCCTATAATGACGAAGCCGGTTTTCGCGTCGTGGTCGCTTTATCCTGGGGCTATGACTGGCTGCACGATCATCTGACCGAGGCCGAGCGCGACGAGGTCCGCGCGGTGCTGGTGACCCGAACGCGCGAGGTGGCCAATCACGTCATCGCCCATGCCCGCATCCAGGTCTTCCCCTATGACAGCCACGCCGTCCGCTCGCTGTCGGCAGTGCTGACCCCGGCCTGCATCGCGCTCGATGGCGAAAGCGAGGAGGCTACTGCCTGGCTCGATTACACGCTCGATTTCCTAGCCACGCTCTATTCGCCCTGGGCTGGCACCGATGGCGGCTGGGCCGAGGGCCCGCATTACTGGATGACCGGCATCGCCTATTTCATCGAAGCGGCCAATCTGCTGCGCAAATATCTCGGCGTCGATCTCTACCGCCGCCCCTTCTTCCAGAACACCGGCGCCTTTCCGCTCTATACCAAAGCCCCCGGCACGCGCCGCGCCTGCTTTGGCGATGATTCAACGCTGGGCGATCTGCCCGGCCTCAAGGTCGGCTACAATGTCCGCCAATTCGCTGGCGTCACCGGCAATGGCCATTACCAATGGTATTTCGAGCGCCTCAAAGCCGACGCCGCCGGCACCGAAATGGCCTTCTACAATTACGGCTGGTGGGACCTCAATTTCGACGACCTGCAATACCAGCACGATTTCGCCCCCGTCGAAGCGCTGCCGCCCACCGATCTACCCGCCGTCAAATGGTTCAAGGATATCGGCTGGGCCGCCATCCAGAAGCACATGGACGATCCCATGCGCCACATCCAGTTCCTGTTCAAGTCGAGCGCCTATGGCTCGCTCAGCCACAGCCATGGCGACCAGAACGCCTTCCTGCTCTATGCCTATGGCGAAGACTTGGCGATCCAGTCCGGCCACTATGTAGCCTTTAACTCCAGCATGCACCGCGACTGGCGGCGCCAGACCCGCTCCAAAAATGCCATCCTGATCGACGGCAAGGGCCAATATGCCGACAAGGACAAGGCCCTCGCCCGTCGCGCCGCCGGGCAGATCACCGAGGTCGAAGAGAACCCCGGTCATATCCGCATCGTCGGCGACGCCACCGAAGCCTACCGCGTCACCAATCCAAAGGTGCAGAAAGCCGAGCGCGAAACCCATTTCGTCGATGACAGCTATTTCGTCATCGTCGACCGCGTCGAAGCCGCCGAGCCCGTCACGCTGGATTGGCTCTGCCACACCACCAATGCGCCCGATGCCGGCCGCTCCAGCTTCCGTTACCACGGTGAGCGGGCCGGCTTTTACGGCCAATTCGTCTTCTCATCGGCCGGCGCGCCCAGCATCAGCGCGGTGCACGGCTTCCCCGAAATCGACCCCGCCGATACCGAGGGGCTGGAACAGCATCACCACATAAGGGCAAGCGTTCCGGCCGCCAAAAGCCATGTGCTGGTGACCCTGCTGGTGCCCTACAGCCTCGACGCGCCCAAGCGCATTTTCAGTTTCATCGACGACCAGGGCTTTGCCACCGACATCTATTTCACCGATGTCGATGACCAGCGCTTCAAGCTCACCCTTCCTAAAAAATTCTAGATCAGAGGTTTCATCATGCAGCGCTTTTCCAACAAGACCGTCCTCGTCGCCGGTGCCGGTCGCGATATCGGTCGCGCCTGCGCCCTGCGCTTTGCCGAGGAAGGTGCCAATGTGGTGCTGACCTATAATGGCGCCGAAGAGGGCGCCCGCTCCGCCGTAGCCGAAATCGAACAGCGCGGCGGCAAGGCCCTCGCCCTCAAGGCCGATCTGACGCAGAAGACAGCAGTTGACGCCGCCGTGGCCGCTGCAACTGATCGCTTTGGCGCCATCCATGGCCTGGTGCATGTCGCCGGTGGCCTTGTGGCCCGCAAGACTATGGCCGAGATGGACGAAACCTTCTGGAACCAGGTGATGAGCGTCAATCTCACCTCGCTCTTCCTCACCGCCCAGGCCGTCTTGCCCAAAATGACCGAAGGCGGCGCCATCGTTACCTTCGCCTCCCAGGCCGGCCGCGATGGCGGCGGCCCCGGCGCCATTGCCTACGCCACCTCCAAGGGCGCGGTGATGACCTTCACCCGGGGCCTTGCCAAGGAGGCCGGCCCCCGCATTCGCGTCAACGCGGTCTGCCCCGGCATGATCGCCACTGCCTTCCACGACACTTTCACCAAGCCCGAAGTGCGCGAACGTGTGGCGGGCGCAGCCCTGCTCAAGCGCGAAGGCACCTCTGAAGACGTGGCCGGGCTGGTGGCCTTCCTCGCCTCCGACGACGCGGCCTACATCACTGGTGCCTGCTACGACATCAATGGCGGCGTGCTCTATTCCTGAGGCAGTAATGGCCATCTCCATTCCGCGCGCCGGGCGAATTGCCATTCTTGGCACGTCGCTCGTGCAGCAAAACCACAATGGCAGCGACAGCCACATCGCCACCTCGGCGCGCGGCTGGATGAGCTGGGCCGAAGTGCTCTCGCATGGCCGTCTCGCCTGTCCGATCCATCACGATCCGGCCGTCATGCCCGGCTGGGAGCCGAGCAACCGGCCGGGCATCAGTCGCTTCTTCACCGGGCTCAATTTCGGTGTCTCGGGTCAGAAGGCCATCGAGATCGAGCGGCGCGTTGCCCGATTGCTGGTCGAAGATTTCGACCTGATCATCGTCGACGCCGGCACCAATGACATGATGGTCGAAACCAAGGAAACCATCGCCGAAATCCGCGCCCGTATCGCCACGACCCTGCTCGCCGCCGGCAAAACGGTCATCCTGCTGCCCATTCTGGCACGCGGCACGCAAAAATGGGCTTCGGTCGGCGCCGAGCGTGCCAAGGCCCACTGGATCAACCAGATGAGCCTGGATTTCGCCGCCCGCCATGCCAATTGCCACGTCTTCGATTGGAACGCCCCCTGGGTCGACACCGCCGATCCCGATGGCGCGCCGCAAGCCGGCTTCTCCAATGACGGCACCCATTTCTCCGTCACCGGCGGCTTCGCCGTGGGCAAGGCTCTGGGAACCTATCTAACCTCGCTCGTCCCCCAGGCCGAGCCTCGTCTGGTCGCGCCCGACGACCGCTTCGACGCCATCAATAACCCGCTCGGCAATCTCACCCGCGCCCAAGACCAGTCGATCAGCGCAACCGCCAGTTCAAACCAAGTTCTGGCCGATGACATTGTCTATCCCGGCGCCGGTGCCTGGGTCACAGCCAGCTGCACCATCACCGTCCCTGCCCATCCGGCCATTCTGGGCCTCTCGCTCGTCCTGAGCGATCCAGCAGAGGATGGGCTGCAATCCATCTCCCTGGCCCCTTTCAAGTCCGACGACGGCGAGCTCTGGTCCTATCCAGCCCAGGCCTGGAGCGGCCTCCTGCGCACCCCACCCATCCGCCTGCGGCCCGGCGCTATCCCGCCGACCCTCACCCTCGAAGTGATCCTCGCCACCGACGCCGCCCCGCTCCATGTCGACATCGGCGGCATCGACATCCGCCCCGTTCCCAATCCGGTGCGCTCATGACCGCCAAACCCAAACTACTGCTCGCCATGCGCGAAGAACTGCCCGCCGGCTTCTGCGGCTCCGAGGAATGGGCGCGTCTTGAAGCGGTAACCGACATCATCTCGCGCGACGCCTTCACCGATTTCGACACCGCCGCCGGCGCTGCCGCCCTGCGCGATGCCGACATAATGCTGGCCGCCTGGGGCGCGCCGCCCCTGACAGAGGCCCGGCTGGCTCGCGCCCCCAATCTCAAAATGGTGGCGTACGCCGCCGCCTCCGTCCGCGTCATCGCCCCGCCGCCCTTTTGGCAGCGTGACATCCTCATCACCTCGGCAGTCTCTGCCATGGCCGTGCCGGTCGCCGAATTTACCTTCGCCGCCATTATCCTGTGCGGCAAAGACGTGTTCCGCATCCGCGATACCCACCGCGATCAGCGCGGCACAGGCGGCTTCGGCACCCGCATCAGCATGGACGTGTCCCATCTCGGCAATTATCGCCGCCGCATCGGCATTGTCGGTGCCTCCCGCATCGGCCGGCTCACTATCGAGATGCTGGTGCGCGCCAATTTCGCCGTCGCAGTCTACGACCCCTTCCTCAGCGCCGAAGACGCCGCCGCCATGGGCGCCACCAAAATGGACCTGCACCCATTGCTCGCCTGGTCCGACACTGTATCCCTGCACGCGCCGGTGCTGCCCGAAACCCACCGTATGATCGGCGCTGCAGAACTGGCGCTGATGGCCGACAATGCCGTGCTGATCAACACCGCCCGCGGCTGGCTGCTCGATCACGATGCGCTCCTGCCCGAGGTCCAATCCGGCCGGCTACGGGTGCTGATCGATACCCCCGATCCAGAACCCCTGCCGCCCGAAAGCCCGCTCTACGACCTGCCCAATGTCGTGCTGACACCTCATATCGCCGGCGCCCAAGGCAATGAATTGCGCCGGCTGGCCGATCTTGCCATCAACGAAATCGAACGCTTCGTCGCTGGCCAACCGCCACTCTTCGCAGTGCGAGAAACCGAACTGGACCGCATCGCATGAGCACGCTGACCCATTGTTTCTCCACCCTCGGCTGCTCCGATTTGTCAGTCCGCCAAGCGGCCGAACTAGCACAGGCCTATGGTATCCCAGCCGTGGAATTGCGGGTGATTTCAGGCTCGCTCGACATCCCCCAAGCCCTTGCCGCCGAATTCGGCGACCCGGCCGGCTTCCGCCATTGGCTCGAGAACACGCCCATCCGCATCGCCGGCCTTGGCACCTCCGCACGCCTCTTCGGCGACGAAAACCTCGCCGAACTCGAACAATTCCTGCCCTGGGCCGAAGCCGCGCGCGTGCCTTTTCTGCGCATTTTCGACGGCGGCGAAATCCTCTCGGACGCCGACTATATCCAGGCCGGCGAGCGCCTCGCCCAATGGCAAGCCGACCGCCAGCGACGCGGCCTCGTCGTCGATCTCATGATCGAAACCCACGACGCCCTGGCCCAACCCGCCCAATTGTCCGAATTCGTCACGCGCCTCCCCACCGTCGCCATCCTCTGGGACGCCCACCACACCTGGGCCAAGGGCGGCGCCGATCCGCTCGCCACCTGGCGGAGCATCGCCCCGCACGTCGTCCACGTCCACGTCAAGGACAGCGCCTTGTGCGCCGATGGCCGCCATTATGTGCTGCCGGGGCAGGGCGACTTCCCCATGGCTACCCTCATGCCGCTGCTTGAGGCCGCCGGGCCTCTTCCCATCAGCCTCGAATGGGAACGCCACTGGCACAATGAACTACCCCCGCTGGATCAGGCGCTCCAGGCCGCCCGCTCGTGGTGGTAACCAGGAACAACAACATGCGTATTGCCGAAGTTCGCCTCACGCCCGTCGCCATCCCCGACAAGCCCTTGCTCAACTGCAAGGGCGTGCACCAGCCCTATGCACTGCGTACTATTATCGAGCTGGTCTGCGACGACGGCACCATTGGCCTCGGCGAGAGCTATGGCAGCATCAAAGCCCTAGCCGGCCTGCGCCGCGCCGCCCCCGCACTGGTGGGCCTTGATCCCTTCCACCTGCATGAACTGCATGCTCGCGTACTGGCCGCCATTCCCGAAGGCGGCGGCATCAACGCCAAATCCGCCGTGGCCGATCACAAGGTAACCGACGTCGCCACCTCGGCTTTCGAAGTGCCCTGCATGGATATCCAGGGTAAGCTACTGAACCGTCCCGTCTCGGACCTGCTCGGCGGCGCCGTGCGCGATCGCGTCTCCTTCAGCGCCTATCTCTTCTTCAAATTCGCCGGCCATCTCGGGCAATCGCCCGACGAATGGGGCGAGGTGCTGACCCCTAACCAAATGGTCGAGGAGGCCCGCCGCTTCGTCAGCCTGCATGGCTTCAAATCGCTCAAGCTCAAGGGCGGCGTGCTGCATCCCGATCTTGAAGTCGAAACCATGCTCAAGCTGCGCGAGGCCTTTCCCGACCATCCCCTCCGCATCGATCCCAATGGCGGCTGGACCGTCGAAACGGCCAAATACATCGCCAAAAAACTCGAAGGCGTGCTTGAATATCTTGAAGACCCGGTCGTCGGCATGGACGCCATGGCCGAAGTCGCAGCCTCCACCTCCATCCCGCTTGCCACCAATATGGTTGTGCTCGAATTCGACCAGATCGCCGAGGCCTATCGCAAGCGCGCCGTCAAAATCGTGCTGGCGGACCATCACTATTGGGGCGGCATGCGCGCCGCGACCCATCTGGGCAAGCTCTGTCAGGCGCTCGAGCTTGGCGTCTCCATGCATTCCAATTCCCATCTCGGCATCACGCTAGCGGCCATGGCCCACGTCGCCGCCGCCTCAACCAACCTCGGCTATGATTGTGACACACATTATCCCTGGACGGGCGTTGACGTTTTGGAAGGCGATCTCTTCGCGTTCGAGAATGGTGCGTTGGCCGTGCCAACAGGGCCCGGCCTCGGCGTAACGCTCGATCGGGATAAACTCACCAAACTCGCCGCTCTCTACGAAACCGGCGGCGTCTCCGAACGCGACGACACCGCTTATATGAAACAATTCGACCCCACTTACGAGCGCCGCGTACCCCGCTGGTAGGCCGAAACAAAGGATATCCGATGCCCGACTTCTCCGAAGCCACCCGCGAAAAATTGCGCGGCGTCAGCACAGCAACGCTTTGCACCGCCCTGTTCAAACGCGGGTTGCGCAACCAGTTTATCCAGGATGTTCGACCCGTCGGCAGCGTCACTCGCACTATGGTGGGACCCGCATTCACGCTGCGGTATATCCCCGCCCGGGAAGATCTTAATCCGCTTGAAGTGTTCCAGGACCGCGCTCATCCTCAGCGGCAGGCCGTCGAACAATGTCCGGCCGGTTCAGTTCTGGTGATGGATAGCCGGCAGAATGCCCGTGCCGCGTCCGCCGGTTCGATCCTGGTGACACGCCTCATGCGGCGCGGTGTCGAGGGTGTGGTCACCGACGGTGGTTTTCGTGACAGTCCGGAAATCGGCCGGATGTCTTTCCCGGCCTATCATCAGAGGCCTTCCGCGCCAACCAATCTCACATTGCATCAAGCGCTCGATATCAATGTACCGATCGGTTGTGGTGATGTCGCGGTATGGCCCGGAGATATCCTTGTCGGCGATGGCGAAGGGGTCGTTGTCATTCCCTCTGGTATCGTGGAGGAGATCGCTGAGGAGGCGGTGTCCATGACGCGCTACGAGGACTTTGTGCTCGAGCGCGTTCAAGACGGGGCCTCGGTGCTTGGCCTATACCCAATGACCGAGGAGCAGCATCGCAGAGATTTCGAGATTTGGAAGGAAACAAGCTTGTCGAACAGAACCCCTGAGGCTCGCTAACATCCCAGGATGAGTTATAGACCCTGTTGCTATAGCTCACTATTTCCATAATTAATGAGCTATAGAACGGCTCGGCTATAGCTCATGACTTGGAACTGGGAACATCCCGATTGGCCGGAATTTGTTTTCGACGCCAAGGCATTGGATGCCATGGAGCCGGTATTCTCCAAGCTGACCCTGCCCCTCAAACGCCACAGGCGGAGTCGTGAGGATAGGGTGAGGTCCATACCCTTACGAGCACAAAGTCGGAACGGAGCCACATCGAAACGGTTAGCTTGTAGCCGAAGGCCCTTGTGCCCCGGTCGGCTAACTGTCGCAAGCGATCAGCGCGTCGAAGTGTCGCCAATTTAGATCACTTTCGACGGGCACAGGCGTGCGGCAAGCTAGTAGCGTGCCGCACGTGAGTGTTAAGATGCATCGCATCACGCAAGGAATGGATCGATTTGCACGAGAGAATTACCATACGCATGACCTCTGAGATGATCGCCCGCATTGATGCGTGGATCGTGGATCAACCTGGGTATGTCAGCCGCCAGGATGCGGTGAGACGCTGTGTCGATTTGGTGCTTGGGCAGAGTGGTTCAGAACAGCCTGACCTTTCTGGGGGCAAGGCAGCGGCAAACTCAGCGGCACAGCAAAACGTTTCCAGTTAGGCACTGTCTGCCCAACGCAGTCCGCGTTGGGCTGGGTTTCCAGAATGCCGTAACGCTAGAAAACTCATATTTAACACTAGAAGGGTGAGCTAAATCGCTCGCAAAGAAGCACGGACGCAGGCATAGCCGGCGACATATTTCTCTACAGAAGACGACTAGAAATTCTATCAACGTGCTCACTTCTACCAATCCCGTCCTGCCGGCACGCTTCGCGTTACAGAGATTGGCATACGCTGCGAGCGCTTATTTCAAAAACCTAGTCGGCTCCGGAGGAATATCGAAATTCCGTCTCTCCAACGGAATTGAACAAGAAAGAAAATGGCTTAGGACGAAAAAGTGAAATCCGAAAGATTGCACCCGAGGATAGATTTTCTGTCTACGAGAAGGCAGTTTTCGGCCTGTAGCGCGTAACGTGACGCATCTCACCGGATGGAGCGCCTCGGAAGCCTTTTTGAAATTTCTACACAACGTACATACATTGTGCTATTATGTTGCTAGAGGTTTGACAAATGCCGGCAAAAGAAGACCAAAAAATAAGCACTTCCGTCCCAATCAACTTGCGGATTCCGCGAGAGGCGCAGCTTATGATCGACCGGGCGGCCAAGCTATCCGGTAAGAACCGCACCGAATTCATGGTGGAGGCAGCCATGGCAGCAGCAGAAGACAAGCTGCTGGACCAGGCTTTCATCGCACTCGACGCGCAAGCCTACGCTCAGTTCCTGGATGTTCTTGATAGGGGGCCAGAGCCCGAAGGGTACAAGCGCTTGATGAGTGCGCCTTCGCCCTGGGGCCAATAATTTTTGCAGGCGCCTTCCCGACTTTCCGAGCAGCATAGGCTTGAGGACTTTTCCTCCGGCGAGGTTGTTCTCGACACTTGGCTCAAAACCCGGGCTCTGCCCAACCAGGCGGCGGGTGTTTCTCGGACCTACGTCGCAGTTGAGGGTGGCCAGGTGGCAGGGTATTACTGCCTCAGCTCCGCGGCAATTAGCTTGAAAGAGGCACCTAGGGCACTGCGCCACGGTATGCCGGATCCTTTGCCGATGATCCTGATGGGCAGACTTGCGGTCGATCAGCGATACAAGGCGCAGGGGCTCGGAACTGCGCTCCTGAAAGACTCCGTTCTGAGAGCACAATCAGCCCTGGAAATAATTGGGGTCCGCGGGCTCCTGGTTCATGCTCTTCATGACCAGGCTAAGGGCTTCTATCTGCATCACGGTTTCCGTGAGACGCCCGGAAACCCGCTCACACTGGTTCTGCCCTTCAAGTTTACATGATTGCATGCTTGCTTACCGTCTGAATTGCTTGGGCACTTCCCAAGGTGAAGATCGCCATCGGTTCGAGATCTGAACGCGGTTCGGTTTGGACGGTTCAAGCCAGGCAAAGAGGTGGGTATTGCAAGATCGCTTTGGCAACCACATTTTCGATTTGAGCTTTATGACTGAACCCCATCCGCATCTGGTTGTGCGGCTTGCCGGTGACGAGGCTGTGCCGAGCGGGCTGCATGAATTCGGCGCCTATCGCGTTGACGTCCGTTTTGAAATCGGCGCCGGAGGCGAAGTTGGCGACGGCATTTGGGAACGTTTGCCTGAAGCCGCGGGCTCCGCCGGCGATTGAATGCCGGCCGCCAAATGCCCTTCCAAGGGGGACGCGTCTCCCCAAGGCGCAGTGCGTTGATCGTCTAGCTGCGCTCGCAGCCCCCTACGAAGCGGTCCAAGGTCTCGACAATGCCGTCGATCCCGAAACGCTGAGACCGTCCGTCGTAGAGTATCTGGAGCGGCTGGGTGGCACCGCGAGCCGTCGCAAGGACCTGCCGCAGACGACTTTCCTCCAGTGTGTCGACGACCACGGTGCGCTCGCCCTCCACAGCATCGTAATAGCCATTCAAATCGTCGAAACTTGTTCCGTTGACAACAACACTCACCGCTACTCCTGGGCGCTCCTTGTCACCCTCCTGGGCATCCACAGCTGTAAACAACAGCATCTGGATATCGTCGGGGTAATTATGGTCGCAAAAGAACTGCAACTCGACGCCGCCAGTTTTGTCGGCCTGAAAGGCCGTATAGCTCCAGGCCTTCTTGGCGTCGCTACTATCCAACTCCCAGGCAGCGACCGGCGACGCCGCCAACGCGGCAGCACAAACCCACATGAGCCGATTCATCGACATTACCCTCTTTTTGAGATGGGCAGCCTACTGAGCAAATCGGCGCCAATGAGGCATTACCGACTCCAGTAGTGATGCAGGGTCTCGTTGCTCAATCCCCAGAACAGCAGCAGCGCCATGGCGATACCGGGGCGCTTTGCAGTCGGTGACGTTCATACTTATGTCGCTCTCATGGCATTGATGACGGCAGTTATCGCCTTATGACCCTGCGCAAAATCAGCAGCAGGCCTTCCTTGGCCAGACCCAGCAGCCCCCCCGCCAGGAAAAAGAGCGAGATCAGCATGAGCCAGCCAAACGCAGTCATGTTGTAGAGCAAACCGCCAATATCTGTCCCAAGGACGATGCAGGGCTGCACGAAACCCTCGTGCAGACCGCACCCATTGAGATCGGCGATGAGCCCGGCCAGAAAGACCGAGGCCAGTGGTGCGATTCCAATGAGTATCATCAAGATCAGCAACCATATTCGGCGAGGCACTCTCGTCAGGGGGAACTCAGGCATCTCCCGATCGTGTCCTGCGACCGCCAATGGCTGCGCCGGCGCCCAGCGCCACCGCGCCCGCTCCGATCATCGCCCAGTCGAGCAAATGGGTACTCACCTCGTCCTGATTGGCTTCCGAAATACGGCGTGCCGCCGCTTGGGCATCATCGCCTGAGGCCTGAGCGTCCATCATTGCGACCATGCCCGCGTCACTACATTTGGGGAGCAGGAGGGTAAGCGCCTCGGCACTATCGCTGTTCTGACTCCGCACTAGCTGTTCACACCGCGTCTGATCGACAGAGCTTACATCTGAACTGAAGAATTGTCGGTAACCACCAAAACCGAGGAGGACCAGCCCGATAATGACGAGAATTCGTTTCTGCATGCTCAACCCGAAGCTGTTTCATTTTCTGCCTCTGTAGCATAGGAGCGCTCGGCGAACAGAGGGGCATCACCGGGTGAACACCCGAGCGGATTGTGCGATGGATAGTTGGGGCGCGCTAGCTCGCCGGTATCATTGATCACTCCGGCACTTCGGCAAACTGCCAGGCGGTTGGTTTTGCTCTAAGAGGCTATGGATACGTTTATGATGAAAACCGCTTTACACCTGCCGATCCTGCTTATGCTGGCGGCGGTCGCGCCGAGTTCGGCGCTCGCTCAGGACATGGCACCGTACCAGTCGTTGGAAGTTCGCCACGTCTGCACTGCGCAGGCAATGCGAGTGACCCCCGGAGGAGCCGAGGCCCTGATGGTGGAGACTGGCGAGCAGGTGGTGCTAGTAGATGTCACCTACGCGGCCGATGAAACCGCGTGGTTTGCGCTGAACTATGCCACCGGTCGCGGGCTTGAGCGGGCCACAGGCTATCTGCCTGTTGAGGAGGTCCGCCATTTCTGTGGCGATCCTGCGCGAGCCGAGGTCGCAAGCGACAGTCGTTTGCAGTCATATATCGCTCCGCCCAACACCTGCCATCTGGTGCTCGGTTACGCCGATACGGTCGACGCATTGAACGCACAAGCAAGTTCGGCGCTGGATTTTGCCGCTGTGATGTCGAGCTACCGCCTGCAGTCCGGCGGGTACGCTCTGACGGCAGGTCTGCTTAGCACCGAGGTTGCCGACCAGTTGCCGAATGGCAGCACTTGCGTGTCTGGCGCCGATTTCGCTGAGGCGCTGCTCTACGACGGATCGAGCTTCGCGTTGGTGGACAACAGCGCGTCTGAAAATAACGCCGCCCGGCTTTTGAGCGCACAGGATTTACTCGCAAACGGCCGCAGACTCGAAGATCCCCAGGCCATGAAACAGGCCTGCGACCTGGGTCTTGGCGCTGCCTGCACAGGTTTTGCAGATCTGATTTATGACGAGCCCGATGGGACAGATCGCGGCCCTGCGGTCGTAACTCGTTACTCGCTGTTGGGGTGTTTGGCCGGTGATCTGTACGGCTGCCGGATGGCGGTTAATCGGCTGGATAATACGCTGGAATTCGCCCGTACTCGGGCACTCGCGGGCACCTCTGAAAGCACCGGGCGCGTTACGACCGAACTCTCCAAGCTGCTATGCGATGAGCAGGATCGGTTCGGCTGCATCCTTCTGGCTCGGGGGACGGCACCGGACCGCCCCGCGTCGCTGGTGGAAGCTGCATCGAATTTTGCGGCCAATCTTACAGCCTGCAAACAAGGCATTGCGTGGATCTGCGAGGAACTGGCTTCGAACTTTGATCGCGTTGTTCAGGCGCGCGGGTCAGGTCTTTCCGGGGATGAACGCTTTGCCATCGCTGGAATCGAGACCGAGCTTTGCACCATGGGCGCGCGCGAGCCCAATCAACGCAGCTGCGTCCGGGCATACTATAGCTATCGTGACTTCCTGCAGTATGGCACTCACGCAAACCTCGACGCCGACCGGGTCGCCAAAGCGGTCTCGGTGCTCACCGATGGCTGTTCCGCAGGGGATCCACCCGCTTGTGGCACGATGGCTGCAATGCCCGACTACTGGTCTGTTTCGGATCGGCGGCAGGCCACCGCCAGCGCGATCGCGCTCTGCAGCGTCCAAGACCAGAAGGACAGTATCTGTGATAGCCTTGACAGCATTCTTGACCCAACATTTTCAGAGACCCGTTCGTTGCTGCGCCCAAGATATGAGCGCCTTGCCCAATCCTGCCGGACGCCGGGCAACGGCGCCTACCAGGACTGCATCTGGGCGCTGCACAGCTATGCCGCGCTAGAGGCTCCAGATGGATTGACGACGGCCGAGGCGATGTTGAACGAGGCGTGTTCGCCTGCCAATAGCAATGGCTGTCAGGCGCTGGCGCAGCTTTACGGCAAGTCGGGACACGATTACGGCGGGATAACGATCCCCGGGCGCGACGAGCCCAAGGCCTATATGGCGGTGCTGCGCATGGGCTGCAGAGAGGGCAATCAGGATGCCGGCAATACCTGCAGCCAGCTTGCCGATGCGCTGGCGATGGCTGGCGATGACGAAAACCCGCTTTCGGTTTTGGCCGAGGCTTGCGTCAGCCTGATGGACGGGCAGGGTGGTCAAGATGCCTGGGCCTGCTACGACGCTGCGAAAATGGCGCTGACGCAGAATGCGCAGTTGGAAGATGCGCTGGTCTGGGCCAACTTTGTCTGTGAAGGTGACGATATTTCGACCGCGCCCTATGCCTGCAAACTGGTGGGAAATATCCTCGCCGAGGGGCTGGGCCTGCCCGCCGATCCATCGGGTGCACTTCTTGGCTATCAGCGGGGGTGCTTTCA
Source organism: Devosia sp. ZW T5_3 (assembly GCF_044987315.1). NCBI lineage: Bacteria > Pseudomonadati > Pseudomonadota > Alphaproteobacteria > Hyphomicrobiales > Devosiaceae > Devosia > Devosia sp. ZW T5_3. Next base: position 484,539 of record NZ_JBJDRE010000001.1, read on the forward strand.
CCCCAGGGTCAGCACGACCGATGGCGAAGCCTGCCTGAACTATGGCAACATGCTCATTGAAACGGTCCGCCAAAATGAGATGCCGACACAGCCGCTAGTCTTCGCCCATCGGGAGGATGGTGAAGACGCCGAGCCATCCCTTGTCCTTGCCGAGGCATCACGTGCCTTTGACATGGGCTGCATGGACGGTATCGCCCAAGCCTGCAGGGCAAGTGAGCGGCTCCTCGAAGAATGGAGCACCGGGGATCTACCTTTTGATGCCTTCACCTGCCAAGTTCGGTCCGCCGTCGGGGAGGTCGTATCCGAAAGGCCCTGTCGTGGCCTCGTCATCTATCAAGCGGCAGACGAAATGAAGCAGAGCCGCGAACAGATCGGGCTCAACGTCTATGTCTGGCCAGATGGCGACCGCAGCGTAACCTATATCAAAGATGGCGTTTGGCGGCTCAACGAGATCCGCACGGACTATCCGACCAGAGAAGGCGCCACGACCTGCTGGCACAACCCCATCTCGACCCGCAGTTTCTGCGTGACACCCGCGACCGGACCGAACTTAGGCTCAATGTGATCGTTGCCGAGAGGTGCAGCCGGAGCTGGTCTGGTCAGAAGGCAGCGAGCAGCGACACCCCGCGCCCCCTCGGCAGAGAAGATCGCCGCCACAATGGTCCTCGCCCAAGCTGTTGATGTTCCTTGCCGATGGTCCGGGCAGCTTTGTTTTCGCGCCAGCCCCGCGACGATATCCGGATCTTCATATCCGCAATCTAGCCGTACTACGGGAAGCTCTTGTGAGCCCGACGGGCTCAGCGGGGTGACGTCACCGAATAGGGGCATGGGGCGCGAACCATCCCCACGACCGCTGCCGTAACGGCCGAAAGTGCTTCATTAGGGAGCATCTGGTTCGGGGCCGGTTGCGGATCGGCAGCTTTCAGGAGCTGCAGGTCGGATAGTTGCCCTCCGCCTCAGATAGCTTCCGGCAACAGGCGGACTCCGGTCCGATTGAGAAAATCAAGGACGCTGCCGACGCCACGGACGACATAGTCGAGGAGCCTCCCCCAGGCTTCCTGCATGCTCGGGAAACCTGCTGCTCCTCACCACGCCGCCACAGGTTGAGTATTACCGAGGCAGGGGTGTCTTTGTCAGGGACTGTTCGCCATCTCGCCATTGGGGCCCTTGCGCATCGTGAATATATTGGCAGCAGCAGCGCGCGTTATGACCGTGTGCCATAATTGTCTGCTGGCTTGGCCGAACAGAACAGAGGCCAAAATTTGCCGGCGGCCGCACAAGGGCGTTCCGCAGTTGAACAGAAGTGCTGCCCACCTGCGATCATGCGCCACCAGTAGGTACTGACACCCTGCCGCAATGGCAGGAAACGGAAACAGACATCGCGGGCCTCCGTCGGCGAAGCTCGCTATTTCTGAACGACGCAAAAGCGGTTGCCATCGGGGTCTGCGAGCACGACAAAGTCGGCATCGGGTGGATAGTCTCGGGCAACCCTGGTGGCACCAAGTTTCAGAAGACGATCAACCTCCCGCGCTGGATCATCAGCGTAAAGGTCTAAATGGTGCCGGGGACGGTGACCAGTTGCTCGCTCATCTGCCTTGTCAATTGCGACCTGCACGCCTTCACCGCTAATCGGAACCAGAACTGCCCAATCAATATCGGGCTTCTCACGAGGCTTGTAATTGAGCGCGGCGCACCAGAATGCAACGGCCCTGGATACATCCTCCACTCCCCAGACAATCGAGGCAACTCGGAGCATTTTGTGCTCTCCCATAGGACTACGTCTTTGGGATAACGGTTTGCCTCGCAACCCGTTTCAGATCTTCCGGTCGAACAGGCAAAATACGGACGGAACTCTGACTGGCAAAAGCGGCCAGGTGTTAGCTTGTCAAAAACCAAGGATGGTGGGATCCAAATGGACAACTTTCTAAGCCGAATTGAGTTGGACTGGTATGCGCAAGCCCGTTCTATCCACGCAACGAGACGAGCTATTCGAACTCTACTCCGAGCTGCATCTTGCCTGCGGCCGCGCGGCCGCTACGTTGCGGCTAGCAGAACGCTGGGATGCTCCCGAGAATGAGTTGCTGGCTAGGTTCGAACGTGAAGAAGATCGCGCTGAAGCTATCTGGAGGCGGATCGTGTGCCTGCGCGACAATGCGGATCTGGAGCCGGGGGAGAGCCCATGAACGTCGTCGAAGTTTTTCTGCCACTCGACACTGGCCGCGGTGAGCCGATACCGCTTGAGACCATAGAAGGGTTGGTCGCTGGTCTAAGCGATCGCTTCGGCGGTGCTACCGCCTATACCCGCGAGCCCGCTCTTGGATTGTGGAGGCGGGCGACAACTATCGAGCGAGATCGCATTATCGTGGTCGAGGTCATGGTCGAGCAACTCGATGAGCAGTGGTGGAGCGATTACCGCCAACGGCTTGAACGCGAATTTTCCCAGGAACGCGTCCTGATACGGGCAACGGTCTGCCGGACGATTTGATGGACAGTCTTAATCATGCGGACCATGTGCGGAACTAGCTGGACCGGATCAAGGATCGAGGTGGGCTGCCCCCCGCAGTTCGCATGTCCACAAAACCCGCATTTCATTCGGCCATCCGGGCTGAGGGAGAATGACCCCCGGCCTCTCGGATGAGTCGGTCATGCTCACCCAGGTGATTTTCCACAAACGTTCTCAAAGAAAAAGTAGCCGGGGTCGGCGACTGGCGTGGCGACATACCCCAATTGCAGCTTTCACAAATGTCAAAAGCTCAATCCGTTCAAAGGGCGTACCCTCGGCGGCTTGGGCAATCAGTGGCCCATATTCCTACACACCGCGGGGCTTGCGTGTTTGGCCTTGCAGCTAACGAATTGGATTCGCTTACTATCGGCAACGAAGATCGGAGGCCCGCGTTGAGTCGTGCGCGATAGGCGCTTTGGAGACTACTGTGGGCACTTCCGTTCTAATCAGCATCCTGATCACCTTCTTGGTGATCGTCCTCGTCCTCTGGCTGGTTCAGCGCCTGCCCATCGAGGCGCGCATCCGCCAGATATTGCAGATCGTGATCATTGTGATCGGGATAATCTCACTGCTGAAGTACCTGGCGATCTTCTAACCTCTTGCGACCTCAGCTTCTCCATCACATTCGTTGACGGGGAGCTGAGGTCGTTGATTTCGTATGTGGGGCTGCCAGGGCGAGCGACACAGCTTCGTGTCCCGTTGGAGACTTGCAGCCGGCCTTGAGGGAGGCATCAAAAGGCTACCGGCGAACAGCGCCACTTTTGGCGTCAACTTTTCGGGTGAAGGCGCTATTGCGCCGGAGTTTGGGCGCGTAAAGCCACCCACTGATCTGTTCGATCGCGCTGGCTCGCCTTGGTGACATTTCGATACGGCCCGCAGAGCTGGGCAGCCTGGTTCGCGCCCATTGAGCTACTTTGTCTGACCTTTGCGCCCTTGCGCATCGAGCTCGTCCACCTGCCGATTGATGTCGTCAAGTAGCCGCCTCGCCGATTTGTTTCGAATGGGCGTGTCAACCACCAGCGCCAGGCCAAGCGTCGTGGCCTCCAGGCGCGCGTGAACGGGCTTTTGTGGATGATCAGGAACGCGGCTCATAGCGACATCATAGCGCGAGGCCGGGGCGAAAGAACAGGGGGGCGGGAGGGCAACGTTTCCGCCGCAGGAACGATGCCCTCCCTGTCACCTGCAGCATCTTGGGCTGCGCAGGGATCCGGTTTTGCGGCCTCTGCGCGACAGAAGAGGCCCAGACCCAGGGCAATATAGCGAGCAATATGCGAGTCTCTCGAACACCGCGTCCCCCGATCCACAGGGTGCGGTGGGCATGGTTTACGAGTTCTTATCTCCGGCCAAACCTGTGATGTGAATTGTCAGAGATGGTTCGTTTGAGGACTTGTCAGAATGGCCGACTGCCTCAGTCTCTCGCCGCACAGCAACGTGCTGGGCATCCAGGTCATGGCGCCCGCGACTGTGCCGCACGCGAGAATGCCCGTTTGGGCTTCGGAGAGCGAATATTAGCCCCAATGGTGAGAATTTGGTCGGCCCCTCATAAGGCCAGCGCATAATAGAATGCCTCGTTTGTATTTGACCTTTATGTGACGGATTTTCCAAGATGACCGCCTAGATGAGCTGTCCCGGTAAGGGTTTCAGCAAAGCGGGGGCATATATAATCGTGCAATTGGGGATGTCGTCAGGCCTTAGAACGAGCTCTAATTTCTGGGCGGCGTTGTTGTTTCTTGTCATGGGCGTCGCTGGCGCGATCCTGGCGACACGCTATGATCTGGGCCAATTGCGCCGCCTCGGGCCGGGGGCTTTTCCCTTTGCAGTCGCGCTCCTTCTGGCGCTGATCGGGCTGTGCCTCTTGCTTAAATCCCTGCGGGATCATGGCCCCGACATACTGGGTGTCGAGGTCACCAGTCTGCTGGCCATCGGCGGCGCGCTACTGATCGCCGGGTTGACCGTGCGCTCGCTGGGCATTGTCGTTGCCGTCCCGGCGGCCGTGGTGGTGAGCAGTCTCGCCGCCGGCGGATTCAAGCCGCTGCGAATAGCCGCAATGGCGGTGGGGCTGACGCTGTTCTGCTATCTCGTGTTCATTTTGGGGCTTGGTATTCAATTGCCCGTTTACCCGGGGCAATTCTGATGGATCTGTTTTCCAACCTTGCCATGGGTTTCAATGTTGCCCTGACGGTCCAGAATATCGGCTTCTGCTTCATCGGCGTCTTGTTGGGCACTGCCGTGGGCGTGTTGCCGGGCCTTGGGCCGCTTGCGACCATCGCCATGTTGCTGCCGCTGACCTATTCGCTTGAACCGGTGACGGCCCTGATCATGCTGTCGGGCATCTATTATGGCGCCCAATATGGCGGCTCGACCACGGCAATCCTGGTCAATCTGCCGGGCGAATCCAGCTCGGTCGTGACCTGCATCGATGGCCACCAAATGGCGCGCAATGGGCGGGCAGGTTCGGCGCTGGCCATTGCGGCGCTCGGATCTTTCTTTGCCGGCACGATTGGAACTTTGCTGGTTGCCGCCTTTTCGCCCTATCTGTCCCGGCTTGCCCTTTCGTTCGGCCCCGCCGAATATTTTTCGCTGATGGTCCTGGGTTTGATCGCGGCCGTGGTGCTGGCTTCGGGTGGACTGCTCAAGGCGGTTGGGATGATCCTGATCGGCATCCTGCTGGGCACTGTCGGCACCGACGTTAGCAGCGGCGTCATGCGCTTCACCTTTGGCTCGCTCGATCTGGTGGATGGGTTCGAGTTCGTTGCCGTCGCCATGGGCCTGTTTGCCTTCGCTGATATCATCGCCAATGCCCGTGGCAGCAATACGCGGACGCTGATCACCGACACCGTGAAGGGCCTGTGGCCGAACCGTGAAGAGTTCCGCCTGGCCTGGCCGGCAGTGCTGCGCGGCACCGCACTTGGTTCCGTGCTGGGGCTGTTGCCGGGCGGTGGCGCGACCCTGTCGTCGTTTGCCTCCTACACGATTGAAAAGAAGATATCGAAGCATCCCGAAACGTTCGGCAAGGGCGCGCCCGCTGGTGTGGCGGCGCCTGAATCGGCCAACAATGCGGGTGCGCAATCCTCGTTCATCCCGATGCTGACCCTGGGCATCCCGAGTAATGGCGTGATGGCGATGATGATCGGCGCCATGATGATCCACGACATCGTGCCGGGTCCTGAAGTGATGACCAGCAACGCGCCGCTATTCTGGGGCCTGATTGCCTCCATGTGGATCGGCAATTTGATGTTGGTGATCTTCAACCTGCCGATGATCGGTATCTGGGTTCGCCTGCTGCGCATTCCCTATGCGATCCTTTATCCAGCCATCCTGATCTTCTCCACGATCGGGCTCTATTCGATCGCGAACAGCACGTCGGCGATCATTATGGGCGCTGCGTTCGCGCTGTTCGGCTACCTGCTCAATCGCCTTAAATGCGAGCCGGCGCCGCTGCTGCTGGGCTTCATTCTCGGTCCGATGATGGAAGAGTATCTGCGCCGGGCCATGCTGCTGTCGCGCGGCGATCCGGCTGTGTTTGTCACCCGCCCGCTCTCGGCCGTGCTGCTGGCCGCCGCGGTGGTCCTGCTCGTAACCATTGTGTCGCCGATGGTGCGCAAGAAGCGCGAGGAGGTGTTCGCCGAAGACTGAGACGCCGCCGCTTCCCAAATAATCGCGCGCAATCTGCCAGACCGGCTTGCTGCTGCCTAACTGATCAAGGTCAAAATGCCAGACATTATGGGTGAATATGTCGACAGGCTCGTCACTGTCGAAATGAGAAACCGTGGGATGAATCACGGTATCATCAAGCAAATCTACGACGCTGCACGCGCCGAGGGTGGCGGACGTCCACTAAGTGCCCAGGCTGCCGAGGCGCTGGTGAACACGGTCAAACCGGGCGACGTGGTCTTTATCGTGACCGGTGCTGGTTATGCGCCCGAAGTGCCCAATGGCGAGAGCGATGGTCCCCCCGGCGCGGCGTCCCTAGCACGCGCCATTTATTGGGGTCTCAAGGCCATCCCCGTCTTCGTGACAGAAGAGTGCCACGCCCCGCCGGTCGTCGCCTCGGCCAAGGCCGCCGCCGTCATGGTGCGTGAATTTGATCTGGCCAAGAACCGCCGTATGGGTGGGGCTTTGATAACCGCGCCGACCGATCGCAACCAGACTAAGGCCTGGGCCGAACAGATCGTTGAGGAATATCAGCCCAAGGCAGTGATCTCGATCGAGCGGCTTGGACCCAATGATCAGGGCGTCGTGCATGGCTCGACCGGCGTTGCTAAGGAATGCGTCGATCTGGGCCACGTGTTTGTCGAAGCCAAGAAGCGCAAAATCCTCACCGTCGGCATCGGCGACAACGGCAATGAAATCGGCTTTGGCCGCATCTATGATTTCATGCGCGATTTCCACCCTTATGGGCGCGAGACCCAGTATCCGGGCGGTACCGGCGTGATCACGGTGATCGCCACCGATTATTTCCTGCCGGCCTCGGTCTCGAACTGGGGTGCTTATGGCATTGCGGCGATGATCGCCTTCTTCCTCAAGAATCAGGATCTCATCCAGACCCCAGAGATGGAGCGCAAGATCCTTGAAGCCTGCCTTGATGCCGGTGGCTGGGAGATGCGCTATTGCACATCCCGCTTCATCGTCGACGGCACGGCAGGGGAAAGCTCGATGTCGATCGTGCAATTGCTGCGCGACATGCTCCGGCTCAACATCGCGGAACCGGACCGCGGCCTCTCCCATGGTAAGATGAAGGAACAAGCCTGATGAAATCAGTTGCCAAGTGTCTGGCGGTCGTCGCCGCTTCGCTCGTTTCCTGCGCTCTGCCGGTCCTGGCGCAAGCACCCGATTACCCGAGCCGTGCCATTACCATTATTGTCCCTTATGCGCCGGGCGGGCAGGGGGATATCACCGCCCGCGTCATCGCCGAGCACCTTGCTCCGCTACTTGGTCAGCCGGTGACGGTGGAGAACCGGGCCGGCGCCAATGGTGTGATCGGCATCGATGCCATTGCCCGATCGGCGCCTGACGGCTACACGATCGGCGTTGTGGTCGCTTCACACGCCCTGTCGCCAGCGCTGATGGATAGCTTGCCCTATGATCCGGTGACAAGCTTTGCCCCGATCACCACGACGGCGCTGACGCAGATGGTGATGGTGGGTAGCCCAACGCTGGAGGCCGACACAGTCGGGGAGTTCATTGCCTACGCCAAGGAACATCCGGGAGAACTTGCCTATAAGTCCGCCGGCCCGGGCAGCAATTCGCACCTCTTTGGAGCCTGGTTCGCCGATGCTGCCGGGATCGAGATGATCCATGTGCCCTATAAGGGCAGTGGGGATTCCATGCCCGACCTGATGAGTGGTGTCGTGCAGATGGGCTTCGATACGCTGCCGGCCGTGCAGGGGCATATCGATAGCGGCCAACTCAAGCTGCTTGCTGTCGGCGGTCCAGATCACTCACCGCAATACCCCGATGTCGAGACCGTTGCCGAAGCTGGTATTGAAGGCTTTGCCGCCAATTCCTGGGGTATGGTGCTTGCCCCGGCCGGCACGCCGGATGCGATTGTGGATAAGCTCAACGAAAACATCGTTACCGTGCTGAACATGGAAGCGGTGACGGCGCGCTTTACGACCATGGGCGCCACAGTAGTCGGCAATACACCGGCAGAGGCTGCCGCAATGCTGCAGTCCGAGGTCAACCTATACGGTGATCTGGTCAAGCGTCTGGCGATTGAGACCAATAACTGACAGGCGACGGCATTCATTGTGTGTAATGTGGCGGGGGGAACATCAAGTTCTCCCCGTTCTGCAATGAAGTCGAAAATGAAGGCTAATCGTCCCCTTAACGAGCGGCAGCTGGAGGCTTTCCGGGCTGTGATGCTGACTGGCAGCATGACCGGCGCGGGCCGGCTGCTATCGGTGTCGCAACCGGCGGTTACCCGCTTGATCAAGGACCTTGAGAGCGAACTCAAGTTGATCCTGTTCAGCCGCGAGGGCACCCATATTGCGCCCACTGCCGAGGGTAAGGCACTCTACCGCGAGGTCGAGCGACATTTCGTCAGTACCGAGCGTATCCGCGAAGCCGCCTACGGCATCCGCGAATATAATGCGGGGCAGATCAAAGTCGCGGCCATCGTTTCGCTGTCCATGGCTTGTCTGCCCAAGGCGATCCAACAGTTTGCCGAAATCTACCCCAACATCGTCATCAGCGTGCATAGTGGGGCCTCGCACGACATTATTGATCTCGTCTCCAATGGCAGCATGGATGTCGGTTTTGTTGCTTTGCCGCCGGGGCGCAACGACCTGCGCAGTGAACCGCTTTCGGCCTCCAAGGCGATCTGCCTCCTGCCCAAAGGGCACCGTTTGGAGAAGCTGGCTGTAATCACGCCGAAGGATGTGGATGGAGAGGACTTTGTTGCCCTTGGCCCCGGCAGCCTCATGCGCCTCGAGCTAAATGCCCGCCTGCACCTGGCGGGCGCAAAGCCCAAAATCCGGATCGAGACGCTATTCTCGTTCTCGGTCGCAACCTATGTGAGCCGGGGTTTCGGGGTCGCGGTGGTAGATCCTCTCGCGGCAAGTTTCGTTGACCCCGAACTGGTCAGTGTGAGGGCGTTCTCCCCCGCCATTCCCTACCTGCTATCGACAGTTTTTCCGCCTGCCGAGGCACCCTCGGCTCCGCTGGAAGACTTCGTCAACATCATGCGGGTGGCCTATGAACAGGAATTGGCCAAGGCCGAGGAATTATGCCGATTTGGAAGGTAGAGCGGCAAGGACTAAGTCCGGCACCCAGGCGCGATGGTCCATCCCGGCGACGGGGTTATTCTGCTGCTCCATGGTCGGCTGCTCGCACAGCGGGCGCCAAAGCCGCCGGTCTGCTCCCGACCCCATCTCTGCCGTTCGTGGCAGGATGCAAGGACGCTTGAAGCTGACTTTGTATGCCGGTGCGGTCTTGGATCATACCTGTCGCTGATTTCGGGAATTTGCGACAACCTACTCATGGAGCATTTGGCAGAAATCAAATTGACGCGAGACGAAGCATGCTTTTGAACCGACGCACCTTGCTCGCGATGGGAGTCCTTGGGATGACAGCTCCTCTGGCTGCTCGGGCAGCTATGTCTAAAGTTCTGTATGACGGCAATCTCTTGGCCGACTATTTCCAAATATACCTGCGCGACGAAGCCCATCCTGATTTACCCGACGACTACACCGATGACGCGATCTCCCGACGTCTCATGGCCGGGCCGTATGCGGTCATTCTCCACACAGCGCGCAATATGACCGTGCCGATCCGCGTTGAATGGCACGACATACGACCCGCTCTCGATCTCGATGCTTACCAACACATTGTCGAGGCTCATTTCGATTGTCCCTCGGGCCAACTCGTGCTGGCTGGCCTGACGGACTACGATGCCACCGCTCCGCGACTTTCGGTGAAAGCAGGGCCGCTTGGCGTGCGTGCCAGCTTTTCCGGTCTCGACACGCTCAGTGAAGATGGTCTTGAAGGAGATGATCAATACGTAGTTCAGCTCTGGCCCGGAGCTGAACCGGAAGGCGTGCGTGTGTTGAAGGCATGGCCTGGCGAATAAAGGGCCGCTTTCCAGCCAGCCGGTTGGAAGGCGGCTTTTCCGTTCCCCCAACTACTCGTCTGTCGAACCCTGATGCCCGCATTGAGGAAGTGCGAACGTTCGTCAAACAGCCGAAATGGGGCGCGTTTCGACACCGGGTTGCCGCTGATATCGGACAGTATCTGGGCAATATCCGCGAAGGACACGGCAGGGTCACCGTACAGTCACGGCGGCGGCATTGTGGTCTGCGGCTTCGGTTATACGGAAGTAGCCAAGCTTTCCCTCGGCCCGGACGGATGGCGGGCCATCTCCGGGCGTTGATGTTATCGCTCCCAGTCACGATCGCCCTTCGCCGGCTTGTGCTGCCAGATAGCTGGCGTACCACTCCCGGAATTCTTCCGCGGCACCAAATTCGGGATGGTGCCTTGAGAGCTCTGCAGTCACATCTTTCGGCGCTGTCGACAAAAGCCCGATGATCTCGGGGGAGCGCGGAAGCCTGAAGGCCGAATGATCGTGATGGTTGCCGACCGCGATTGTGCCAAGAGGTCGTCCGTCCCGTCCCAGCATCTTGCTGAGCATCCACCGTTGCTGGTGCGTCTCATCGGCATTGCCCCACTCTCGGCTGCTCTGAAAACTGCCCGGCAGCCGGGGGACAGCCTTCAATCCCGCTTCTGCAATGGCATGTCGGGCCGGAAGGAACAGCAGGGCATTGAACTTGCCATAGGCCATGTCACCCACGCTCTCGAACAGCGTCTGATATTCTCCCAACAGAGGCTGCAGTTCGTTTAGACGGCGATCAACGGAAGACTGAATGGCATTCGCGAGCAGCGTGATGCTCGTGACCGCCGCTATTGGCAAGCGGAAATCCTCTTGATGCATCTTTCAATCCTCAATAACGTACATAGTAAAGAGTTACTGTTATAGCGGCAATGCCGTACTGTGTAAAGAGTTGAGGGCGGGCATGGGTGATGTTTCCGGCGCTAAAGCCGAAATTGATAGGCTATGGGGTAGCCAAAGTGACTCTAGGACAGGTCCAAAGGCCAAGTTGACAGGCAGACAAGTCGCCAGGAGAGCGATTGCGCTTGCCGATCAGAATGGCATTCATGCCCTGACCATGCGCTCTGTGGCGCAGGCCCTGGGCGTATCCCCCATGGCGCTCTACACCTATTTTCCGAGCAAGAACGAACTCATTGAGGTCATGGTCGACGAGACCTTCACCGAACCTTCGCTGACATCGGAGATGGCAGGAGGCTGGAAGGAACGGCTCATCGTAGTGGCCGAGAGGAATTGGTCTCTCTTGATGCACCATCCGTGGCTTGCCGATGTCGAAGGCTTCAGGCCTGTTCTGGGACCTAATGTCATCGCCAAATACGATTTCGAACTCTCAGCACTCGAGGGGGTGGGTCTTTCGGACGTGGAGATGGATCTTGTACTCGCTACCGTGCTGAACTTCGTGCGGGGCGCGGCCAAGACCAAGCTGGATGCTGCGGCGGCGGTGCATCGCACCGGGCAGGCAGATGACGTCTGGTGGCGAGAACGAGGCCCCCTATTGGCCAAAGTCCTAGGAGACCGGTACCCTCTTGCCCAACGTGTTGGTGCCGCAGCGGGGGCACATTACGATGCCCCGGCTGATCCCGATTTGGGGTTTAGATTTGGTCTCGAGCGCCTAATCGACGGCATCGGGCTAATGCTGCCACGTCAGTCGCTAAGGGTCTGAATAGGGGCCTATTTGGAGCAGGTTATCACCTGTTGGCAATACGCCGCGAGGGCAGCTCTCACAGTGCACATATGGGGCACAAGGGCCTTGCTTCAAGAGTAGTTACCCGTCGTACACCTCGGTGAACGTGTTCGGTTTGGAGGTAAATGATGCGCGTATTGCTGGCTAGCTATGGATCAAGGGGGGACGTCGAGCCCATCGCCGCGCTGGCGGCTCAACTGCTTGGGCAAGGTGTAGAGGTGAAGGCCTGCGTCCCGCCTGACCGTGAGTTCGTGGAGCTATTGGATCGCTACGCAATACCGTCGGTACCCTTCCCGAAAAGCTGGCGATCCTGGGCGGACCAGCCATCAACCGCCGAAGAGAAGGTCTTTAGCGTTGATGACTATGTCGGTCAGCACGTTGCTGTGACCTATCCGACCTTGGTAGAGGCCGCGCAAGATTGCGATGTAATGGTCGCCAGCGGTATGTTGCACTTCGTCGCCAGCTCAGTCGCGGAGCGGGTCGGCATTCCGCTGCGCTTTGTGCTCTTCTCGCCTAGTCTGCTCAAGCCGCAACCTTGGCAGCCTTTGGCAGTGGCGCCGATCAATGCTCATCGGGCCTCCATCAATTTGCCGCCGATCAGCAATGCTATGGAGTTCTTGTTCACTGCCCGCCCTTGGCTGGCGGCCGACCCTCTGTTGAGCCCGCTAAGTGACCAGCAGGAAATGCAGCTCGATCGCACGGGTGCTTGGGTCTCGACTGATGATCGCCCCCTACCTCGCGACCTTCTAGCGTTCCTGGATGCCGGCGCCCCGCCCATCTATGTGGGTTTTGGCAGCATGCGGATGGCGAGCGATAGCGCGAGGATGGCGATCGAAGCTATACGCGAACTTGGGCATCGCATTGTCTTGGCACGTGGTTGGTCCGACTTGGCAACCATCGATGCGGAAAAGGACTGCTTTTCAGTCGGAGAGGTCAACCAGCAGGCGCTGTTTCCCCGCATGGCGGCAGTGGTGCATCATGGCGGCGCCGGCACGACGATCGCCGGGGCCATGGCGGGAATTCCGCAGGTCGTCGTTCCGCAAGCGGCTGATCAGCCCTATTGGGCCAGTCGCGTCAGCGCTTTGAGAATAGGCGCTGTCCACGACGGTCCAGTTTTGACATCGAGCTCGCTTTCTTCGGCGCTCCTGGAAGCACTCAATCCAAAAGTGCAAAAGGCAGCCTCGGCCATGGCCCAACGTATCCACCGGGATGGGGCTGCTGTGGCCGCCAAACGATTATTGGATCTTGTCGCGCAACCGCTAGTCACCGCAAAGGCCGGGAAGCATGACCCGCATTCAGTTTCGTAACGCGACATCTGCCGACCGCGACAGTCTCAATCGGATCAAGCGAGCGGCTTCGCTTGTCAGCGATGAGTACAGGGAGGCACTTTTGGCCCATCCCGAATTCCTGCTGGTGCCGGACGAACAAATAGAGTCCGGCCAGGTAGTTGTTGCCGAGGCGGGAGGCGAGATCGTTGGGCTGGCCGCAATCAGCCGCCGGGACGATGGACTGGAGCTGGAAGGTCTTTTTGTTGACCCGTCTCGGTGGAAACAGGGGATCGGGCGCCGCCTGATCGAGGTGGCGGTTCGGCAGCATAGCGAGGGTCCTGCATTGACGCCGCTGCATGTTATCGCCAGCCCTGACGCCAAGCCATTCTACCTGGCCTGCGGGTTCAAGATTGTTGGAGACACCGACACCCGCTTCGGTCCCGCAATCGTCATGAGACTGGACCGTTAGCCTTGCGGCTCAGCAATCATACCCACGAGGAGAGATCAGATGAAGGCACGCGGAACATTCACGGTCAGCAATTTCAAGCCGACGCAGCTGGCTCCTGTGCCGGCCATTTCGACCGCCATGCCGGTTGGCGTCAGCACGATGGAGAAGACATATTCAGGCGGAATTGTCGGCCGATCCGCCACGATCTTTACGGCCGCCTTCGATCAGGCAAGTGGAGTCGGCTCTTACGTGGCGATGGAAAGCTTCGAAGGCACGATTGCCGGCAGAACCGGCACCTTCAACTTTCTTCACTCCGCCTCGACCAAGGGCAGCGATCGGAGCAATGAGTTTATTGCCATTGTCGAGGGAAGCGGTACCGGTGGATTTTCCGGAATCTCGGGCGCCGGGCAAATGACAGTCGATGCTGATGGCGCACATCACTTGGAGTTCGATTTTCAAATTGTTGGATAGGCTGGGGTTGATTGCCAAGGTCACTACTGGACTGGAGGCATAACTACAGACCTGTTGGCTCTTGATCGCCTCATCGATTTCCACAAGATGAGCCCGAAAGTGCTTACCAGACGCCTGGTGTACTCACTGCGAGCCGCTCTGCGTTTATCCTCAAAAGAAGACGTATGACGGAGTGGGACCCAAGAACTCTGCCGAGAGCTATGGCTGCAATTAGGATATAGATTCATGAGAATTCCCAGAGCGTCTACCAGCGCCCTGGGAATTCCAGATCCTCAAAATTTGCGCCCGTTGGCTGCCTGCTTCTGCAACCTACAAGAACACAGTCGGTCACCAAAGCCGAAACCGCCGGGATGTTTCCAACCCCAATTCGGACGGTTCAGCAGTCCGGTCGCGGGTCTGCCCGGAACGGCGGTGGAATTGCGGGCTCACGAAGTGCTTATAATCCTCGGGGCGACGGCTTACCTCGGCAGCTATGCCTTTGCGGGCGATCATAAGCGACGAACGGGCGCAGGATACTGAGCAACCAGATCGTCTACCGTCAGCAACGTAATGCCCTCCACAATAGACTGAGCAATCAAAATGCGATCGAACGGATCTTTGTGGATTGGTGGGAGCCTGTCCACAGCAACGGCATGCTCACTTGTAATCGGTAACTCATGATAGCCATTGTCGACTAGCCCCCGCCGTAAAAGGCGTGGATCGACGGTAAAATCCTGGCGGCCAAGCCCCCGTTTAATAGTAACTTCCCACAGGCTTGCTGCACTAAACATGAGGTCGTTATCAGGGTTCTCGATTTCGGTTAGTGCCGCAAGCGAAAGTCGATCAGGCTCGCCTGCCGCCCAAAGCAGGAGGTGGGTATCGAGCAGAAGCTTCATGTGTTGCCGCCAAACAGCTTCTCGATTTCCTCACTTCCCATGCGATCGAAATCGTCCGGAATGGCTATCTGACCATTCATAAATCCGACACGGCGAACATCAGCGGCTGCTGGTGTGTCAATCGCGACTACCTTGACCATCGGCTTGCCCGATTTAGCGATAATGAAAGATTCGCCCTTGGCGGCCTCCTCGATCAAACGCGAGAGATGCGTTTTGGCCTCGTGGATGTTAACGGTCTGCATCAACGACTCCTTGACTTAGTTCAGTAAACTTAGTCTGTTTTGGATTGGCTTTCAAGCGCACTTGCCACCGTCACGCGGCTACTTAGTGCATTCCACGGTAGGATCGTGGATGGCCCTCAAACCAGTCCCGGTTCCATTCTGAGGAATATGAATGACCACGCCGCTTTATATCATCACCGGAGCCATGGCCGCCGGAAAGTCGACGATCGCAAAGGAACTGGTGCAGCACTTCGAGAGGTCCGCTCATGTCGGGGGCGATGCCTTCCTACGCATGATCGCTAGGGGTGGTGCCGTTATGGGGCCGGTGCTCGATAGCGAGGCCGTCTTGCAGCTCCACCTCCGGCAAGACATCGCCATGGACGCTGTGCGCCGATTCATCGGGGCAGGATTTGCCACGGTCTATCAAGACATTCTGATAGGTGACGATTTCATTCGCGTCACAAAAGCGCTCGCTGACCTTGCTCCCCGAATAGTGGTGCTCAATCCCAGTGTAGAGACCTTAACAGAGCGTGATGCTAACCGACCCAAGACTGGCTACAGTGAACAGTTCCGGCCCAACGTTTTGGCCGAAGCACTTCAGTCGAACACCCCTCGTCAGGGGCTATGGCTGGATACCTCCGAAATGACGATCGAAGTCGTCATCAAGACAATCCTAAAGAACTGGTAGGCCATCCGGACGGCCCTCTCGTGTCAGTGTTCTTCTCGCGTTGACCCTCAATCCGCTCTCCACCCATTGCGGTCATTGCGACTCGCATAGCTGGTAGTTCTGGCAAATGCGAACAGGACACTCTCAGACGGTCTCGGTCCATTCGAGTGGTTCGCTATCGCAACCTTGTTCGCCATTAGTGGCCTGGCCGTTTTCATGGTGTGGCCCCACGCGCAGCATAAGTTTCGTTTCAGCCTGGAAATGCTATCGAGTCAGTTTGTCGATCGGAACGCGTCCGCAAAGCTGTCGGGCATGCATCCCACGCTAGCGCCGCGTATAGGGCACGCCCCCCAGATAGATACGTATAATACCAGTTGCTAAGTGGTGACTCGATGCGTATCGATTTTGTGGCTGCGGGACTGGATGATGTTATGAGCACCGACGACTTCATAGAGTGGTTGAAACGCAATATGGCGGACGCTGATTCCGGCCAGCCCCTCCACAAGCGACTCAAATTTTCCATTGAGGGCGCGATCCTTAGCAACAGTCTCAAGCCTGGTGCAGTCCTGCCCGGTGAACGGACCTTGTCGGACGCGCTGGCACTGTCACGGGTAACTGTTCGCAAGGCCATCGCGCTGCTTGTGGAGGAGGGGCTAGCCCATCGACGGCAGGGGGCGAGAACGGAAGTCGGCTCGCGTGTCGAGAAGTCGCTGGCGACCTTAACCAGCTTTTCAGAAGATATGTCGGCCCGTGGCCTGGAGCCGGGATGCATCTGGATTTCCAAGCAGATGTGCCGTCCTTCGCCCGCCGAAATGATGGCGTTGGGCGTATCGGCGGACAGCCAAGTCATCCGCATGAAGCGCATACGGACAGCCGACGGCATCCCCATGGCAGTGGAGACCTCCGCTGTTCCGGCCCGCTTTATTGCCTCGCCGGATCTAATCGCGGATTCGCTCTATGAAGCGCTTGAGCGGCTTGGCGCCATGCCGCAGCGGGCCATCCAACGCATGCGCTCGCGCCCCGCTTCCGCTAACGACGCGCAGCACTTGCAATGCGATCTGGGACTGCCATTGCTCGTCATGGAGCGACGCTGCTTTTTGGCCGACGAGCAGATCGTGGAATTCACGGAATCGCGTTACCGCGGGGACGCCTATGATTTCGTGCTGGAGCTGAAGCGCTAATACCAGTGAAAAACTGGTTGTAATCTGGTATACTCTCGATATCGTTGCCGGCAATCAGGGGTTGCCGGTGCAGCGCGAAGCTCTCAAGAACGTACTTATTGTATCCTGCCAGCCGGTTCCCGGTGGGCCGATGGATAATCCCGAAATGGTGGTCGGGTTCGCCCTTGCCGCCCTGTCATCGGGCGCGGGCGCGTTGCGGATCGAGTCGCTGCCGTATCTGCGCGCCGTCCGCGCCGCTACCAGCGCTCCGATCGTCGGCATTATCAAACGTGATCTTAGCGATAGCCCCGTGCGCATCACTCCCTATGTCGAGGACGCCATAGCGCTGGCCGAGGCGGGCGCCGATATCGTGGCTTTCGACGCCACCGACCGCACTCGGCCCGCCAGCGTTGCCGAACTCATCGCCGCCGTCAAAGCCAAGGGCAAACTCACCATGGCCGACTGCTCCTCCCTTCAGGATGCGCAGCGTGCTCTCGCGGCAGGCATCGATTTTGTCGGTACGACCCTTTCAGGCTACGTCGGTGAAGCTGAGCCGGTCGATCCCGATCTCGGGCTCATTGCCGACATGGTCCGTCTCACGCCCTTCGTAATTGCCGAAGGCCGCATCCGCTCGACTGATCAGGCTAGTGCTGCGGCACGGGCGGGTGCCTATGCCGTCGTGGTTGGCTCGGCCATCACGCGCACCGAGCATGCAACCTCCTGGTTCAAGGAGGCCGTCGAGCACGGTTTTGCTGATCGCCAGCCATCGAGCAAGCCCGTGCTGGCCATCGACATCGGCGGCACCAAGATCATCGCCGCTCTGGTCGAAAACGGCACAGTCCGCGATGAGGTCACCCTGTCGACGCAACGCGACGCCGGACCTGATCGCTGGATCGATGATCTGGCTAAAAAGTCCGCTGCCTGGCGCGGCCAGGTGGAGAGGGTCAGCATTGCCGTCACAGGCATCATCGACAATGATCTGTGGTCTGCACTCAATCCTGCTACTCTGACCATCCCGGAAGCCTATCCGTTGGTCGATAGGCTCCGGCAGGCATTCGATCTGCCTGTCTTTGCCGCCAATGACGCGCAGGCCGCCGCCTGGGGCGAGCATCGATTTGGCGCGGGGCAGGGGCAGGACATCGCTTTCCTCACCATCTCCACCGGCATTGGCGGCGGTCTTGTGCTCAATGGCAAGCCGCTCCTGGGCATTGCCGGCCATTTCGGACTGCTGCAATCGCCGAGCGCCGGCGCTGGTCCGCTGGAAGATCAGGTTTCTGGCCGTTGGATTGCCGATCAGGCATCCAGGGCTGGACATCAGGTCGATGCGCCCGCCGTCTTTGCCGCCGCACGCCAAGGCGCGACCTGGGCAAATTCCATCATCGATCAGTCCGCCGGCAGAGTGGCGCTGCTGTGTCGGGACATCCAGCTAATGTTTGATCCGGACAGGATCGTCATCGGCGGGGGCATTGGTCTGGCCGACGGTTATCTCGACCGGGTCATCGACAAAATTCCAGCTGAGCCCGTTCGGCTCAAGCCTCGAATCGTGGCCTCCCGGCTTGGACGCCATGCTGGTGTGATCGGCGTGGCCGATCTCGCTTTTCGATCCAAGGGAACCGACTGGACGGCTGAGGGGCTGCCCGGCGCAGAATACAGGGACAAAGGGAAGTAAAATGAAGATTCGGAACGGGACAAGCGTTTCATTGGCCGCCGTCATGTCTGCGTCGCTCGCACTGGTCGGCACCGCCCAGGCGGCGGTGACTGTATTGGGTTGGCCCGGCGGCTCGGAAGAAACTGCGCTACGCGCCACCGTCGAAGCCTATAACGCCCAGGACAGCGTTGCCGCCGACGATAAGGTGGAGTTGTTGTTCTTCAACCGCGAAGGCTTCTACGACAAGCTGCAGGCCGACATGGCTGCCGGCTCGGACGCCTTCGACGTCAACCTGATCGCTACCTATTCGATCGGTCGCTACGCTCCGTATATGGAGCCGATCGACCTCGGCGACGCGGCGGTTGCGACCTATGGCGAGTCCACGCTCAGCACCATGCAGTTTGAGGGCAAGCAATTTGGCGTGCCAACCGATCTGTCGGCCCACTTCATGTATTTCCGCAAGGATCTAATCGACCAACTTCTGGCCGACGATGGCGCCAAGGCTAAGTACGCCGAGATCTCTCAAAAATATCTCGGCACGGCGCTCGAGCCAAAAGACCCCTATAGCTGGACTTGGGAGGACTGGGCGGCAACCGCGCTCTATTTCACGCAGTCCATCAATCCTGATAGCCCAGTCCGGTACGGCACCGTGTTGCAGCTGAAGAACCTGCTGTTCAACATGATGGTCTTCCAGTCCCTTCCGCGCTCCTATGGCGGCGATTGGCGCGATGCATCGGGCGCGGTGACAGTTGACTCCGAGGCTTATCGCGAGGGGCTTGAACTCTATAAGACGCTCTATGATGCCGGCGCTACGCCAAAGGATTCGCTGAGTTACGAATATGCCGAAACCAATGCCGCGTTTGGCGCTGGCCAGGCCGCCACGGCCCTGCAATGGAATGCCGCGGCAGCCGAATTGACCGACCCGGAAAAGTCCCCGGCAGTGGCCGACGTCGTCGGGATCGTTGCCCCGCCGGCCGGTCCGGAAGCGCGCGCCGATCACATCCACGGTCTTGGTCTGGGTATAAACAAGAACGCCAAAAACAAGGAAGGCGCCATTCAATTCCTGCAGTGGCTCGCCACCGAAGATGCGGCGCTCACCTATGCGCGGGCCGGTGGTTCGCCGGCCCTGGCGCCAGACGTGGTCGCCAAGATTGCCGAGGAACGCCCCGACCTCGTCCAGCTTGGTGAGTTCGCCAGCGCCTATGGCTATGTGATGAATGGTGCAACATCGGCCAATGCCCTGTCCATCTATGAGCTGCAGGCCAAGGAGTTCACCGCCTATTGGTCCGGCCAGCAGGACCTCGACACCACCTTGGCCAACACCAAGGCCGGTATGGAAGAACTGCTGAAGTAGTCAACGTCACGCAACGGGCCTGGCCACTACGGGCCAGGCCCCACATGATCTTGAGGTATGATGGACCGCATCCGTAGCCACGATTGGGCGATTTTGACGGCGCCGATGGTGGTGTTTCTTCTGCTGTTCCTGGGCTTCCCGGCTCTGGTGAACGTTGTCTATTCGGTGTCCGAAGTCCGTTTCGAAACATTGCGCAGTCCCACCCTGTCGGGCCTTGGCAATTATCTGGCCGTACTCACCGACGACGACTTCTGGCGCGCCAGCTGGTTCTCCCTGCGCTTCGGCGTGGTTACGGCTTTGGCCGAATGCCTGATCGGGCTGTTCCTCGCCATCTTCCTCGCGCCGCTTCTGGCCAAGCGTTCATGGCTTCTCGCCCCCCTAATGTTGCCGCTGATGGTGGCACCCGCCATGATCGGGCTGATGTATCGCCTGGTGCTGCATGAATTCGTCGGGCCGATCCCGTTTTATCTATACGATTGGTTCGGCTCGAGTCCGGCCTTCCTCGATGTCGGCGGTGCGTTCTGGACGCTCAGCGTGATCGAAACACTGCAGTGGACGCCGTTCGCTTTCTTGCTTTTTCATATGGCCTACCAAGCCATTCCCCAGGATGTGCGCGACGCCGCGCTAATCGATGGCGCCACCTCCTGGCAGATCCTCAAGCGCATCGAATTGCCCCTGATGGCGCCCACGATCGTGGTCGCTCTCTTCATTCGCTTCATCGATGGCTTTCGTGTCTTCGACAATGTCTACACGCTCACGGGCAGCGGCGCAGGCGGCAGCACCATGTCGCTGTCGATCTATATCTACGAAGCTTTCTTCAAACAGGGTGCGATTGGCAAAGCCGTTGCGGCCTCGGTGTTACTGTTCATCGCTTCGTTTGCTGTGCTCTGGGGCCTGAACGCGCTGGCTGCCAGTCGGAGAAAAGCATGATCAAGGCATTGCGTTGGCTGGTGCTGGTCGTGGCAGTCCTTGCCATGAACTTCCCCGTTCTGGTGACGTTGATCACCTCGTTCAAAAGTGCACGAGAACTATCGACCAATCCCGGTTTTTGGATCAATGCGCCAACGCTCGACAATTACGCCCGCGTTCTGCAGGTCAGCGACCGGCTCAACATATTCGCCTATCTTGCTAACAGCGTTGCTGCCGCAATCATTGGCACGACCCTGGCGATCATTCTAGCCTTCCCTGCAGCTTACGCTATTGCGCGCGGTGATTTCGGCCGCAGAACGCTAATGCCCGTCATCGTCAATCTGCGCGCGGTGCCGCTCATCATCTTTGCCATTCCGCTCTACATGATGTTTCAGTGGCTTGGACTACTCGACACCCAGCTCGGGCTGGGGCTGATCCTGACCATCGTCAATCTGCCCCTGGCACTGATCATTCTTGTCAACGCCATTGCCGAAGTCCCCATCGAGCTCGACGAAGCTGCAAAAATCGACGGTGCCAACACAATCCAGATTATGTGGCGGATCATTCGACCGGTGGTACGGCCAGCGCTAGTCACCACCTTCATCTTCGGCTTCATCACCGCCTGGAACGAATTCCTCTTCGGTCTCATGCTGACCACCAACAAGGCCGTGCCGATGACGGTGGGCGCCTCATTCTTCTTCTCGGCTAGCGGTGGTGGCATTCAGTGGGGCATGGCCTCCGCGGTCATGATCCTGGGTGCCCTGCCGCCTATGTTGCTGGGCCTTGTGATGTATCGACAGATTTCGGGCTCGATGACGGCCGGTGCAGTAAAAGGCTAGATCGGCCGGACCGGCCGCCGGTTGCTGACGGCTAACGGCCCGGCGTTCCGCAAACGATCACCTGTACTCCGCTCTGGCAGGCTTTCTTCGTTCTTTTGCTCACCCGATCGGTCACAAAAGCGGTGAATTCGGAAAATGGCGCCACCCGCACCGAAGCGGTTCCGGACCACTTGCTGACGTCGGCAACGAGGTAACCCCCCGTTGCAACTTTCGGTAGAACCTAGATAGAATCTGTCCATGACACCCACGCCTCAACTCAGCCTAGGCCTGCTGCTCACCGCGGCTGCTGGCTTTGTCGATGTGGTGGGCTTCGTCGAACTGGGCGGACACTTCACCTCTTTCATGAGCGGCAATATCACCCAGTTGGGCGATGCGCTGGCGCTGGGCGCCTGGTCGGTGGCGCGGATCACCGCTTCGCTGGTGGCACTGTTCCTGCTGGGCAGCGTTGCCGGTTCCATGCTGGCCCTGATCGCCGGAACGCGCTGGGGTTCGGGCGCCGTAACGGGTTTCGTGGTGGCGACTTTTATCGCTACGCTGGTCCTTGCCTATTTGGACTTTCCGCCCGACCAGTTCATGCTGGCTTTGGCCGCCGGCGCCGGCGCCCAGAACGCCATTTTACCCTCAACCGGCTCGGTGCGGCTCGGCACCACGTTCGTCACCGGCACCTTGTTCGCAGCCGGCCAAGATCTCGCCCGCGCCCTTTACCGCCTTGCGCCGCCCTGGCGATGGGCGCAGCACATGCTGGTGTGGATATCGCTGCTGCTCGGCGGACTGCTGGGGGGACTGGGCTATAAGGTGTTGGGCATCAACGTCTTGGTGGTTCCAGGGGCAGTGTATCTGGGATTTCTTGTGGCATTTGTAGTGAGGCGGCCGAGCAAGGTAGTGCCGTAGCGCACCTGAATGGCAGCTTCTCTATCGTCGTTTATGTCCATGGCCGCGCGAAGTCATCTGCCGCCGAGAGGCGGCATCGCTGGCTTGGAAAACACCGACCACGAAAATCGCAGGCCAATGACAGTCCCCGGCCTTAAGGCCCGCCTAGATGGAGTATCGCAGCCAGTGGCGGGATGAGCCGGGCAGGCGGCCAACTCCAATCTCTGTTAGGATGTACTGCACTGCGCCCGCAGCTATGCATGCGACAGGATAGCACTGCGACAGCTGATCGGCTTAACGGGCGCTTCGCGCCAGTTTAAAGCATAGATCGCCCAGGAGGCGCCAAAATGCTGTCTGTTTCAACTTGCTCTGAAACTATCGATATTCCGCTTTTTTGCCAGAACTGCCCGTCGCGGCGAAAGGGTAGCTGCGCGGCCCTAAGCTCCGACCAATTGGGTCGGCTGGCGAGTCAAAGCCGGCGGGTGCACTACGATGCCGGCGAGGCGCTGGCCGCCGACGCGATGCCGATCGGTGGCTATGGCAGTCTGCTGCATGGGGTGGTTAAGCTGTCAAAGGTGCTTGAGGACGGCCGCCAGCAATTGGTGGGGCTGCAGTTTGCTCCCGACCTAACTGGGCGGCTCTTCGCCAATGAAAGCCGGGTAACGGCCGAAGCTGCATCCGATGTCGATCTTTGCGTTGTATCGCGATCGGCGATGGAAGCGGTGCTCCGCGACAGCCCCGATTTCAAACACCGCATCATGCTGCAGACGTTGCGGGAATTGGACGAGGCGCGCGACTGGATGGTGACGTTGGGTAGGAAGACGGCGGCCGAAAAGGTGGCCAGCTTCCTCTGTCTTATTGCCAGCCATGCGACCCCCGACCAGGACAAACCTCGCACCAGCTTTGACCTACCGTTGAGCCGGGCTGATATCGGCGATTTTCTGGGTCTGACCATCGAGACGGTGAGCCGGCAGATGAGCAAGTTCAAGGCCGATGGCGTGATCGGGATTGAGAACTACCGGCATGTAACTGTGCCGGACCTGGCGCGGCTGCGGGTGCAGTGTGGGTAGGGCTGCTTTCTTCCAAACACCCCGTGGCCCTACCGGATCAAAATTGGGCCAGGAGGCATGCGCGCGCGTTGTGCGAATTACTCCCCCAGCACTCCATTCCTGATGCTCACCACGCGGTCCACCGTCCCATCGGCGATGGCGGCGTGAGTGACAAGGATGGTGGTGCGGCCGGCCATTGCGGTTTTGATGGTGGCGAAAAAGGCCAGTTCCGCGTCGCGGTCCAGGCCCGTAGTGGGTTCGTCGAGCAGGATGACCGGCGCGTTGCTGAGCAGGGTGCGGGCGAGGCAGAGACGGCGGCCCTGGCCGGCCGAGACAGTTTTGCCCGCTTCACCCAGAAGACTGTCGAGGCCGCGCGGCAGGCTACGCACGAAATCGGCAATTCCGGCATCGGCAAGCGCTGCCCAGAGGTCGGGCTCGCTGGCATTGGCACGTCCGATCAGCAGATTGGCACGGATTGTGTCATGGAACACCGGGCTGTCCTGGCCGAGCAGGGCAATATGGGCATGAAGGTCGGCTTGCCGCAAATTGGCGAGCGGCACGCCCCCCAGGGTGATGCGGCCCGATTGCGGATCACTCAGGCGCAGCAGCAGCTTGAGCAGGCTAGATTTGCCGCCGCCGCTTGGGCCGACAATGGCAATATGCTCGCCGGGCATGAGGGTCAGGTTGATATTGCTGAGGGCCGGGGCGCTGCCGCCATAGCAGAAGGTGACGTTGTCGATGACAATAGCCGCTTGCGTTGGAATCGGTTGCGGCTGGGCGGGGTCGGCGACGCTGACCGGTGTTTCTGCCATGGCCATCAACCGCTCGGCGGCCGCCATGGCGGTACTGAACTTGCCCACGCTGCGCACGATGGCATTAGACGCCTCAAAGCTGCCGAGCACGGCCAGCAGTAACCCAACCAGCAGCGGAGCATCGATTTCGCCGCGGCCGAAATGGTCAAGGCCAACCCATAGCACGCCGACCAAAGCCAGTGCAGCGAGGGTCTGCACGATTGCGGCCGCAATGGCAGTGAAGCTTGCTAGTTGCCCACGCGCCGCCGCGAGTTGGGTCGCCTTGATCGCGAAACTGGCGTGGGTGGTCCCTAGCAGGCCCATGGCCAGCAAGTCGGTATGACCATCAATGCCATCGAGCGTTGCAAGGCGCGCATCGGCCGCGCGGGCAACCACCTGGCTACCGGCACGGCGAGTGTACAGGACCAGCAGGACTGGTGCGGCGAGAACGGCGAGAGCGTAGCAAAGAGCATAGACCCAAGCAGCGGCCGGCAGCAGGAATACGAGGATGGTGGAAACAGCTCCGCCGATAACGAGCGCGGCAGTGACTGGACCAACGGCGACAAGGAAAGCCGTATCGAGCGCATCAACATCGGCGGTGAGCCGGCTGACCAGGTCGCCATGCCGCATATTGCGGTCAGCAAGCGGCAAGCGGGGAAAGAGGCGAGCAAAAAGCCAGCCGCGAATATCGGCCAGCAGGCGCAAGGTGGCGTCATGTCCGGTGAGGCGCTCGCCATAGCGCGCCAGGATGCGGATAAAGGAAAAGCCGCGCACTAGCGCCGAGGGGGCAAAAAGATTGAATGCCAGGCCCGCTGAGGTGAGCGCGGCCCCCGTGACAAACCAGCCCGAAGTGCCGAGCAGGGCAATGCCGGCAGCCAGCGTCACTAGCGACAGGATGAGCGCCAGCAACAGGCCGCGCGCCTGTCTTGCAAAGAGGCTGCGAAAGGCCAGGAGTGCTTTCATGCCGCGCTCCGTTTGCCGGCGGCGGGAACTGGGGTGGCCAGCAAGCGGCCGCCGGCAATGCGATAGGCCTTGCCCAAGTGTGCCGCTACGGCGAGCGAATGGGTAGCCACGATCAGCGTGCGGCCCTGGGCATAGCGCAGCAGATTGTTGAGCACCGCCTGTTCGAGCTCGCCATCAAGATGGGCCGTAGGCTCATCCAGCAGGATCAGTCCGGCATCGCGCAGGAAGATGCGCGCCAGCGCCACGCGCTGGGCCTGACCGCCGGAGAGGCCGACGCCATCCTCACCTAGCATGGTATCGAGACCATCGGGCAGGGCATCGGCAAAGGGCAGGACATGCGCCAGCTCGGCCGCCCGGACGATTTCCGCTGGCGTGGCACCGGGGCGAGCCAGGGCGATATTATCGGCCATGCTGGCATGGATGATCCGGGGCTTCTGGCTCAGCAGGATGACGCGGCCGCGCAGGTCGGATTCGGCCCATTCGGTCAGCTCGATATGATCGAGATGTGCCGAGCCCTCATGGGGGCGAAGACGAGCGATGGTTTCGAGCAGGGTGGATTTGCCGCTGCCGCTGGGACCCAGAATGGCGACATGTTCCCCCGCGGCGACATGCAGCGCCGCGTTGACCAGAATAGCGCGGCTGCGATCGGGCGTGCGGATGGTGAAATCACTGAGCGCCACGGCAATGGCGGCAATGTAGGGCAAAGGCGGAGCGTCGCTGGGCCGGGCAATGGTGGTGGGGAGGACGCCGAGTTGCGCCTCTATTTCGCCGATGGCTGCCTTGGCGCTGGAGCGATCATGATAGCAGGCGGCGAGCTGGCGCAGGGGATTATAGACCTCCGGCGCCATCAACAGCAGGAAAAGACCAAGCTGCAGGCTGAGCGGTTCGGGGCGCAATTGCAGGTAGCCGATATAGGTGAGGCCCACATAAAGCGCGATGCCTGCCACACCTAGGGCCGCAAAAAATTCCAGCACGGCCGAGGAGAGAAAGGCGATGCGTAGCACGCGCAGAGTGCGTCGCCGCAATTCGTCGCTGGCGGCGACAATGCTCGCGGTTTCCGCCTCGGCGCGGCCGAACAGTTTGAGTGTGAGCAGGCCCCGCAGCCGATCGGCGAAGCGTCCATTGAGCTGGCTGAGGGCGCGGGCCTGCCGCGTCGTCGCGATCTGGGCGCCCCAGCCGACCAGGGCCATGAAGAGCGGGATCAAGGGCGCAGTGACGAGAAACAAGAGCCCCGCCAGCCAGTCGAGCGGCAGGATAACGGCGCCGAAGGCCAGCGGCAGCACGCTCGCCTGGATCATGGCGGGCAGATAGCGGGCGAAGTACCCGTCCAACGCCTCGGTCTGGTCGATGATGGCGGAGGCGGCGGAACCCGATGCGGGCTGGCCGGCGGCGCGGGGCGGGCGGGCGAGCAATTGGGCAAACAGGGCCTGGCGTAACTGGAGCTTGATGGCCTCGGCTGCGCTGACGCCAGCCCGTTCGCCCAGTGCTCCGAGCGTGGCACGGATGATTAATAGGGCAAGGACGAGGCCAATAGCCGGGGCGAGGGCGACAAGCGGCCGGTTATACTCGATGGCCTGACCCAGAATATCGGC
The DNA here is from genome assembly GCF_044987315.1 of Devosia sp. ZW T5_3. Taxonomy (NCBI): domain Bacteria; kingdom Pseudomonadati; phylum Pseudomonadota; class Alphaproteobacteria; order Hyphomicrobiales; family Devosiaceae; genus Devosia; species Devosia sp. ZW T5_3. The sequence continues at coordinate 511,454 of NZ_JBJDRE010000001.1, forward strand.
AAAGAGCCAGGTCTGGCAGATCAACAGGATCCCGCTAATGAGGGGCGCTGCGATCGTCAGGCCAATCCATGGGCGGCCATGATGAGTGAGGGCGGAGAGTGCCTTGGCATGCAGGCGATCCTTGGTCGTCATATAGTCCTCAGCGTATCCCAAGTGCATCCCCATCCGGCTCGGTCTGTTGCGGCCGGTGAAAGCTCCTGTCCGGGCAACATTAGCCAAGCTGCAGCCCCAACCTTTGATCTGAATCAAGGCGGCTCGCCTCCCGACCCGGCAAAAGGGTCTCGGGACAGCCACGAATCGGCGGCTGAGCTTATTCACAGGGGCATTCGCGCCATGATCGACATGACGGTTGTCGAACTCTCGCGGTGGCAATTTGCCGCCACCGCCATGTACCATTTTCTTTTCGTGCCGCTGACCCTGGGCCTGTCTTTCATGATGGCCATTATGGAGAGCGTCTACGTGATGACCGGGCGCGATATCTGGCGCAAGGCGACTCTTTTTTGGGGTACGCTGTTCGGCGTCAATTTTGCCATGGGCGTGGCTACCGGCATCGTCATGGAGTTCCAGTTCGGCATGAACTGGAGCTATTACAGTCATTACGTGGGCGACGTGTTCGGGGCGCCGCTGGCCATAGAAGGGCTGATGGCCTTTTTCCTCGAAGCCACGTTTATCGGCGTCTTCTTTTTCGGCTGGGACCGGCTGAGCAAGGTGGGGCACCTCGCCGTCACTTGGCTGACCGCTTTGGGCGCTAATTTCTCGGCCCTGTGGATCCTTATCGCCAACGGATGGATGCAGAATCCGGTCGGCGCCAAATTCAACCCCGATACCATGCGCATGGAAGTTACCGACTTCATGGCGGTGATCTTCAATCCGGTGGCGCAGGCCAAATTCGTGCATACGGTGAGCGCGGGCTATGTCTGCGGCGCCGTCTTCATCTTCGCCATTTCCTGCCTGTTCCTGCTGCAGGGTAAGCACGCGGAACTGGCCAAACGCTCTATGGTCGTGGCGGCCAGCTTTGGCCTCGCCTCGGCGCTGTCGGTCGTGGTGCTGGGTGATGAGAGCGGATATGTCGCGACCGAGCAGCAGAAGATGAAGATCGCCGCGATGGAGGCGATGTATCACACCGAGCCCGCGCCGGCGGCGCTGACCCTATTCGCCATTCCCAGTAGCATACCGGGCGAACCGGTATTCGAAGTGCGTCTGCCCTGGGTGCTAGGCATCATCACCACACGCTCGCTCGATATGGAATTGCCCGGCATCACCGAATTGGTCGAACGTGCGGCAATCCGCATCCAGTCCGGCATGATCGCCTATGGCGCGCTGCAGGACATCAGGGCCGATGGAAGCAATGCCGAGGCACGCGCCCTGTTCGAGCAGCACTGGGCCGATCTCGGTTATGGCCTGCTGCTCAAGAAATACCGGACCGATATCGAGAATGCGACGGGGGAGGAAATTGCCCTGGCCTCGTTCGATACCGTGCCCGATGTGTGGCCTCTGTTCTGGAGCTTCCGCCTGATGGTGGGCGTGGGTTTCTTCTTCATTGCCTTTTTTGCCGTGTGGTTCTACCGCGCCTCGCGCGGCTGGCTCGACACTAACCGGACCATGCTGTGGATCGGGGTGGCAACACTGCCGCTGCCCTGGCTCGCCATCGAAGCGGGCTGGTTCATCGCTGAATATGGCCGCCAGCCCTGGGTGGTCGAGGGCGTGCTCCCGACCTTCTATGCCGCCTCGGGGCTGGGCTTCTGGGATCTGGTAATCTCACTTAGCTTCTTTGTCGCGCTCTATACCGTGCTGCTGATCATCATGGTCCTGCTGATGATCAAGATCATCAAGGCCGGGCCGCAGGAAAAGCTCTTTGCCACCAGCCCCACCGATGACGAGGACTTCGTCATTGCCGCGCTTCCGGCTACTCCCGCCAATAAGGAACTTGGATCATGAGCTCCATTCCGCTCGACTACGAAACCCTGCGCTTGGTCTGGTGGCTGCTGCTGGGCATATTGCTGATTGGCTTTGCCATTATGGGTGGGCGCGACCTTGGCGTGGGGGCGCTGCTGCCCTTTGTCGCCCGCACCGATGAAGAACGGCGCGTGCTGCTCAATCTCGTCGGGCCGACCTGGGAGGGCAATCAGGTATGGCTGGTGCTGGGGGGCGGGGCGATCTTTGCCGCCTTCCCGCCACTCTATGCGGTAAGCTTTTCTGGCTTTTATCTGGCCATGATCGTGATCCTCTTGGCCCTGATCCTTCGGCCGGTGGGCTTCAAGTTCCGTGGCAAGGTGAAAGACCCGCGCTGGCGGGCGGCCTGGGACTGGGCGCTGTTCATCGGCGGCTTCGTGCCTTCGCTGATCTTTGGTGTGGCGGTGGGCAATGTGCTGCTGGGCGCTCCATTCCACCTCGATGACACGATGCGGGCCTTCTATACCGGCAACTTCTTCCTGCTGCTGATGCCCTTTGCCCTGCTCTGCGGATTGGTGAGCCTGGGCATGATCGTGACGCAAGGGGCCAGTGTAATCGCCGGGCGGACCACCGGCCCGTTGGCCGAACGGGCGCGGAGCTATGGCACCATTGCGGCCATGGCGACCATTGCCCTTTTCGCGCTGGGCGGCGTGTGGATCGCGCTGGGCGTTGATGGCTATACCATTACCAGCGTTGTCGACCCCAACGCGGCAATCAATCCGCTGGCCAAGACTGTGACGCTGACGCGGGGCGGGTGGCTGGCCAATTATGGGCTCTATCCCTGGATGATCCTTGCCCCAGTGCTGGGCTTTGCTGGCATGATTGGCGCCTTGCTGGCGCTACAGGCGCGCTGGCGGTTGCCGGCACTGCTGGCTTCCAGCCTCGGCATTTTCGGCATCACTTCAACGGCGGGCCTGTCGCTATTCCCGTTCCTGTTGCCATCCTCAACGGTGCCGGAGGCGAGCCTGACCGTCTGGGACGCCTCGTCCAGCCATCTGACGCTGTTCATCATGCTGCTGGTGACCTGCTTTTTTCTGCCCATCATCCTCCTCTATACCGCCTGGGTGTTCCGGGTGATGCGTGGCACGGTGAGCGCGGAAAGTCTCGAAAAGAACCCCAACGCCTATTAGGAGACGAGCATGTGGTATTTTTCCTGGATTCTCGGCGTCGGCCTCGCCTGTAGTTTCGCCATTCTCAATGCCATGTGGTTCGAGATGCGCGAGGACCGGCATGGTGAAAAAGCAAAGCGCTGACTTTTGAGGCAGGGGCCATTGGGGCTTGCCTGCCGCCACTATGTTCTTGCGGATGACAGCTGCTGCGGTGTCGCGACCGTGGGCTTATCACGGCGAGTACCTCAAATTCCCACTATCTCGACCTTATAGGCGGCATCCAGTAGCATGGTGCAGTCTCTGGCTTGGACCGTGATCATCGCGGATATGGTCGTAGACGGGCATTATGATGCCGAACAGGAAGATCGCACGGTCCGCCGCCTGATCGAGGCACGTGTCGCCGGCGTGATCTCGACCCTTACGCTGCGCAAGGAAAAAACCGATCTGCTTTCAAAGTGGGACATTCCCGTCGTCTTCGTTGACTCTGCGCCCCCCGGCGACCGCATCTGACTGCCAAGCGTGACCACCGACAACTGCCAGGCGAGCATGATGGTCGGCGAGCATTTGGCCGGCCATCGCTACAAGAACTGGCTGTTCCTCGCCTATCCTGCAATCTGGTCAACCCGTGTGGAGTCCCCGGCGATATCGCAGGCGTCGGGTATGACGAATTCGTGTGGTCCAACCTTATCCAGCCGCCATTGACGCTGCTCACGAGCGAAGTGGCGAAATTGGCCAGGAGGCCGCTCGCGCCCTCGCAGAAATCATTCTTGTCCAGGACGAGTCAGAAAAGCGCGGGCAGGGCAGTGGGCCCGTCTATCACCCACACAGAAGCAGGTTGGCGCCGAATTGATCGTGCGCCAGTCCTGCGGCTGCCTCGCCGCGGGGAGCCAGGGCAACACTCGATAAGTTCACCATTCCGTCGGTCGCTGGACGGCGAGACGCGCAAGCTGGTCCGCGCAGATGGCAGAAGCCGGCAAACGGAGAAATTTAAATGAAAACGAAAACGTTTAGCATGATCGCAGTTTCTGCTCTCAGCTTCACAACTGTAGGAGTTCTGGCAGCCGCCTGAACACACTTTGGTGGAGATCGAGACTGTCGAAAAGGCCCCGTAATGCACCACTATCGGCTGCACGGAACCCCGGACCGGCCGACGAAACAGTGGAGTTTCACTCCGAAAGCGGCCGGGCCATGGTGTGGTGGACCTTCCAGCCCTTCGGCGCATTCCAGATGGTCCAGCGCCGGCAGTCCGGCTGGGTCAACTGGGCAGTAATGGCGAGAACGAATGCCCCGAACTCCCGGTGGGCCTCGAGATCAAAACGGCCTATGGCCCGTTCGCCAGTAGCTGGGAAACGGTCGCGCGCCAATTAGAGGCGCCGCTTTCCGTGACGGCCGGTTGATGAAACCTTCGCTTGATATCGCAGACACATTTTTGGGCAAGATCGACAGCCTGGGTTGTGTTATCGCCCAGATTCAGCTAGCTGAATAATCAGTCGTATACGTGCGGGATAGGTGACGAAGTTCGGCGCCTAACCGGTTAGGTTCATGTTCGCCGGTGGCGGATTGTGGAGTGAAAAAGAGCCTGGATTGATACCGTGAGTGAGGGATATCACCCTTTCAATATCGGTCACACAAGATGCACCCGTAGCTCAGCTGGATAGAGCGCTGCCCTCCGAAGGCAGAGGTCACAGATTCGAATTCTGTCGGGTGCGCCAATTTTCGGGCTTTTAGCAACGACGCTCGCTGTGCGCTCTCAAGCCCTTTTCGAGACCGGTATGCTAGGGGCTCCTGGTGGGCCAAGCTCTTCCGGTTCCATAGCTAACGGCGTTTCCGGCGGTGCGTGTGCGGAGATCAGGAATGCCAGAACCCTCCGGTAGGCGCGGCAGCGATTGCGGCTATTGTGACATGGATGGTCTTCTTCGCTTCTGGCGAAGGGGCTGATGAGTAACGCTGGCGCTCGATTATACATCAACACCAACAGAGCTTGCGGGACGTCAACAACGAGAGGGCTTCTGGTGGGCCTGCCTTAAATATGATTTTAGCGTCCTCCCTGTCGCAGCAGGATGGTTCGAAACGTTCGGGCTGCGATGATTATGTCAAGATCGAGCGACACATGCTTGAGGTAGAATAGGTCATATGAGAGCTTTTCGACCTCTTCATCCTCGCTGTGGGCATAACCCTGTGACACCTGAGCCCATCCGGTAAGACCAGGCAGAAGAATTTGCCGGTTTACGTATTGTGGTAGGCTCTCTTCTAGTGACTCCGCGACCTCGATCGACACCGGCCGCGGGCCAATGAAGCTCATGTCGCCCTTCAGAATATTGAACAGCTGTGGCAGCTCGTCGAGACGCAGCTGACGCAATAAGGTGCATCCGGGCAGGATCCTGCTGTCATTGACTTCTGTCGAACCGACATGATCGCCACGATGCATGGTTCTAAATTTGTAGAGGCGGAAAACCGAACCCGCATAGCCACGACGCTCTTGCACGAATAGGCTTGGACCGCCATCGATCAGGCGAATGTAGACCCAGATGAGCGAACAGATGACGAGTGCCGGAATTGCGAGCAGCAACACCGCTGCGACGTCCATCAAACGCTTGACCCGGTAATAGGCAAGCTGGCTAGGCGAGTAGGATACGTCGCCCAGGTCGAATGTCTTAATGTCGACCTTACCGAGATGCCCTTCAAGGTAGATGGGCCATGTCTCTAGGGATATGCCCCTCAGATAGAGCCGGGCGAGAACCGCGGCATATTCCGGAGTATGATGCGCCACCGGGTCGATTAGAAGCCGGTGGACATTGGCGCCGACCTCGTCGGCCGAAACCACCCTCACCCAGTTGCCAATAAGCTCCGCCACTTTCGACGCATCCGAAAAATCCAGGACGGCAACCGACTTCTTTAGCGCGCGCGCTAAGGAAATATTGGCAAAGGACACCCCGACCGTCCCAGCTGGCAAACTGGCAAACAAGGCAAAAAAGCTGATGGGAGTGCGGGTGGCCGAAAGGAGTGCGATCACCAGCGACCCGGCAAAGACCGTTGCGGCAAGCGCTAAGGTGACGGGGTGGTCCCGCCGCGTCATGAGCAGGAGCAGACTGATGGCCACGATCGGCATGGCGGCGGCGCCGCCAGCTCCAACCATGATATTTCCCCAGTCAGTGCGGCCGGCCGTCGTGAGGATAAGGAGATACAGCGTGGCTCCCGCAGTGGCCGTTACCGCTGCAGCGGGCGCCACCGCGCTCAACATCTTGCCGTAGTGGTGCTGATGGCGACGCGCGCCACGTCGGATCACGGCTTCGAGGCCGGGATGGCGCTTGTTCGGCATCATGTAACCTCATCAGCTTGCGCCAACGGGCACCGTGGCATTCTGGAGAGCAAATCGTTCGATTCTGGGTAGCCTATGAAGATCTACCCGTATAACCGGTCTTGCCGACTCGATGGGTATCAATCGCTCGCTGCGACCGCAACCACCTTCGTTAAGCCGCCATGCCCTCGCTCAGCGCCCGAAGTATCAATGGCCTAACTGTTAGGTGCATTTTGCTCGATATGCGGAAACCTTTAGCGCGCTGGGTACTACAGTTCTAAATGACAGGCACAACGATTATGTTCGGCCAGTTGATATGACGCTCGATGGAATTTCATGCTGATACTGATGAGGCAAAGGAAATTGGTCGGCAACTAACTGACGATTTGCCGTGTGGTGGAAGATGGTTGTCCAGAGATTGGTGTTCGGACATGACTCAGATGAATTTCTAAATGGACGAGGACGTCAGCGAGGCGCCGACCAACGGTCCTTTGCAACTAAAAACTGAGACGTGGCAACCGTTGCAGTCGCTCGTAATGGAGGAGAAATATGGGGGAGCGCCAGGCAACGACGACAGCGTACTGTTCCTTAGCCAAACCCTTTAGGCATGGAACGCTACCTGTACTAGTCAATCTCACAGAGATTATGGATCGCTAACGCATCTGCAGTCTCGCCAGTTTTGTCTTGAACGCCAACCATTGGTGACACTCACGGCATGGGAACCTGCCGCGCAGTGGTGTAGACGCCATGCCGGGACTGGAGCTGGTTTCGTCAGTGGCGCCAAGTTCGCTCCCTGAAGCGTGCTTTACTGAAAAATGGACTCAATCGTGAAAATTCTGCACTTTTTCAAAACCTATCTTCCCGACAATTTTGCCGGCGTTGAGAGGGTGATCTGGAACATTTGTGAAAGCACGCATGTGCTCGGCGTGGAGTCTGATGTGCTCTCGCTAAGTGCGACGCCGCCCGCGGAACCGCTACCGGTGCGTCATCACACCGCCCACCACGCCAGACAGGATCTTTACCTGGCGTCGACCGGCCTGTCGGTATCGGTATTTGCAAAGTTTGCACGGATGGCGCAGCAGGCCGATATCGTGCATTTCCATTTTCCATGGCCGATGATGGATCTGGTCAATCTGTTTGTGCGGCCGAAAAGCGCCACGGTGGTCACCTATCACTCGGACATCATTAAGCAGGAGGTCCTCGCCAAGTTATATGCCCCGCTGATGCACCAGTTTCTGGGGCGGATTGATCATATCGTGGCGACATCGCCCAACTATGTACGCACCAGTTCCGTTCTACAGCGCTATGCAGCCAAGACATCTGTCATCCCGATCGGTATTGAGCCAGTCAAAATACTGCCACAGCCGAAACTGTTGGAACGATGGCGCAAGCTTGTCGGAGAGCATTTTTTTCTCTTTGTCGGAGCGCCACGCTACTATAAGGGGCTGGAGTATTTGCTGGCTGCGGCGCGGCAAACGGGATTGCCCGTCGTTATCGCGGGTGCCGACGAGGCCGAAGTGTTTAGCGATACTCGTCTACGTCCGGCCAATGTGGCCGTCGTCGGCCGCATCAGCGACGACGACAAGGAAGCCCTGCTGAGTCTTTCGCGGGCTTTTGTATTTCCATCCCACCTGCGATCGGAGGCCTTTGGCGTAGCGCTGCTGGAGGCGGCGCGGGTAGGCAGGCCGATGATTTCGTGCGAAATTGGCACCGGTACCAGTTATGTCAACTTGGACGGCCAGACTGGTCTCGTTATTCGACCACAGAGCGTAGAGGCGCTGTGTGTGGCCATGCAGAAACTCGCAAATGACAAAGACCTGTCCGAAGCTATGGGCGCGGCGGCCAAGCAGCGCTTTACCGCAGAGTTTACCTCCAGGACGATGGGGCGGCGATATTTCGACCTATACAACCAGCTGCTTCGGTCGCGATAGCATTTCACCGTCACCAAGGCGATGGGTTCTGATTCTGAAATTACTTCAGACGTTCGTTGCCAACACACATAAGCCTACGCCTTGAGGTGATAGGGGAGCCACCCTAAAGCCGGATCACTGTATTATTTCGCGAAGGGCGTGGAAGTTCGTGCACTGGCAGGCGCTAGAAAAAAACAGCACGCTCCGACAATAAACTTATGGCCGCTTCAGCGGCCACGCGGTTCTGCATGAGGCCGTGTAGGCCGCCAGCTGTCGGTATATCCGAAGGAAATTGGGGAGTTTGGGACTGCCCGCTTGCACTTTGGAGGAAGCTGGCTACAGACAAACCTAATGTAAAATAGTCAAACGATGGCAGTGATGAACAGCCTGAAGGTTGACATCTCCCCATGGCAGAGGCCCTCATGAGAAAAATAGTTCCCGTCATTCTTGCCGGTGGTCAGGGTACGCGTCTTTGGCCGATGTCTAGAGCGGCTCGGCCCAAGCAGTTTATTGAGCTTATGGGTAATCGCTCATTGTATCAGCGGACGCTGGAGCGCCTGGCCGGCTCGGACCGCTATGGCGCTCCGATCGTGGTGACCAATGCCGATTACCGTTTTATGGCCGCTGAACAGGCTCAGGAGGTCGGCGTGACACCCGGCGCGATCCTGCTCGAGCCTGTGGCGCGCAACACCGCGGTGGCCATTGCCGCGACTGCCTATTTCGTTTTGGACACAGATCCCGAGGCGGTTCTCCACATTCTGGCGTCGGATCATGCAATTTCCGCTGATGCCGAGTACTACGGCGCGGTTGGCGCCGCTGAGGCGGCAGCGCGAGCGGGGTGGCTGGTGACCTTTGGTATCGTTCCGACCCGTCCGGAAACCGGCTACGGCTATATCGCCGTGGGCGAGACATTGCCCACAGGCGCCAGTCAGGTTGGTCGCTTTGTTGAAAAGCCTGATCTCGCCACTGCGGAGCGGTTCCTAACCGAAGGCGGTTATGTCTGGAATTCGGGCATGTTCATGATCACTGCTAAGACATTCATTGAGGAATGCGAGGCTTTGGCCCCCGAAACGGCCGCGGCCGCTCGACAGGCGGTCGATCTGGCTCGGTCTGATCTCGACTTCGTTCGGCTCGACCCTGGCGCGTTCGAAGCCGCGCCCAGTATTTCAGTGGACTATGCCATCTTTGAAAGGACGACAAAGGCCGCTGTGCTCCCGGTCCGTTTTGCCTGGTCGGACCTCGGTTCGTGGGACGCGGTTTGGGGAGCGCATGCGCGCGATAACGATGGCAATGTGGTGCGCGGATCGGCGCTGCTGTCGAGGACCAGCAACTCTATGGTATTGACGGATGGGGCCCACGTCGTAGTCGACGGGCTCGACGACGTCGCCGTAATAGCAAGTCAGGACGCAATCTTTGTCGGCCGACTTTCCCAGGCGCAGCAAGTTGGGGGGCTGGTTAAGCAGCTCAAAGCCGATCCGGCCACGGTCGCGTTGACCGAGACTCATAAAACCGCCTACCGCCCATGGGGTGGTTATTCTTCGGTGTTGATGGCCGAACGCTTCCAGGTCAAACGTCTGTTTGTCAAACCGGGTAAGAAGCTGTCTCTACAAAAGCACTTTCACCGCTCCGAGCACTGGGTCGTGGTCAGGGGCACTGCCGAGGTGACGATAGATGGTCAGATTTCGCTGTTGACGGAAAACCAGTCTATCTACTTGCCCCTAGGCTGCACCCACCGCCTTGCCAATCCGGGAAAGATCGAACTCGAACTCATCGAGGTTCAGACCGGCTCCTACCTGGGCGAGGACGACATTGTGCGCACCGAGGACGACTTCGGTCGGGCAGGATAACCGCTTGTGTCTGTGCAAGCGGAGATGAGTTGAGCTCGGATAGGGAGGACAGCGACTCGGGGTGGCCGTCCGTTGGGTCGTTGACCGGTAAGGATCGCTATGGGCGTCGCAGACCGCCCGCGGAATATACGATGACCGCTAGCGTCAAGTTAGGCACCAGCGGCTACGCGGCCTTGTCACCGAGATTGAGGGGCAGGCGGCGCGGCGCTATACGGCGGCTTTCCTCTGGCATCTGAGGGCGCTGGGCTCGACACAGGCGACAAGGTGTTCCTGGAGCCGGCCGAACCGCTGCGGCCAGCGGCTCGACCATAACAAGACGGTATTGGAGGTGCTCATGTTCCTCCGATACCCACTAAATTGGAGACCGCAAGGCCTCTGTGCGCCAACATCTTGGGAAGATCGCTGGGTCTCAGGCCCTAAAACTTGACGGTGAGCCCGGCGGTACCGGCAAGGCTGTAGCTGCTGCCGAAATTGACCAGACTTGTGTTGACGCCGGCCTGGCCATGGATGGCGTATTTGTCGTCGCCCCAGGCGTATGTGCCGCCGATCCCTAAGCCGCCCCACAGATTGTCCTGTGTGTTGACAAGCTCCACTCCGGCAAGGTCGGTCCTGCTATCGGGAAGGACGTCATAGTAGAGATTGGCAATGCCATAGGCATGCAGACGGCTGGTGTCGCCGGTTTCATCGATCCAGGCGTCCTGGTAGTCGGCCGAAAGGCCCAGCCGGATGGTGAGGTCATCGCCCTCGGCCAGCGAAACGGCGGCGCCGAAGGCATCGGTGAAACCATCATAGCTGACGTCGGAATAGGTCAGCTGCGCCTGGGGCGTGATCGACCAGTTCTGGTTGAGCGCGACCTGCTGGCCGGCCTCCACGCCGATTGCATAGCCAAAGCCGCCATTGCCCGATACCAGACCGGTCGCCGCCGTCGAGGAAGCAAGCGCACTGTCATACCAGGTCAAGTTTGCCTGGGCATCGAGGTAAAAGCCGCCCGCGCCATACCAAGTCAGTGATCCGCCCAGGCCATAGCCGGTGCTGCTGACTGAACCGTTTC